>DASYFE010000121.1:0-20238 GCA_036498585.1 Pyrinomonadaceae bacterium | reverse complement strand
AATCTCCTAAACGGGATAGACACTGACTAGCAGGTCTTCACCAATGTGACGATCGCAATCTCCGGAACCATGCTGTAAGACGGGCATGCAGCACCACTGGGTTGTCGGTCTTAGCTTGTCGCAGCGCGTCTAGCTTTTCCTGCAACTTCTCAGGCCACATGCCAAGTTCCTTTTAGTTGATGACGCGGGGCGACCCGCGTCGGGTGCTGTAAGGGTTCGCCAACCGCCGAACCCTTACAGGGTTTAATCGCATTTATATATGCATGTCCCAGGGTTCTCGCAAGTTCGAACCCTGGGCTGAAAATTAGCCAACGCCTTCGGCGTTTTTCAATGTGAACCAGTACCAAACATAAGTTTCATTTGCGTGTTTGTGCTTCTTTGGGCAACAAGGACGTCAGAGTGCTCGACTCGACAACAAGCAATCTTCTACAGCTGGCCGATATGGTTGTGGGCGCTGTGGCGAGGTCTTTTAGCGGAAAGAAGGATTTACGCGAATACCGGAACTTGATTGCTCATCGCGAAATGAACGTGGCAGTCTGGCCAAAATAGTCGACCCCGGCCCTATCCCTTTCGGGAAAGCCACCATACGGTGACCTTTCGGGCTCGGGGTCATTTCTGGGGGCAATTTTGCCCTAGCGACTCTCATGTGTCAACCATTGATTGATCCACTAACACGATTTCGAAAGTGGGATTCCGATGTCCCGCAAGCGAAACGATCGTTTACGTTTTTTCGAACGTGCATCCGAGTTTGCGACCACGCCCCACTCCCAAACCACCGCGATTTCCTTGTTTTTAGAACATTTCAGGCGCAAACTACGTTCAACTCCGCTGCTGGCACAGGCTTTGAATCGCATCGGCGCGGAGAACTGTACTAGTGTTGCGTGAAGTTTGTACCTAGCTCGTTTAATTCATTCTTCGCGCGCGCATCGCCGCTCTCTCAACAATGGCTATTACAGCTCTCCAAAAATTTTCTTTGAAGTGAAGCATTATGGATATCAAGCGAGCCCCTAAATCGAAGATTAAGAAGAAGATTCGCAACGCCATCATGATCGTGGTCGGAATCGCCGCGATCGGAGGTATCACCTACGGCCTCACCAAGCTGAAGCCGGCTGCGCCGACACTCGACCGCTCAACAGCAGTCATCGAGACAGTCAAACGCGGCGAGATGGTCCGTGACGTGCGCGGCAACGGCACGCTCGTACCCGAGGTTACGCGCTGGGTGCCGGCGCCGGCTGACGGACGCATCGAGAAAATTCTTCTGAAAGCGGGCGTCGAAGTTGATCCATCCACGGTCATCGCCGAGCTTTCCAATCCCCAGCTCGAACAGACAGCAGCGGACACGGAGCTGCAGGTCAAAGCGGCTCAAGCTGATCAGGAGAACCTGAAGGTGAAGCTCGAGAGCGACACGATGACCCAAAAGTCCGCAATCGCCACCATCAACGCGCAATACAGCCAAGCCAAGTTGCAACTCGATGCCGACGAAGTGCTGGGAAAGCAGGGACTGGTCGCCGATCTAACCTTGAAGATCTCGCGTGTGACGGTTCAGGACCTTGCGAACCGGCTCAAAGTTGAGCAGGAACGACTGGCAGTCAACTCGAAGTCGACGAAGGCGCAATTGAATGCGGCATCTTCACGGCTGGATCAGTTAAAAGCGCTCGCTACACTGCGACGTCAGCAAGTAGATGAGTTGAAAGTGCGCGCCGGCAGTGGCGGCGTTCTCCAGCAAGTCCTCGTGACCGAAGGCCAGCAGGTTACGCCCGGAACCAACATCGCGCGCGTTGCCGATCCGGCTTCGTTGAAGGCCGTTTTGAGAGTCGCGGAAACGCAGATCTCCGGCGTGCGTATCGGTCAGCCAGTCATCGTCGACACTCGCAACGGTTTGATCCAGGGAACAGTTTCGCGCATCGACCCGGCAGCTCGCGAAGGTACGTTTGAGATCGACGCTTCATTGATTGGTCCGTTACCGCCAAGCGCACGTCCTGACTTGAGCGTGGACGGAACGATCGAGCTGGAGCGACTCAAAGACGTATTGAAAGTCGGTCGACCCGCCTTCGGACAGGCACAACAAACCATCGGTATGTTTGTCCTGAGTCCCGACGGCTCGGAAGCGGAGCGCCGCAGTGTGAAACTCGGGCGCAACTCCGTCAGCCAGATCGAGATCCTCGAAGGGCTGAAGGAAGGCGACCAGGTCATTATTTCCGACACCACAGCTTTGGATAGTTACTCCCGCATCCGGGTCAGGTAAAGAAAGTCACAAAGCGGCACAAAAGCCCGGTCCGCGGTGTTCAGTTAAAAAGATCGAGTACAAAAATTCGTTAAGGAGCGAATGATGAGTTCTTCAGAGCCCCTGATTCACCTTGCTGACGTGAAGAAGGTTTTCTACACAGACGAGGTTGAAACACACGCACTCTCCGGTATTCATCTCGACATCAAACAGGGTGAATACGTTTCCATCGCCGGACCTTCGGGCTGCGGCAAATCCACTCTTCTCTCAATTCTCGGCCTGCTGGATACGCCTACGGATGGAAAGTACATCCTCAACCAGCATCCGGTTGAGAGTCTCTCGCTATCAGAGCGAGCGAGAATCAGAAACCGCGAAGTGGGTTTCATCTTCCAGAGCTTTAACCTGATTGGCGACCTGACGGTTTACGAGAACGTTGAGCTGCCATTGACCTATCGCGGCATGAGCTCCGGTGAGCGCAAGAAGCGAGTCACCGCAGCACTCGAGCGCGTCGGCATGGCGCATCGCGCGAAGCACCTGCCCAGCCAGTTGTCCGGCGGTCAGCAGCAGCGCGTCGCAGTCGCACGAGCAGTTGGCGGAGAGCCGAGCATCCTGCTGGCGGACGAGCCGACTGGAAACCTCGACTCGACCAACGGCGAGGCCGTGATGGAGCTGATGCGTGAATTGCACCGAGCCGGCGCGACCATCTGCATGGTTACGCACGACCCGCGCTACGCACAGCACGCAGATCGCATCGTGCACTTGTTCGACGGTTTGATTGTCGAAGAAGAAGCCGGCGCCGATCGTCGTGAGATTCGAGAAGCGAAACGCGAGCTGGCCGAGAGCGGCTTTGGAGCAATTCAATGATCAGTTTGCGCGGCGTTGAGAAGTCGTTTCCGCACGGTCCGACCAGAACTTATGTGCTGCGCCGGATCGATGTGGACATCAGGCAGGGTGAGTTTGTGTCGATCATGGGCCCATCAGGAGCAGGGAAGTCGACCTTGCTGCACATCCTCGGCATGCACGACCAGTCGTGGAGCGGTGAGTATTACTTCGAAGACGTCCCGGTCCACAAGCTGGATGGAAAGAAACGCGCCGCGCTGCGAAATCAGAACATCGGATTTGTTTTTCAAAGCTATCACCTGCTAGACGATCAAACCGTTTTCGAGAACCTCGAGCTGCCGCTTTCTTATCGCGACGTAAGCAAGAAGGACCGGCAGTCGATCGTTTGCGATACGCTCGATCGTTTTCAGATGGTAGGCAAGAAAGATCTCTTTCCAACTCAGCTTTCAGGTGGCCAGCAGCAGCTCGTGGGTATTGCGCGCGCGGTTGTTGCCAGTCCGCGAATTATCCTCGCCGACGAGCCGACTGGAAATCTTCATTCGGCTCAGGGCAAGGAAATCATGGATATGTTCAAGCGCTTGAATGATGAGGGCACCACCATCGTCCAGGTAACGCACTCCGAGACGAATGCCTCATATGGCAATCGCATCGTGCAGCTTGAAGACGGATGGATTGTTAATCCCGAACAGGAGCAGAAGACCGCTGTCGGCTAAGCGCTGCCTTCTGGCCACCTGGGAAGACCCAGTTTCCCTGTAGTTGCTCAAGAAGATAATCGCGAACGTAGGGAGCTACGTTGACGTCAGAAGTGTGTCCGTAAGTCCCCGACAGGATTTGCAAAGTCAGGATTACCGAGATGGTGAATACCCTAGCAGCACAGGTTCCCCGCACGCTCATCGCAGACGATCAGCCGGACGTCCTGGCCGCACTGCGGCTGCTGCTCAAAGGCGCCGGTTATCAGACCGAAGCAGCCGACTCGCCCGCGGCACTGCTCGATGCGATCAAGCAAGAGAAGTTTGATCTCGTTCTCATGGATCTCAACTACGCGCGCGACACTACGTCAGGAAAAGAGGGTCTGGATCTCATCGAGCGAATTCACGCGCTCGATCACGATCTCCCGATCGTGGTGATGACCGCATGGGCCACCGTCGATCTCGCTGTCGAATCGATGCGACTCGGCGTGCGCGACTTCGTACAGAAGCCCTGGGAAAACTCGCGCCTGCTGCGAAAGCTGAAAACCCAAATCGATTACGGCCGTCGATTGCGCGATCGCGAAGCTGCGCAACAGAGCCGTGAGCGCCAACTGAAACTCGAGCTCGACGAAGCGCGCGAGATTCAACGCGGGTTGATGCCTCGCCGGATGCCGCACTTGCACGGCTTTAGTATCGCGAACGCCTGGCAACCGGCGCGCGGAGTGAGTGGCGACTACCTCGCCGCTTTCAAGTTGGACGACGCGCGCGCGGCTTTGTGTGTCGCCGACGTCGCGGGCAAAGGATTTCCGGCAGCGTTATTGATGTCGAACATGCAGGCGGCGTTGAAATCGCTGGCCTCGGAGAACATCTCGCCGAGTGAGCTTTGCGGGAAGTTGAACCTGCTCATGTGCGGGAACACGCCGCTACGCAAATTCATCACTTGCTTTTACAGCGAGCTCGATATCAACACGCGCAAGCTGACGTTCACGAATGCAGGACACAATCCGCCGATGCTCGTGCGTCGCCACAGTGAATGCATCCTGCTTGAAGAAGGCGGCCGCGTGATCGGCGCTTTCTGCGATTCAACTTTCACACAACAAGAGATTCAACTTTACGACGGCGACAAGTTGTTGCTGTTTACGGATGGCGTCACCGAAGCGCGCAATGCCGCGGGCGATGAGTTTGGCGAGCAGCGCCTGCAGGCATGCCTGAGATCGTACGTCGGGCGCAACGCGGCTGAGTTAAGGACACTGATCCTCGACGAAGTCACAGCGTTCTGCGCCGGCAACTTCGACGACGACGCCACCCTGATGGTTCTGATCGCGAACTAGCAAGAATTTGATAGAAAACTTTGAGGCCAAAGGAGGCTCATGGGCGATATTCGTTACGCACTGAGAAATCTCTTGAGGCGGCCGACCTTTACGCTCATCGCCGTCGTCACCCTCGCGCTCGGCATCGGCGCCAACACCGCGATCTTCAGCGCCATCAACGCACTGCTGCTGAAACCCCTTCCGTTCCCCGAGCTCGATCGCGTCGTCGCCGTCTGGGACAAGCTGCCGTCTCGCGGCGTCATGCATAACGAAGTCACAGTCGCAAACTATCTCGACTGGCAATCGCAGACCCAATCATTCGATCAACTCGCCCTTTATCGTTGGTGGAGCGCAAATCTCACCGGCATCGATCCGCCCGAACGCATCCAGGGATTTCTCGTCACTGCAAACTTTCTCGATGTGACCGGCATAAAGCCGATCCTCGGCCGCAACTTCTCGCCTGAAGAAAACCAGCCAGGCAAGGACCAGGTCGCGATCATCACGCATAGTCTCTGGCAGCGACGCTTCGGCGGCGATCCAAACATCCTCAACAAAACAATAACGGTAAATAGCGTCGTACGCACAGTCGTGGGCGTGATGCCGGAACGTTTCAACTATCCGAAAGGCGCTGAAGTTTACGCGCCGATACAGATGACGCCGGAGCTGATGAAGAGCCGTGGCAGTCATGGTTATTACGTAATCGGCAGATTGAAATCCGCCTCGTCGATCCAGAGCGCGCAGGCCGAGATCGACAACATCATGGCGCGGCTCGAACAGCAGTTTCCCGAAACCAACAAAGGCTGGGGCTCAACTGTTTTCCCGATCGTCGCCGACACCGTGCGCATGTACGACACGGCGCTGTGGGTAATGATGGCCGCAGTCGGATTCGTGCTGCTGATCGCGTGCGCGAACGTCGCAAACCTCATGCTCGCGCGTGCAAGTGGTCGACAAAGAGAGATTGCAGTGCGAACTGCGTTGGGCGCGAGTCGCTGGCGCATCGTTCGCCAGTTGCTGACCGAGAGCGTGATCGTTGCGTTGATCGGCGGCGGACTCGGAATACTGATTGGCTTCTGGGGTATCGACGCGTTGCGCGCCGGTAATCCTGGCGACGCGGCGAAGTACGCGCCCGGCTGGTATCAGCTCGGCATCAATCCGACAGTGCTGTTGTTCACGCTCGGACTCTCGGTCGTAAGCGGCATCGTGTTTGGTCTCGCTCCTGCTTTGCAGGTGTCTAAGCCGAACCTCAACAGTTCGCTAAAAGAAGGAACGCGGGGAGCGAGCAGCGCTTCACACCGGCTTCGCAGCTCGCTCGTTGTTTTTGAAGTCGCGCTATCGCTTATGTTGCTCATAGGAGCAGGACTACTCACACGCAGTTTTCTTTCTCTCCTAAAAACTGATCCCGGATTCAATCCTGACAACGTGCTCACGATGAATCTTGTCTTGCCGCGCGCGAAGTACAAAGACGAGCCGGCGATCGCGGCGTTTTACACCGACCTGGTCCAACGCGTGAAAGCGCAGCCGGGTGTTGAGTCGGTAGCGTTCGTCAACTACGTGCCACTCGGCGGCTCGAACTCGTCCGATTCCTACCTCGTCGAAGGCGAGCCGGAGCCGGCGCCCGGCCAGGAGCACGACGGTCGTTATCGCGTCGCGACACCTGATTACTTCCGCACGATGGAGATCTCGATTGTTCGTGGTCGCGCATTCACCGAGCAGGACAAAGCCGGCGCGCCGCGGGTTGTCATCGTCAACGAAACTCTCGCCCGCCAGCACTGGCCCGGACAAGATCCACTCGGCAAACGCATTCGCTTTTATGGTGAACTCGACAAGGCGCCGTGGATGCAGGTCGTCGGCGTCATTAAAGACGTGAAGCACGAGCTGAATATTCCGATCGAGCCTGAGTACTACCTGCCGCACGCGCAGGATTCGTGGAACGCGATGGTCCTCGTGGCGCGAACGAGTGTCGATCCGGCGTCGCTGTCTGCTGCACTGCGACAACAGGTGTGGGCCATCGACAAGGACCAGCCGGTGTTTGACGTGAAGACGATGCAGGAAGTGCGCTCGACGTCGGTTGCGATCTACTCGTTTTCATCGGTGATGCTCGCGATCTTCGCTGGTATCGCGCTCGTGCTGGCGGCAATCGGGATCTACGGCGTGATGGCGTTTGCGGTGACGCAGCGCACGCAGGAGATCGGGATTCGCATGGCGCTCGGCGCACGGACGGCTGACGTGTTGAAGCTCGTGGTGACGCACGGAATGAAACTGGCGCTGATCGGGATGGTGATCGGATTGGCGGGCTCGTGGGCGCTCACGCGGTTTATCGAGAAGCTGCTCGTGGGTGTGCAACCGACGGATCTCCTGACGTTCAGCCTGGTTTCGGTTTGTTTGCTGGTGGCGGCGTTTGTTGCGTGCTATTTGCCGGCCCGCCGCGCGACGAAAGTCGATCCCCTCGTCGCGCTGCGCTACGAGTAGCGCACAGAACCGAGCGCGGTAGCGCCGGGTCTGCTGCAATGACGACGCTTGTTAATGACATTTGACCCGGCGCTACCGCGCTCGGTTCTGTGAATCTCATGACGACGTTATTCAATGATCTGCGATATGCCCTCAGAGGGCTCGTGAAGCGGAAGGGCTTCGCCGGCATCGCTGTGCTGACGCTCGCGCTGGGGATTGGTGCGACGACTGCGACGTTCACGGTTGTCGATGCAGTCTTGCTGCGCAAATTACCGGTTGCAGATCCGGATCGTGTAGTTGTGGTCCACAACCAGATGCCGAAGATCAATCTTCCGCGCACCTCGGTCTCGGCTCCTCACTATATCGATTACAGCCGGCAGACGGACATCTTTGAATCGAGCGCGGCTTTTGCGACGCGGAATTTCAATCTCACTGGCGTGAATATCCCGGAGCGCTTGCAGGCCGGACGCGTGACCGCAACGTTCTTCCCGACGCTCGGGATCAATCCGGTCGCCGGCCGGTTCTTCACTCCCGAAGAAGACAGGTTTGGCAACGAGCGCGTAGCGGTGTTGAGCACGGCTTTGCGGAAACGGCTCTACAGCTCCGACGCTTCGGCTCTTACCAACTCGATCCAGCTCAACGGTGACAACTACCAGCTAATCGGCGTTGCGCCCGAAGGTATCGAAGAGATCTATCCCAACGTCGATTTCTGGGTGCCGATGGCTTTCTCGCCGCGCGAGCTTTCCGAAGAGCGTCGCGGCAGTCTCGCCTACACGATGCTCGCGCGTTTGAAACCGGGGACCACGCTCCACCACGCGCAGGACATGATGACCGGTGTCGCGCGAAACATAAGCAGCTCGGATCCCGACATCTTCAACATCGAAGTCCGCACACTGACCGATGAATACGTGAGCGACGTGCGACGGCCGCTGTTTGTTTTACTGTGCGCGGTCATAGCAGTCCTTTTGATCTCGTGCGCGAACGTTGCAAACCTTCTCCTCGCTCGCGCGACTGTGCGCGGTCACGAAATCGCAGTGCGCGCAGCTCTGGGCGCTGGTCGTGGTCGCATTATTCAACAACTACTCACGGAGAGTCTCGTCATCGCAGTCATCGGGGGCGCTTTCGGAATCCTGCTCGCGTTTTGGGGAACGAAGGCTTTGCTCGCGCTGGCGCCGAGCACGTTGCCGCGCGTCAGTGGCGTCCAGGTTGATCTCAGAATTCTTTTGTTCAGTCTTGGCGCTTCGCTTCTTTGCGGCGTAATCTTCGGTCTCGTTCCGGCTTTGACTGCGTCGAAAACGAACCTCGTCAGCTCGCTGAAAGAATCCGAAAGAACGGACTCAGCCAGCGGGACGCGTCAATGGTTGCGAAGAACGTTCGTCGTGGCGGAAGTCGCGATTGCGCTCGTCTTGTTGATCTCGGCAGGCTTACTTGTTCGGAGTTTTAGCAAAGTACTCGACGTGAAGCCGGGATTCGACGCGCAGAACGTGCTCACCTTGCGAATGTCTTTGCCGAATGCTCAGTACGACAAAATGACGAAAGTCGCCGCCTTCTACGACAACGTCATCACGCGCGTCTCTGCGCTGCCGGGCGTAATTCATGCCGGGGCCGCGTACCAGACTCCGTTCACTCCAGGCGCTGACAACTCGGTCTTCTCGATACGCGGCAGGCAAGCTAATCCGGGCGATCCGCCGCCGCACGCCGATTACGCCTTCGTATCCTCCGATTACTTCAAGACCATCGGTCTGCCGATTCTGAAAGGCCGCGACTTTCAACCGTCGGACATGCGCGCCGGCAACTATTTCGCGCCCAACTCAGTCGCCATCATCGATGAAGAATTAGCGAAACGATTCTGGCCCAATGGCGATGCGCTGGGCGGCGGCATTAGCTGGAGCAACACCGGACCGTACGCGACCGTCGTCGGCATCTGTGCGACCGCACAGCTAAAAGATCTGACCGAAGAAGCGAAAGGCACGTTCTACCTTCCGGCGTATGTCGGGCTTTCGACACTTGTAGTCCGCACTACCGGCGATCCGCGTCCGCTAACCGCTGCGATACGCGAACAGGTGCTCGCGGTGGATCCGAATCAGCCTGTTTACGACGTGAAGACGATGGACGAGCGCGTTGCCGTGACGCTCGAGACACGCCGCTTTGCAGTCGTCCTTCTGAGCGTGTTCGGAGCGCTCGCCCTCGTACTGGCCGCGATCGGATTGTACGGCGTGCTTGCATTCGCGGTGTCGCAACGCACACGCGAAATCGGAATTCACATGGCGCTCGGCGCACGTGCGCGCGACGTGTTGCTGATGGTGATTCGGCAGGGAATGTCGCTCGTGATCGTCGGCGTGATATTAGGCGTCGCTGGTGCGTTTGCATTGACGCGGTTGATGCGGAGTTTGTTGTTTGAAGTTGGACCAACCGATTCGTTGACGTTTGTGCTCGTGTCGCTGCTGCTCGCGGCGGTGGGTTTCATCGCCTGCTACGTCCCGGCGCGACGCGCAACGAAAGTCGATCCGCTGATAGCACTGAGATACGAGTAGCGCACAGAACCGAGCGCGATAGCGCCGGGTCAAGTGTCGATAGGAGCGCCAGTGTTGCAGTTGACCCGGCGCTACCGCGCTCGGTTCTGTGCGTGATGAGATATGGAAGATCATGGAAAACTTAATCAAAGACATTCGTTACGGTATACGAGGGTTGTTGAAGCGCAAAGGCTTTGCCGCTATCGCCGTCCTCACGCTCGCGCTCGGCATCGGCGCTAACACCGCCATCTTCACGCTCGTCAACGCCGTAATGCTGAAGACGCTCCCGGTCGATAAGCCGGAGGAGCTGGTCTTGTTCAGTGACGCAACCGGTGAGGGAACGTCGGTCGAAGATACTCCACGCACTGGAAAATGGACACTGTTTTCCTATGCGTCTTACGAGTACTTCCGCAATCACAATCAGTCGTTCCAGGACATCGCCGCTCTACGCAGCGGGTCGAGCCGCCTGAGCGTACGGCGACCGGATGCAACCGCCGCCGCGCGCGGAGCCGGACAACTCGTATCGGGCAACTACTTTTCAGTACTCGGTGTCCGCGCGGCGCGTGGACGAGTGCTCACAAACGAAGACGACAAACCCGGCGCTGCGCCAGCCGCCGTGATCAGTAATCGCTACTGGGAGCAAGAGCTGAACAGCGACCCGTCAGTCATCGGCAAGAATTTCATCATCAACGGCACAAACTTCACTGTTGTCGGCGTCACTCCAAAAGAATTTTTCGGCGAGCGCGTGCGGCGTCCGCCCGACTTCTGGCTACCCCTCTCGTTTCAACCACAAATAGAGCTGCGCGAATCATGGCTGACCAACGATCAGGTTTACTTCCTGATGGTGATGGGCCGTCTGAAGCCTGGCGCCACCATCGAGCAAGCGCAGGCGACGACGAACCTCGCTTTGCAACAGTTCTTGACCGAACAGGCAGGCAGCAAGCTCACTGACGAGCGACGCCAGGGCATAGCGAACACTTACGCGGGGCTCGTCGAGGGACAGGGCGGCATCTCTGGTTTGCGCAGAGCGTATTCCAAGCCGCTGCAAACGCTGATGGCCATCGTCGGCATGGTTTTACTGATCGCGTGCGCGAACGTTGGCAGTCTTCTGTTATCGCGCGCGGCTTCACGCAAAGCCGAGATCTCTCTGCGTATGGCCCTCGGCGCAACTCGCTGGCGGATCATTCGCCAACTCATTACCGAGAGCATGTTGCTAGCGCTGATCGGCGGCGTGTGCGGCGTGGTGCTGGCGCAATGGGCCGTGACGGTGCTGGTTGGACTTGTTGCCAGAGAAGCCCCGCTCAATACGCGACCAGACGCCGGCGTGCTTTTATTCACCGCAGGCGTATCGATTGTCGCCGGTCTTTTGTTCGGACTGATTCCGGCCGTGCAGGCGAGTCGCACAAACCTTTCCTCCGCGATGAAAGAAAAGAACCGCCTGCGCAGCGGCTTCCTGCGACTCAGCCCATCGTCGCTGATGGTGGTTATGCAGGTAGGTCTTTCGATGGTCCTGCTCACTGGCGCCGGACTGTTTGCACGCAGTCTCTTGAAACTTCAGAGCGAGGATCTGGGATTCAATCGCAACAACGTGCTGCTGCTTGGCGTCGATCCGCGTCTCGCCGGATATAAGACAACGGAGCTGGCCACACTTTACCAGCAAATCGTTGAGCGCCTGAGCTCATTGCCGCAGGTGCAAAGCGTATCGATCGCAAGCTACTCGCCACTGAGTGGAACACGTCACAGCAGCAGCGTCGTGGTTAATGGTTACACGCCACAGCCCGGTGAGAATCTCGACACGCAGGACATTTTAGTCGCGCCCAGGTATGCCGAGACGCTCGGAATGCCGTTGTTGCGAGGCCGTGACATCGACGTGCGCGACACGGCCGCGTCGACGCAAGTCGCCGTGATCAATTCGGCGTTCGCAGAGCATTTCTTCAAAGACCAGAACCCGATCGGGCGAACCTTCTCATTTGACGACGACAGTGACAAAGGTGCAGCGGTGCAGATAGTCGGTGTGGTCGGAGACATCAAGAGCGACGACGTGCGTGATAAGCCTGACCCGACTGTCTACCGTCCGATACTTCAGGTACAGGATCAGAGCGCCTACCCCGCCACGATTCACATTCGCACGCAATCCGATCCCACACCGCTCACACCGCAAGTGCGACAGATGCTGACTCAGATCGACGACAAGCTTCCTGTCTTCGGTGTGACAACGCTCAGCGATCAATCAAAAGAAAAATTGAACCAGGAACGTTTGATTGCTCAGCTGGTCAGTTTCTTCGGCGCGCTTGCTTTGATACTCGCGAGCATTGGTTTGTACGGCGTGATGGCCCAGGGCGTAGCGCGTCGCACCAGCGAGATCGGCATACGCATGGCGCTCGGCGCACGCGGCGGCAACATCGCGTGGATGATTTTACGAGAGACCTTTTACCTCGTATTAGCCGGACTCATTCTGGGTGTCCCGGCGGCGTTGCTTGGCGCACGTTTGATTTCAACGCAACTGTTTGGATTGAGCCCGACCGATCCTCTAACAATCGCTGGAGCAGCGATTGTTTTGTCAGTAGTGGCGATGCTTGCAGGCTACTTGCCTGCGCGACGCGCATCACGCGTGAACCCGCTGAGCGCGCTCCGGTACGAATAGGATCAGGTTTTCTCTGTGCAACCTCTGTGTTCTCTGTGTCTCTGTGGTTCCTTTGTCTAAGAATTAGCGAACCACAGAGACACAGAGAACACAGAGGTTGCACAGAGAAGAAGGCAGTTAAGAGACTATGGACACGATCATTAAAGATATTCGCTATGGCGTGCGGGGGTTGTTGAAGCATCCGGGGTTCACGGCGATCGTCGTGATCACGCTGGCGCTCGGTATCGGCGCGAGCACCGCGATCTTCAGCGTCGTCAATAGCGTGGTGTTACGCCGTCTGCCGTATCGAACGGCAGAACGGATCGTCGCCATTCAGGAGCTTGATCCGAACGGCAGACGAGGCCAGTCAACCTCCGCTAACTTCTACGACTGGCGCCAGCAGAACACCGTCTTTGAACATCTTTCCGCGATTAAGATCACCACGACAAACCTCGCCCTATCAGACCACGCTGAGCGGATCGACCTCGCCCAAACGAATGCCGACTTCTTCGACATCTTCGGCATCACGCCGCAATACGGGCGGCTGTTCATTCCGCAGGACGAGCAGGCGGGACACGAGCCGGTTGTCGTCATGAGCCACGCGCTCTGGCAGCGACGTTTCGGATCCGATCCGTCTCTCGTTGGCAGATCGATCACGCTCGACGGCCGAAACTACAACGTCGTCGGTATCGCGCCCCCCGGTTTTCAGTATCCCGACAAAACCGAGTTGTGGTTGCCTCCGCTGAGACTCGTGCCTGAGCTGTACCCGGACCAGGACGTGACTCAAACGCGCCGCATGGGTTACCTCACGGTCGTCGCTCTCTTGAAACCCGGTGTGTCGCTGCAGCAGGCGGCGGGCGAGATGGAGACGATCACTGCACGTCTGCGACAGCAGTATCCCGATTCAAACAACACACGTTTCAATCGAGTTGTTTCACTTCACCAACACCTCGTCGGCGATACAAACAAACTGCTTTGGCTGCTGCTCGGCGCGGTTACGTTTGTATTGCTGATCGGATGTGCGAACGTCGCGAATCTACTGCTTGCAAGTGGCGCGTCGCGGCATAAGGAGATGGCGATCCGTGCAGCGCTCGGTGCGTCGCGCTGGCGCGTGATACGCCAGTTGTTTACCGAGAGCACGCTCCTCGCGCTTACTGGCGGTGTGCTTGGTCTGCTGATCGCGTTCTGGGGCCTCGCAGCGATCACGAAACTCCTGCCTACTGACTTTCCTCGATTGGATGAGATTCATATCGACCTGCGCGTGCTTGGCTTCACGTTCGCCGCGTCAATGCTCACCGGAATACTTTTTGGTCTCGTTCCCGCGTTGCAAGTCTCGCGTCCCGACGTGCAGGAAGCGATTAGGGAAACCGGACGAGGCACATCGGGAAGTCGGCGGCAAAGTCGCTTCCGTCAGGCGCTCATCGTCGGTGAGGTGGCGTTGTCGGTTGTACTGCTCGCCGGGGCGGGATTGCTTTTCAGAAGCTTCCTGCGGCTTCAGTCAGTAGACGCTGGCTTTGTTTCGCAACAGGTTTTGACTGCAAGGCTGACGCCCTCAGGAACAAACTACGTCAACGATGCTGACTACGCGAAGTTTTATAACGGCGTGATCGAGAAGGTGAGCGCGATTCCCGGTGTGCAGGATGCCGGTCTCATCAACACGCTGCCTTTATTTAAAGGTCCGACGTCCGGTTTCCGCGTTGAAGGACGCCCGGTCACGACGCCTGACAAATGGCCCAGCGTGAATTATCGCGTTGTCAGTCCGAACTACTTTCGCGCGATGGGCATTCCGGTGTTGCAAGGTCGCGCTTACACAGATCGCGATAACGAGAACGCGCCGCTCGTGATGATAGTCAATCAGCAACTCGCGCGCGAAAATTTTGCTGATGAAAACCCGGTAGGGAAGCGAATCACGTTCGGCGGTACGAACACGGACGGGCAACCGCGATGGTTTGAGATCGTCGGCGTTGTCGCAAACGCTCGTAGTGTCGAGTTGCGCGAGGAGCCCACTGCGGAGCTGTATTTCTCGGCGCAGCAGGATCTCTGGCCGGCCATGTCACTCGTGGTTCGCTCGAGTGTCGAGCCAACGAGTTTAGGTGCTTCTGTGCGACAAGCTGTTAACGAGGTCGATCGGTCCGTTCCCGTCGCGGACGTGAAGACGATGGACCACGTAGTCAGCGAGTCGATCACGCAGCCACGTTTTAATCTGTTCCTGCTCGGATTGTTCAGCGCTGTGGCAATGATCCTTTCGGCCGCAGGAATCTACGGTGTTACTGCTTATACGGTCACACAACGCACACACGAGCTCGGCATTCGCATCGCGCTCGGCGCGCAGGTTGGTGACGTGTTGAAGATGATCCTCGGCCAGGGAATGGCTGTGATTGGTATCGGATTAGTCGCTGGACTGGCGGCGGCGTTTGGGTTGATGCGTTTGCTCAGAAGCTTGTTGTTTGGTGTTGGTGAGAATGATCCGCTGACGTTTGCGGCGATCACGGGCGTGTTGGTGCTGGTGGCGCTGACCGCCTGCTACATCCCCGCGCGCCGCGCAGCGAAGGTGGATCCACTCGTGGCTTTGCGAGCGGAATAGGACCAATACGTCCTATAGGACCTATATTATGGACTCAATACTCAAAGACATTCGCTATGGATTTCGCAGCTTGATGAAGCGGCCGGCGTTCACGGCTGTGGCTGTGATCACGATCGCTCTCGGCATCGGTGTTAACACTGCGATCTTCAGTGTCATCAACGCCGTCCTGCTTCGACCACTGCCTTACGACGATCCATCGCGATTGATCAGTTTCCGATCGAACCAGTCAGTGCTCGATCTCGCCGACGTCGAGTCGCAGAGCAAGACGTTCAGCAGACTCGGCGGCATGGTCATGCAACCGCTTGCCTACACGGGCGGTAGTGAGCCGATTCAATTTCAGATCGGACAAGTCACCGGCGGGTTTTTCGAAACACTCGGAGTCAGACCTGAGCGCGGACGTTTCATCACAAACGAAGACGACAAAAACGGCGCTGCGTTCGTCGTCGTGTTGAGCCATAACCTTTGGGTCAAACAGTTCAATAGCGACGAGCAAATCATCGGCAAATCGATTCCGCTCAGCGGCGACACGTACACCATCATCGGTGTGATGCCCGCGACATTCGTCACACCTCGCGACAGCACCGAAGCATGGACGCCGGTACACGTCTCGAACCCAGTGGCAGCGAATTTCCGCGGCGTTCATTTTTTGAAAACATACGGACGACTCGCTCCGGGCGTGACTATCGACCAGGCACGCGCGGAAATGCAGATCGTCGATCAGAACCTCGCCGCGCAGTATCCCGCCGAGAACAAGAATCGCAACACCGTGCTCTTCGCCTTGCACGAGCGGATCGTTGGCGAGACGCGCCGCTCGTTGTTCATTCTCTTTGCCGCGGTCGGCTTTGTCCTCCTGATCGCGTGCGCAAACTTCGCCAATTTGTTGCTGGCGCGTGCCGCCGAGCGCCAACGTGAGTTTGTAATTCGCGGAGCGCTCGGTGCGGGCCGGTGGCGATTGATGCGGCAGTTGTTGATCGAGAGCCTGTTGTTATCACTTGCCGGTGGCGTCGCGGCTGTTGTGCTTGCGTTCTGGGGTACGAGCCTTTTGGTGTCGTTCAAGCCGGAGAACTTGCCGCGTCTGACAGAGATCGGTGTCGACGGGCGCGTACTTGGTTTCACGCTCGGCATTTCGATTTTGACCGGACTGATCTTCGGCCTCGTGCCTGCGTGGGCCGCTTCGCGCGGTCGCGTTGGTGATGCGCTCAAGGAAGGTGGCCGCAGCTCCACAGCCGGAAGCGCGCGACAACGACTGCGCAGCGCGTTTGTAGTAGCCGAGCTCGCGGTCGCGCTCATTCTCCTCGTCGGTGCTGGTCTGCTCATCAAGACTTTCTGGAAACTGCGCTCAGTCGAGCCGGGTTTCAATCCCGATCACGTGGTCACGATGCGAGTCGAGCTACCTGAGACTCGCTACAAAGCGGTCGCCCCGCAAACGCGCTTTCGCAAACAAGTCCTCGCCGGCATGAACTCACTGCCGGGCGTGCAGGCCGCGATGATCAGCGAGCTGCCACTCAGCGGCGACTCACTCGATCACGATTTTCTCATCGAGAACCGGCCGCCGATCGCGCCCGGTGACGAGCCGAGTCTGGAAACTCGCAGCGTGCTCGGCGACTACTTCAAAGTCATGCAGATCCCTCTGAAGCAGGGACGCGATTTTGGCCCACAGGATTTCGATGACAACGCGCCACGCGTCGGCATCGCTAACGCCGCGCTCGTGCAACAGTATTTTCAAAGTGAAGATCCGATCGGCAAGCGCGTGCGCTGGGCGCGTGATCCCGAGATCCACTGGATAGAAATCATCGGCGTGGTCGGCGACGTGAAGCACTTTGGTTTGGACCTGCCGGAGCAGCCGGCGCTCTACTCGCCGTACACGCAGATCAATCCGTGGAAACGATGGATGTCGATTGCGGCGCGAACGCAGGGCGACTCGGCGGGCGCAGCCCAGGCGCTCAAAGAGCAGATCTGGAAAGTTGATTCGCAGCTACCGGTGACGCGACTCGAAACGATGGGTGACGTGGCGGCGAGCTCGTTTGCGGCGCGGCGGTTCAACATGTCGCTGCTGTCGCTGTTTGCTGGTCTCGCTCTGGTGCTCGCGGCGATCGGAATTTACGGCGTGATGTCGAATGCCGTCACGCAACGAACGCAGGAGATCGGCATTCGCCTCGCATTGGGCGCAAGCACGATCGATGTGCTCAAGCTGATCGTTCGTAATGGGCTGACCCTCGTGATTATCGGTGTGGCAGTTGGTTTAGCGGGCGCTTTCGCGTTGACGCGGTTGATGACGACGTTGTTGTTCGGAGTTACGCCGACGGATGGATTGACGATTGTGGTTGTGTCGGCGGTGTTGATTGGCGTGGCGCTGCTGGCGTGTTTGATACCGGCACGGAGAGCAACGCGTGTGGATCCGTTAGTAGCGCTTAGGTACGAGTGAGTTTTAGACAGGATGACAGGATTTACAGAATTAACAGGATGCATCATGTGAATTTTGTAAATCCTGAAATCCTGTCTAAACAAAACTATGACTAAAGACCTGCTTCATAGCATGCGAAGTCTCCTGCGTCACCCGGCGTTCACGGCGGTGGCGGTCATCACGCTCATGCTCGCTATCGGCGTGAACACCACGATCTTCAGCATCGTGAACTCAGTGCTCTTGAAAGCGCTGCCATTCCGCGATCCACAGCAGCTCGTCTCCGTTAACAACGTGCCTGTTGAAGGCGGATTGCCGGGCATCGCCGCGTATCAATATCTCGCCTGGAAAGATCGCAACACGAGCTTCGACGATCTCGCAGCATTCACCGATAACAACTTCAACCTCACTGGCATTGGCGAACCGGAGCGCATCTCGTGCGCGCAGGTGACGTCGAGTCTTTTTCCGACGCTCGGCGTCCGGCCCGTGCGTGGCCGCTTCTTCGTGGCGGAAGAAGACAAGCCCGGCGCGAGCAACGTTGCAATCGTCAGCGAAGCGTTTTGGCAACGACGCTTCGGTCGCGACGAATCTGTCCTGCAAAAGACACTCACGCTCGACAACAAGCCGTACCTGATCGTCGGCGTGATGCCCAACAACTTTCGCTATCCCGGCGAGTTTGATGTTTGGCTTCCCCTCGCTCTCGATCCGGTAAAAGAGTTTCAGGGTGACTGGATGCAGCTCGTTGATGTGGTCGGCCGGCTCAAACCCACCGCGACTCTCGCGGGTGCGCAAAATGAGTTAACCCTGGTCGCGCGACAAGCCTCGGAGCAAGGCAAGAAAGAGCCTTTGCCGTTCGCCGGTGCTGTTGAAATCTCACCACTGCACAAGCAACTCGTAGCCGGCATACGCGTGACGGTGTTCGTGTTGTGGGGCGCGGTCGGACTCGTGATGTTGCTCGCGTGCATTAACGTCGCGAGTCTGATGATCTCACGCACACTCGCGCGCCAACGCGAGATGGCGGTGCGTGCAGCGGTAGGCGCGCGTCGCTGGCAACTGATCCGTCAGCTTCTTACCGAGAGCGTTCTTGTCGGTGTTGTAGGTGGCGCTTTGGGATTGCTGATCGCCGTGTGGGGCACGCGCGCGATTAGCAGCCTCGTTCCCAAAGGGTTCACCAGCTCTGTTTACGACCTCAGCAACATCCGGCTCGACTGGCGTGTGTTTGCGTTCACGCTCGGTCTTTCAGTTTTGACCGGAATCGTTTTCGGATTAGCGCCGGCGTTGACTGCTTCAAGGCCTGATCTGATCGGCGCGCTGCGCAATAGTCGCGCGCATGGATTGATGAGTTTCGGACTACGTAGTTTTCGCGGCTGGCTCGTCGTTGCTGAGCTCGCGCTCGCAGTAGTGTTGCTACTCGCCGCTGGTTTGCTGGTGCGAAGCTTCAACAAACTCGTTGCCGTCGATCTCGGCTTCGATCGCGAAAACGTACTCACGGCACGCATCGCTCTACCGCGTTCAAGCTATGCGAAACCGCAGCAGGTCCAGGTTTTCTACGACGACTTGTTGCAGCGTGTGAAGGCGTTGCCGGGAGTGCAATCAGCCGGAATCATCAACCACACGCCGCTCCAGGGTTTTGGGATGATCGCTTTTATGGGGATCGAAGGTTATCCGAAGATCGATCAGAAGAAGGATCCGGCGGTGGGTATCGGCACAGTCTCGGCTGAGTATTTCTGGACGATGAAGATACCGCTGTTGAGCGGTCGTTACTACGACGCGCGCGATGGCGCAGATGGGCAGAAAGTCGCGATCGTCAACCAGGCGTTTGCGAAACGCTTCTCCGCGAATAGTGACCCACTCGGGAAGCGTGTCGGTTTTGGTTGTGAAGAGTCGGAAGGTTTGTGCCGCACGATTGTTGGTGTGGTGGGCAACATCCGCCAGGAGAGTATTACCGACGAGGTGGCGCCTGAGATTTACATACCGTTTGCGCAAGCTCGCATGAACAGCGTGACCCTCCTCGTGCGCACCGATTCAAATCCGCTTGCGCTCGCGCGATCCGTGCGCAGCGAAGTGCTTGCGATCGATAAGAACCAGCCGGTTTACGACGTGAAGACACTCGCGCAGCGCGTCGATGAAGCAGTGGCTGTTTCGCGATCGTTGATGGTGTTGTTTGCATCGTTTGCGTTGCTCGCATTGATATTGGGCGCTGTCGGTATCTACGGCATCGTCTCTTACTCCGTTACACAACGAACGCATGAGATCGGCATACGGATGGCGCTCGGCGCGAGGGCGGCGAACGTGCTGAGTTTGATCATGAAGAACGGGCTGACGCTCGTGTTGACCGGGATCGTGATCGGTGTTGGCAGTGCGTTTGGGTTGACGCGGTTTTTGGCGACGCTGCTGTTTGGGATTCAGCCAACGGATCGCGTGACGTTTGTGGTTGTGTGCGCGACGTTCTTTGTGATTGCGATGGTTGCTGCGTTGATACCCGCGATCAGGGCGACGCGCGTTGATCCGCTGATCGCGTTGAGGGATGAGTAAAAGTTTTAGACAGGATGAACAAGATCTTAAATCTTGTAAATCCTGTCAAAAACTCACTTAAGAAACAGGTA
>DASYFE010000120.1:0-43125 GCA_036498585.1 Pyrinomonadaceae bacterium | reverse complement strand
AGATTGCGAAGGCCAAGAAAAAAAGACGGATTGATAATCCGGGAGAACAGCTTAAAAAGATTCAGAGGCGAATACTCGTAGTACTGAAGACCGTTCCCCTGCCGGCTTATGTAATAGGGGGAGTCTCTGGCCAAACTCTCTTGGACAACATCAAAATTCACGCCGACTCAGAAGTATTGGTTACCGTTGATGTAAAGAATTTCTTTAGGTCTATTAGTTCAAAACGTGTCTATAAGATTTGGCGTTACCAGTTGAACTGTTCGAGAAAGTTAGCCAGCATACTCACGAAACTTACAACGTTCGAAGGACACCTGCCACAGGGCGCTCCGACAAGCACATACCTCGCTAATCTCCTAATTGCTTCACTTGAGCCAGCTATTTTGAGCGCTTGTGAGTCACTGGGTGTCAAATACTCGACTTGGGTTGACGATCTAGCATTCTCCGGACCCAATGCACCTCAAGTCATAGACACGGTCGTTCAAGTATTAAGAACTGTTGGCTTGTCGGTGTCGCATAAGAAATTAAGAGTAATGCGACCTGGTTCAAGGAAATCTCTCAACGGCATTGTGATTGGGATCGATTTAAATTTGAGTTCCGAATATCGCAGGGCTCTTCGATCGGGTATTCACAAATTGAGAAGCGGTGCTGTGAGAGAAGGCTTGCTTGTTAAATATGTAAGAAGCCTAAAGGGAAGAATCGAATATCTTGGCAGCGTCCACAGAGCGGCGGGTGATCGATTCGAGTCCGAACTAATTGATGCACTTGCCGAAATGGGATTGAATAACCAATGTCAAAAGATCTGAATTCGTTTTAGATAACCCAGCTGATCCACGATTTCGTCAAAACCTTTACCTCTTGATGTAATTGCGTGCTTATCCCAAAGACAAGCCTGACGGTAAGGCAGCATTTCGCGAAGGAAAATGGCTGGGCGATTCTTGAGGATCCCGTTGGCTTGAGGAACGGGAGTGAGGATTACGGCACCTTGATTCATATTCAGAATTTGATTTTTTGATTAGCTCCAAAGGGTATTCTTCTTCACCTTCACCACAGGCTTCTTCAAGTCGCTTAGCAGACAGTGCACGCCATTCTTCACTCTCCTCATCTTTTGGCAGCACAGTGACGAGTAACTTCGTATTTGGCTCGAGTTCGATTGACTCATCGAGGAGAATGTGTTTACCATCAAAATGAGCGGGTATTGTTTGGCTCATATCTAATTACCTGCCGGATTCTACACCGCAAAGAGAGAAGTGAACACTTTTGTGCTTTTTGTGCTTTTTGTGCTTTTTTGTGGCTACTCTCGGTCGAGTTTGAGCAAGGTGTGCAGCAGGACATTTGCGCCGTTGGCGATGTCTTCGGGGTGGGAGAATTCGCGGGGCGAGTGGCTGATGCCGCCGACGCTTGGGATGAAGATCATGCCGACGGGGCCAAGACGGGCCATGTCCTGCGCATCGTGGCCTGCGCCCGAGGGCATTAGTTTGGTGGTTAGTTTCAGATCGCGAGCTGCTTCGGAGATCAACGAACGGATCTTCGGATCCGTTGGCGCAGGGATGTTGACGTTGATCTCTTTGAAGTCAAACTTAGTCCTACTTTCGGAAGCGATCTTTTGAGCTTCGGCCTGGATCTTTTCGAAGAGCATATTGATCTTCGCTGCGTCGAGATCGCGCAGCTCGAGACTCAAAACTACCTTCCCCGGGATCACGTTTGGCGCGCCGGGTAGCGCGTTGATTCTGCCGACCGTCCCCACTTGCCGCCCGGGAACACTCGTCACTACGCGATTCAATGCTTCGATAAACTTCGCGCCGGCCAGCAACGCGTCCTGACGATTGTTCATCGCGGTGGTGCCGGCGTGATTCGCGAAACCTTCGATCGTGACGTCCCACCAGTTGATACCGACGATGCCTTCAACCACTCCGATGTTTATCTTTTCGGAATCGAGAATCCCGCCCTGCTCGATGTGCAACTCGAGATAAGCCGCGATCTCACCTTTACGTCGTCGAACATCAGCAAGTTTGGCAGGATCTCCACCGATGAACTTGATCCCATCGCGGATCGTCTTCCCGCTGCGACTCACAAGGTCGAGCTCTTTCTCCGTCAACTCGCCGTCCATCGCGCGGCTACCGATCAGTCCGCCTTCCTCGTTCTGAAAGATCACGACTTCAAGCGGATGACGTGTCGTCGCATTGTTCTCAGCAAGCGTTTGTGCGACTTCAATCGCGCCCAGGGAACCGACGACGCCATCGTAGTTTCCGCCTTCAGGAACGCTATCGACGTGTGATCCGATCAGCAAAGGCGCAAGGCCAGTAACGCTGCCGGCACGACGACCGATCAGATTGCCGGCTGCGTCGATCGTGACGTCGAGTCTTGCGGCGCGCATGAGGCCGAGCACATATTCGCGTCCCTGTTTGTCGGCATCGCTGTAAGCCACGCGGCTCACTCCACCCTGCGGGTTCTTGCCAAACTCCGCAAGCGCGAGAATGTGGTCCACGATACGTTTGCCATTGACTGCGAGGGCTGACTGCAACGGAAGTCCACGTAGTGGCAACACAAGTAGACCGCCGATAAGCCTGTGGTTGAACTGGCGTCGATTGATAAGCATGGGAGAGGGAGACTATCGCATCGTCACTCGCCCGGGCAACTTTGAGACTGTCGTTACATAGAGGTAGAATCCTCCCGTCCCGGCCATCCACAGCAGCATTCACAACGAACAAGGAGAACCTCAAATGAAACGATTGATCTGTTTTGTGGCGCTGACGGTGAGCTTGATTACCGCATCACTGTTTCTGACGCCAAAGGCCTCAGCCATCACGTATGGTTTTGTTGACTCAAACAACACCTTCAGCAATACGGGCGCATTCATCGTTAAATCACCCACGACCGGTCAGATCTTTCCGATCTGCTCGGGCACTATGATCACTGATAACGTCTTTCTTACCGCAAGTCATTGCACGGATTTTTTCACGCGTGAGCTCGCCCTTGAAGGGTTTGTTGCGTATGTCAGTCTCGACCAGTCGATTCCGTTCGGCGACCTCACCAGCACCAAGACGAAGTTGTTGTCGGTCGCGCATGTGGTGACAAATCCCAATTACAATCAGAGCCAGAGCGATTCCGGAGATATCGGTGTGTTGATTCTGAATCGGAGTGTTCGTGGAGTGACGCCGGCAACGCTGCCGTCTTGTGGTTTACTGGATCAACTCGCCGCGCAGAACGGACTCAAGACCGCGATGTTTACCAACGCCGGTTATGGACTGCAAAACCGCGTCGTCGGTGGCGGTGTGCCGTTCTTCCAGGACGTGAATCCGATCCCGCGCATGTTCTCGTTCTCCAGCTTCAACTCGCTTAACAACGGCTATATCCGTCTGTCGGGGAACCCATCGACCGGAAATGGCAACACGTGTTTTGGAGATTCCGGTGGTCCGCAATTCATGGCGCTGAACGGCCAGCAACTGATCACCTCGATCACGATCACGGGCGACTCAGTTTGTCGTTCTACGAACGTCGACTACCGGCTCGACACGGTTTCCGCGCAAGGCTTTCTCGCGTACGTGAATGCCGCGTTTGGCGCCCACATCGCGGTTTCCTGCTGAAACGTTAGAGGAGCAACTCTTTGAGAAACTTCAAACCCGTCTGCGTCGCATTGTGTCTGGTCCATGCGCTGTGCCTGTCAGCGATGGCCCAAACTTCGTCCACACGGATCACGCCTGAGCCTCCAATTGGTAAAGGCGTGGTCGTGCTGAAGGCCGCGCGGCTAATCGATGGAACCGGGGCCGCGCCGATAAACAACGCCGTCATAGTTGTCACTGACAACACGATTACGGCTGTTGGAACAGCAGGTGCCGTAACAGTTCCTGCAAACGCCAGGATGATCGATCTGGGCGATGTCACTCTGATGCCCGGCTTCATCGATGCTCACACGCACTTGATTGGACGCGTGTTGGGCGATCCCGCCGGTGACAATGCGGCTGTCAGAGATTTTGAATCGTTTGCGGCGATCCTGAGCGTGGCGCATGCGCGCGCGACATTGATGGCCGGCTTTACCAGCGTGCGCAACGTCGGCGCGTCGGGAAAGTTTGACGACATGGCTTTGCGAAAGGCCATCGACGAAGGCTGGACAGTCGGACCACGAATGATGAGCGCCGGTCATGCACTCGGCATGCGCGGCGGCCACTGCGATGAAAATGGTTTTCGGCCGGGATTGTTCGATCCGGGAATCGAAGAGGGCGTCGCTGATGGACCGGATCAGATTCGTGCTGCGGTTCGCTACCAGATCAAGTACGGCGCTGACGTGATCAAGACTTGCGCAACGGGCGGCGTGTTGTCGGAAGGTGATGCCGTCGGTGCGACGCAGTATACGTTTGAGGAGTTAAAAGCGATGGTTGACGAGGCGACCAAGTTGGAGCGGAAAGTTGCTGCGCACGCGCATGGTACCGAAGGGATCAAGATCGCCGTGCGCGCGGGTGTCTCCTCAATCGAGCACGGCTCATTTCTTGACGAAGAGGGCGCACGCTTGATGAAGCAACACGGAACGTTTCTTGTGCCGACGCTATCAGCGGCTGAGGCGGTCGAGCGTGCTGCAAAGTCAGGCGTGTTGAAAGGTCTGCGTGCTGAAAAGGCATTGGCTGCCGCCGCGGCCGCACGCCACGCGATCAAATTAGCCGTCGCAAACAAAGTTCCCATCGCGCTCGGTACCGATGCGGGCGTCATCCCACACGGCACAAACGCACACGAGTTTGTGTTGATGGTCCAATGGGGCGGGATGAGCCCAATGGAGTCAATCGTCGCTGGCACCTCCAGCGGCGCAAAGTTATTAGGCTGGGACAAACACCTCGGCACGCTCGCATCGGGCAAGTGGGCCGACATAGTCGCCGTCTCCGGCGATCCGCTGAAGGACATCGAGAATGTTCAGAAGGTCGTGTTTGTGATGAAGAACGGCGTGGTTTATCGAAGCAAAGAATAGGACCTTCACGCGACGGGAATAGTTATGAGTTTACGCTCGCGATCGGCGGCAAAGGCGATACAGGCTTTCAGGTCTTCTCGCGTCAGGTCAGGGAAGTCGGCGAGGATCTCATCTTCCGTCATGTCTGAAGCGAGATACTCCAGCACCTCATGAACTGTAATTCGCAGTTCCCGAACACAAGGTTTGCCGCCTCGTTTGTTAGGATCGATTGTGATGTAGTCTTTGTAATTCATGGAGGTCGATTGCTTCGTCTCGAAAGTCAGTTCTTCAAGGGCTTAACTGTAGGGGCGGCCCTCTGTGGCCGCCCGGTTGACGGGTAAATGCTTGTATTTTCAACAACGGGCGGCCACAGAGGGCCGCCCCTACAGTTGCTTCGGAGACGACCTTCAAACTTTCAGGTAAATCTCGCGCGACATCGAGTTCTGCACGAAGATACTGACCGCCAGCGACACAAAGAATCCAAGCGTCGCGGTGATTTGAATGAAACTGGTGTAGAAGCCGCGCTTTTCATCGGGCACGTGTTCGGCGACGTAAACAGCAGCACCACCATACTCACCGCCGACCGCGAGTCCCTGCAGCACGCGAATCAACAACAGAATAATCGGCGCAGCCAGTCCAATCGTCGCGTACGTCGGCAGGAAACCGATCGCGGCGGTCGCGCCGCCCATGATCAGCAACGTCACGAGAAACGCGTACTTGCGTCCTACGAGATCGCCGATACGTCCGAAGAACAATGCACCAAACGGACGGACTACAACCCGACGGCAAACGTCGATAAGTAAGCGATGAGCGCGAGTGTGTCGTTACCTTCGGGATAGAAGAGCGGTGAGATCGTTACAGCGAGACTGCCGAAGATGTAGAAGTCGTACCACTCGATCATGGTGCCGACTGCTGAAGCTGCGATCACTTGCCACGGATTTTCACGGCTGATAACGGATTGAGTTCGTGAAGATCCGTGGCTAGTCTTAACCATTAACGATTCTGCGTCCCGGTCATGTTGCGCATCGGCATCTTGAGCCTGCCATCAGCTCCGCTCGTAAGCGCGAGGAACGCTGAATCCTGTCGCAGCGAATCAAACACCGCATCGACGCGTGCTTCCATCATCTCTTTCGCACGAACCGCGCGGTAACGCTCGTAACGGAAGAAGTGTCGTTGCAACAACGCAAGCGCCTCACGACGATGACCGGTCTGTGCGAAGATCGCCGCGAGGTTGTACGACGCAGGCAGCAGGTTGCGATTCTCACGCGCGATCTTCAATGCTTCGTCACCATTGCCTGAAGCCGCCATGAAGACTGCCGCAAACACGAGGTTGTACGGATCCTTCGGATCGAGTGCGAGCGCTTTCTTCGTGTAAGCAGTGGCCTGCACGAGATCGCCTTCGGAGTTCCAGTAGACCGCGAGATTGCGATAAGCGAGCGCAAGCGGAAACTCCGCCACTGACTGCTCCATCAGCGACAGTCCCTTCTTAAACTCACCATCGTGAATCGTCATCTTGCCGAGCCCGTGAAGCGCCACCGCACGCGCGATGGCATCCGCAGGCATGTTGAGAATCGTGTTGAATGCCTCGCGCGCTTTTTCCCACTCGCCCGTGTGATGACGATAGAGCTCGCCGAGGTAACGCAGCGGAGTCGGGTCCGCAGGATCCATCTGGTGCGCTTTCTGGTACAGCCGCAGCGCAGTGACGTATCGCTCAGCAATTTCAGCTCGCAAGCCCTGGCGCAACACGGCTTCGATACGCGCGCCCTGAACACGATCGAGGATCGGCGCTGCGGGAATGCTGCCGACTTCGCCCACCCCCAGCTTCTTCAATTGACCGGCCGCGTCTTTTGCCTTCTTCGGGAACAGGCATTTCTCTTCGGCAACGGGTTTCAGAAGCGCAATCGCGTTCTCTTTATCCCCAGCTTTGATCTTTTCTTTGGCGTCTTTCAACTGCGTGTCGAGCGTCGCTTCGCGTTGCTTCATCTCAGCTTCGACGACTTTCTCGACCTGGTCGACCTTGAGCTTGCCGCCGGTGTTATCGATCTTCTTGATCGGAGCTCCTTCAGCAGTGGCCAAAATCGCAACGGGTAAAGCTGAGTCGCCGATGATTGGTTGTAACTCGGGCGCTTTGGCGTCCGCCACTGTCATCGTGACGCATTGCGAAGAATAGAGCGTGAGCAGTCGCGACGCCCGCAGGCTCGACTTCTTGAGCTCGTCATTGCTCGCTGGAAACCAGTAGAGGACGAGTCCTTTATGAGGAGCTTTAGCAGCTTCCCAGATCTTCCACGGCACCATGTACACGGCCGGGTCAGGGCCTTCGGCTCCTTTGCTGCCGCCACCGACACCGCCAGTTCCGCCGCCACCACCGCCACCGCAGGTGGCCCATACGGGCGAAAGTGAGAACAGTACGATTAGAGTAAGCGCGAGTGCACGCGAAAGTTGGGTCTTCATAATGCGTTTTACCTTTCGTAAATTCAGGCGAGTTAAGTAGCGAATTCTATAGCACAATGTTTCTCCCGCAAAGGCGCAAAGAGGCAAAAGTAGTCCTCATCTGCTTTCTTCTCTGTGCAACCTCTGTGTTCTCTGTGTCTCTGCGGTTAACGACTTTAGAGCAATAAACTCACCACAGAGACACAAAGAACACAGAGGTTGCACAGAGAAGAAACATCAAAAAGACCGGCAACCACCTGTCATTATTCCCGGTCTCACTTGCGAGAATTGTAGTTTTACACAATTATTACTCGTCTGAATTGGTTTCGCGGCGAACAATCGTTTATACCAATACTATGAAGATCCTGCTTGTTAACCCGGAGTTTCCGGAAACCTACTGGAGTTTCCGACATGCGCTGCCATTTGAAGGCAAACGCTGTGTTTTTCCACCGCTTGGTCTTTTGACTGTTTCCGGCTTGTTGCCTCGTGAGTGCGAGCGGCGACTAATCGACCTGAATGTCGAGCCATTGAAAGATTCGCATATCGACTGGGCTGACATGATCTTCATCACCGGCATGCTCGCGCAAAAGGTGTCGCTGCACGAAGTGGTAAAACGCGGCAAGGAGCGAGGAAAGCTGATCGTGCTGGGTGGGCCATACGTCACCAGCACCATCGAGGACCTTTCACACGCAGATCACATCTTCCAGGGCGAAGCTGAGACTACGTTGCCCCAGTTCTTCAAGGATTACGAGCGCGGCGAAGCCAAACGCACTTACAAAGCGCCGGAGCGCCCACCGTTGTCATTGACACCGATTCCGGATTTCGGCCTCGTCAATCTCAAAGATTACAGCAACATGTGTGTTCAGTACTCACGCGGCTGCCCGTTCTCGTGTGAGTTCTGCGACATCATCGAGATCTACGGCCGCTCACCGCGTACGAAGAGTAACCAACAGATGCTCGCGGAGTTTGATGCGTTGAAACAACTCGGCTGGCGTGGTCCGCTGTTTATCGTCGACGACAATTTCATCGGCAACAAGAAAAACGTCAGGCTGCTTATGCCTGAGTTGATCGACTGGCAAAGGAAGAACGGATTTCCGTTTTCGTTGTTGACTGAGGCGAGCGTAAATCTTGCAGACGACGACGATCTGTTGAACTCGATGCGAGACGCTGGTTTCCGTCGCGTGTTTCTGGGTATTGAGACGCCTGTCGAGGAGAGTCTCAAGGAAGCGCAAAAGACTCAAAATCGCGGCAACCTGCTTGATTCCGTTCGCAAGATACAGAGTCGCGGCATGGAAGTGATGGCGGGCTTCATCGTCGGATTCGACAACGACCCGGAAGACATCTTCGAACGACAGATCGAGTTCATACGTGAGAGCGCGATCCCCATGGCGATGGTGGGAATGCTCAACGCGCTTCCCGACACACAACTGTGGAAGCGACTCGAACGTGAAGGACGGCTGCTCGGTTCCGATGCGACGGGAAACAACACGATTGCCACCGTCAACTTCGTTCCCAAAATGGACGTCGATACACTCATCAGTGGTTATCAACGTATCATGCGGACGATTTACACACCGCGCGAGTATTACCGGCGCGCGCTTGAGTCGTTGCAACGAACTCCGCAGGATTTTCCCGAAGCGCACCAGTATCACGGCTTGAAAGCAGTGACGGCGCTTTTGCGCATCCTCTTCAAGCTGGGAGTGCTCGATGCCGAGCGCCGCGAGTTCTGGCGGTTCTTCATCGAAGCCGCGCGCAAACATCACGACCGCATGGCTGAGTTGCTACGTCATGCCGCCATGGCCTACCATTTCCGCAAGTTGAACGAGTCGTACGGCGATACGTGATCTCTTCCAGTCATTCGGCATTTGCTGCTTTACGTCACCGCGATTTTCGGCTTCTTTGGTTAGGCCAGATTGTGTCTGTGACCGGATCGCAGATGCAGTTTGTCGCGATCAACTGGCACGTTTACCTTCTCACTAAATCTGCATTCGCACTCGGCCTCGTCGGACTCTTCCGCGGTGTGCCGATCATCGTCTGTTCGTTAGCGGGCGGCGTTGTTGCTGACGCGTTCGATCGAAAACGAACGATGGTAGTGACGCAGACCGTCATGCTTTTGACTGCGGCGTTGTTAACTGCGGAAACACTTGCGGGACTCAAGAGCGTTTGGCCAATCTATGTGCTCAGCGCATTGAGTGCGGCGGCGCAGGCATTCGACACCCCAGCGCGCCAGGCGCTCATGCCCACGCTCGTGCCGGAAGAAGACTTTCCGAACGCAGTCAGTCTCGGCATCATTGTTTTCAACATAGCCATTATCCTTGGCCCCGCGATCGCGGGCTTCATACTCGCCGAAACGGGACCGGCAATCATTTACGGCTTTAACGCGCTTTCTTTTCTCGCCGTGATTGGCGCTGTCATCGCGATGCGAACTGGGGGTAAACCTGATCTGCAACGTGGGCGGCGAGAAGCGCTGAGTTTCGAAGCGCTGAAGGAAGGACTGCGATTCGTTTGGCAGACGCCGATCATCGTGCAGACGATGACGCTCGATTTCGCAGCGACCTTCTTTGCTTCGGCCACGTTGTTGTTGCCGATCTTCGCGCAGGAACGTCTGCACGTCGGCGCGCGTGGCTACGGATTTCTCGCGGCGGCTCCGGCGATCGGATCCGTGTTGACGGCATTGGTGATGGCGCGTGTCGGAAGTTTTCGAAAACAGGGCAGGCTGGTGGTCGCCTCTGTAGCCGTGTTTGGTGTTGCGACGGCCGGGTTTGGAGTCTCGACTGTGTACTGGTTTTCGTTGTTGATGCTCGCAATCACGGGTGCGGCAGACACGGTCAGCACTGTGTTGCGACAGACGATCCGTCAGCTCGTCACGCCGAATCAACTGCGGGGGCGCATGACGTCGATCAACATGATGTTCTTCATGGGCGGTCCTCAGCTCGGCGAGCTAGAGGCGGGCTCGCTTGCGGCCCTCATCGGCGCACCGCTTTCAGTCGTAGTGGGCGGACTGGGCTCACTGATCTGCGCAGCCATCGCGGCAGTGAAGTCGAAGAGCCTGATGGAATTTGAGATATGACGTGGTCTGAGATCGTTCTTCTCTGTGCAACCTCTGTGTTCTCTGTGTCTCTGTGGTTGACTAACTCACAGAATAACTCACCACAGAGACACAGAGAACACAGAGGTTGTCAGAGAAATCAATATGACGTGGACGGCGGCGGAAACGAACAAGCACCAGGATCACGTCATCGCGCACGTGATTGGCGCGACGCCGCTCAGTTATTTCATCCACGACGAAACAGCGTACTTGCTGCTCGACATTGGATTCATTTGGAACATCTATCTCGACATGGAGATGGGACTCGTGCCGCAAGTGATGGCGCTTTCCGAGTTAGGCGTTGACGAGGAGTCGTTCCAGACAATGGATGTGGAGTGCGGACCGATCGAGTCGGCCGAATTATTTGAGGATGACCAAGAGAGACGTTTGGTGTTGAATTGCGAACACGGCGCGTGGGTGATTGAAACGTCATTGAGCCACAGATGGATCCGTGTCCATCCGTGGCCCAAATAATCTGCTACTCAGCGATTACGCTGATCTGGTTGTCGACTGACTTCACACCCTTAACCGATTTGACCAATCGTTCAACCTGGGTCTTCAGCGCTGCAGTTTTCACTGTTCCTATCAACGTCGCCTTGCCATCGATCACTGAAGCAGTGATGCCCAGCGTCGAGATCTCAGGATCGTCTGAAATCTTCTTGTCGACTGCCGACTGAATCGTCGAATCCATGTTGACGCTTTCAGCGGGCGGCGCCGTTGTTCCACCCGCTGGCGGCGTGACGACGATCGGCGCTGGCTGCGTTGCCGGAGCCGGTTGTTGAATGATCACCGGAGGTTGTTGCACTGGCGCAGGCTGCTGCACAACAGTTGTCGGTGGTGGCTGCGTTGCCGCGAGGTTTGCGTTGTCAGTTGCCGGCTGACTGCTTATCCAAAACAGGACCAGCATCGTTATCAATGCGATTGCTACGACAACGAGTACGCCGACCATGCCTGCGGAGATGCCGCTGTTGTCTCGCACCGATTGTGAATGCACGACTTCACGTCGTTCGGTTGGTGTTTCCACTACTACTCGGCTTCTTTTTGCTGCTTCTTCATCGAATGCCATGATTGCCCTCCGTTATTCGATACAGTTTGTCGAGATTAAGTAACTTTAACTAGTAACGTCTGTGATAACGCTTGCGACGCACGTGACGCGAGTAAAGATAAGAACCTCCTGCGCCCGCGCCCGCGCCGATTGCTGCGGCACGCTTGCCACCTGCGGCAGCACCGACACCCGCGCCTAATGCTGTGCCGCTAAGAACTGTTCCCGCAGTGCGTGACTTGTTTCCGAAATGCCTGCGCGCAGCTTTGCGATTGAATGCATATATGCCTGCGCCGCCCGCGCCGATGGCTGCGCCTTTCTTACCTGCGACGAGTGCGCCCACACCGGCTCCGCCTGCGATCATTGCGGCGGTGCGAGCTTTACGACCAAATTTCGATTTGTGACGATGCCGCGTTTGACCATCTGCTGATACGATTGTTCCGGTGACGACGAGCAAGGTCCATACGAGTATTAAGACTAGTAACCGCTTCATACCTTTCCTCCCCGATGTCGCTTGATGTTCATACTGACCTTGGTCTTCGCTCTGGGCTTTGGCAAACATCATTCCCAAGCCGTAAATCGTAGAGATGTATGAAGAAGATGGAAAACTTGAGTATCAGCTTGATTCAGACGTGGATCTGGCAATCGTCCGGCTCGTTTGAATTTCGTACAGAAGCGAGTATTAGACAGGATTTACAAGATTGTTCAGGATCTACATGTGAATCTTGTCTAATCTTGTAAATCTTGTGAAACTACTTTCTCGAGACATGCACATGACAACAGCCATCGTTCACCACCCAGTCTTCCGCGAACACGACACGGGTCCCGGTCATCCTGAAAACCCTTCACGCTACACTGTCGTGATGGACGCACTGCGTGGAGACACTGATCTCTGGTCTAAGCTGCGCGAAGTCGAAGCGAGGGAAGCGCCGCGCGGCGACATCCAGGCCGCTCACTCCCCACAGCTCTACCGTCTCGTCGAGAAAGTCGTCAGCGAAGGCATCGGTTATCTCGACGGCGACACGATCGTCTCGATGCGCTCACTCGACGCAGCCAAACGCGCCGCCGGCGCTCCGTGCCAGGCGATCGATCTGATCATGTCCGGTGAAGTGAAGAACGCGTTTGTGCCCGTGCGTCCGCCGGGCCATCACGCGACTGAAGAACGTGCGATGGGCTTTTGTCTTTTCAACAACGTCGCCATCGCCGCGCGTTACGCGCAACAGAAGTATCCCGAAATCGATAAGGTCGCGATCATCGATTGGGACGTGCATCACGGCAATGGCACGCAGGGAATCTTCTACGACGATCCGACAGTCTACTTTTTCTCATCGCATCAGTATCCGTGGTATCCGGGAACCGGGTCTCGTGGAGAGAAGGGAACCGGACGCGGTTTGGGTTACACGTTGAATCTACCCTTGCGCGCCGCGACGCCCGCTGCCGATCACAAGCGCGCGTTTGAATCTGCGCTGGAAGAGATGTCGGCGAATTTCAACCCGGATTTGATCATCATCTCGGCGGGTTTCGATTCGCATCTTGGCGATCCGCTCGGTCAGCTACGTCTCACAGACGAAGATTTTATCGACATGACGCGCGCGTTGAAGCAGTGGGCAGCAAACAGTTGTAAAGGAAGGCTCGTTTCGTGTCTCGAAGGTGGTTATAACCTTCAAACTCTGGGTGAAACCGTGCGTGTTCACGTGGCCGAATTAGCCACGGATGACACGGATTAACTATAATCACCTCACATGCCTGCCCGAGAGTCTGTAGCAAAAAATGAGCGGCCTCAACGTGTCTTTCTGATCGACTCGATGTCGCACATCTTCCGTGCGTTTTTCGCGCCGATGCAGAACCGCGCCGCGCCGCTCGCAACGTCGCAGGGCTTCGTCACGCAAGCCGTCTATATCTTCACAAACATGCTGCTCAAGCTGTTGCGTGAAGAAAAACCCGACTACATCGCCGCGATCTTCGAGTCGCGCGAGAAGACGTTCAGGCATGAGACGTTTGCCGACTACAAGGCAAACCGCGTCGCGATGCCTGACGATCTCGCCAAACAGATGCCGTACATCTTTCGGCTCTGCGAAGTGCTCAACATTCCGGTCATCAATTTCCCGGGTTACGAAGCTGACGACGTGATCGGCACGCTCTCGACACAAGTGGCGGACATGAAGATGCAGGCCGTGATCGTGTCGAACGACAAAGACATGTGCCAGCTCGTTCGCGATCCTTACATCATCTGCATGCGTCAGAATTCGCAGGTGGTGAAGCGCAAAGAGCCCGTGCCGCCGATTGAGTGGTGCGATGAAGCGTGGGTCGAGAACAAGTTTGGCGTGCCTGCTGACAAGCTTGTCGATCTGCTGGGGCTCATGGGCGACTCGATCGACAACATCCCGGGCGCGCCAGGCATCGGTTCGAAAGGCGCGGTGCAGCTCATTCAGGACTTTGGATCGATTGAAGCGGCGCTCGCGGGCTGGGAATCGGTAAAGCATAAGAAGTATCGCGAGTCGTTGCGCGATAACGCAGATTTGATTCGACAGTCGCGTGAGCTGGCGCGCATTCGCTGCGAACTTGAAGTGCCCTGGAAGCTTGAAGAGCTCAAGACGCGACCGCCGGATCGTCCTGCGGCTTACGAACTTTTCCACGAGCTCGAATTCGTAAATCTAATCAAAGAATATGCTGATGCCGCAGTCCAGCGTCCGGCTTCAGCAGAAGCTGCTCGAAACTACAAGATCGTCCAAACGAAGAGCGATCTCGACGATCTCGTTCGCACATTATTTGACGCCGAACACGTGGGAGTCGCCGTTGCTGATTCGACGCCGGCTGGAACAGGCGAACAGGAGTGTTTCACCGAGCTGCAAGCGACGCGCGGAATGGCTTTTTCGACAAACCCGGGTGTCGCGGCGTATGTCGATCTCGAAAAGTTTTCCGGCGGCATGGATACAGCGATCAATGCGCTGCGCGACGTGTTGTCGAATGGTTTGATTGAGAAGTCGATTCACGACGTGAAGCGCGCGGTCGGGCTGCTCGATCGTTTTAACATCACGCTCGAAGGCGTTAAAGATGACACGTATCTCGCCGCGTACCTGCTCGATCCGTCGCGCAGCAAATATGAATTGAGCGATCTCGCACGCGAAGCGCTCAACGTCGAACACAGCAGCGCACCCGCGGCGAACTGGCCCGACACTGCATGGCAGACTGTCGTGGCCGCTGATCTAACTGCGCAAACCGCACACGTTCTTCACAACCGAATTCTCGAAAAGGGTCTTGAAACAATCTATTCGGAAGTCGAGCTGCCACTCGCGCCCCTACTCTATCGGATGGAGCGCGCGGGCCTGAAAGTCGATCCGAAAGTCCTCGCGGATCTTTCCAACTACATCGGCCAGGAGCTGCACAAGCTCACGGTCCAGATCTATCAACTTGCCGGACGCGAATTCAATATCGGATCGCCGAAGCAGGTCGGCGAAGTGCTTTCGGATCTGAATATCGACATCGGCCGCAAAACTTCGACCGGTCGCATCTCGACGAGCAAGGCCGTGCTCGAAGAGCTGGCGCAGCAGTTTGAATTGCCACGTCTGATCATCGACTACCGCGAGCTCGACAAGCTGAAGAGTGTTTACACTGACGCCTTGCCGCACCAGATCGCGACGGACGGTCGGATTCACTGCCAGCTCAATCAAACTGTAGCCGCGACGGGACGGCTGTCTTCGAGCGATCCGAATCTGCAGAACATTCCGATTCGCAGCGAGATGGGACGTCGTATTCGCCGTGCTTTCGTCGCAGAGAAGGGACACAAGATCATCTCTGCGGATTATTCGCAGCTCGAATTACGCCTGCTGGCGCACATCACCCAAGATCCCGTGATGCTCGAAGCGTTTCAGAAAGGTGAAGACATTCACGCGCGCACGGCGCGACTTGTCTTCGGCGCGAAGACTGACGAGGAGCTCAAAGAAGCGCGCCGGTTTGCGAAGATCGTAAACTTCGCCATCGCGTATGCGATCGAGCCGTGGGGCTTGTCGCAGCGCGTGGGAATCTCTCGCGCAGAAGCAAAGAAAGTCATCGAGGATTACTACAATACCTACAAAGGCGTGCGACGTTACATGGAAGAAATCCCGGTTCGCGCGCGAGAGTATGGTTACGTGAGATCGATTTATGGTCGCATTCGACCGCTGCAGGGAATCTCGGATCGCAACGCGAACATCCGTAAGGCGGCGGAGCGCGAAGCCATCAACATGCCGATCCAGGGAACGGCGAGTGATATCGTGAAGATCGCGATGCTGAAGGTTGATGAAGAGTTCAAACGTGCGGGGGTGGAGTCGCGCATGCTAATGCAGGTGCACGACGAGCTGCTGGTGGAAGTGCCGGATAAAGAGGTCGCGCAGGTTACTGAGATACTGAAGCACGAAATGGAAACGGCAGTTTCACTCGATGTCCCCCTTGTGGCTGATGTTGGCGTAGGTGACAATTGGATGGACGCGAAGCCTTAGAGATTTCAAATGAAACCCGCGCCAGAGAAACATCCTGAAGTTGTGTATCGACGCTTGCCTGATCCGGGTTCGGCAGCGAACACCGAACACCGTGGGTATGCGCCCGCGATTGCGCCGCTTGTTATAGGCTTTTTGCTCTTACTGGCTGTCATCCTGGTGTTAGGTCTGCGTAGCACAAGTAAAATGAATGATGTGGCGTCGAATGCTCGCATTCTCACGCTCGGGTATTCGACTCATCTGAGTACGCTCCTGGACCTCAAGCTCAAGCTAATCAATCTAAACAACGAGGCTCGTTTACGGGACTCAAGGGAAGGCCGCCGCGAAATAGAGCCTCCGCTGAATCTCAGAATGGACAAAGCGCGGGATGACCTCAAAGCTGTTTATGACGGTCTTAATGCTACTCCGATGGATGTGAAGCCGGAGGACTGGCAGGATTTAAAGAACGACCTTGAGGCATATATTGATGTCACCGTGGATCGCCGAAACTATAACCTTCACGGATTCGATAAGTTTAAGGCCGTAGAGGATGATTTAAATGCTTTGATACCAGCAGCCGAGAAGAGCTACTACAACGTCGCAGACACGATGGTAGCGTATCAGCGAGATGCTTACAGGTCGCTTCTCCGTTGGAGCGTACTCGCCCTTCTCGTGGGCGCACTTGTAGCAGCAGGAACCATCTGGCAGGTGCAGCGACATTTCAGCGAAATGCGTCGTAGCATGTTGGAAACGCGCCGCGAGCGTACCTTCACGACTCAACTGCTTGAGGGAATGGTTAGCGCCGTTGCAGCGATCGATAATGACGATCGTATTCGCAGTGCAAATGCGGCGTTCTTCAGGATCTTCCCGAACGCCAGTATCGGAGCCTCTGTTCTCGAAAGACTTGGGACAGACGACGCCATGAAGATGTTGGAGACCGTGACCGCAATTCGCGTCACGAAAGCTACCTATCACGGGCGTCTGATAGCGCAGGTCGAAGAAGAAGACAAAGCCTTCGATGTCTATTCATCGCCGCTCGCCCTCGACGGCGAACGCGGACAGATCGTGACGCTCGTCGACGCCACTGAAGCCGCCGAATCTGAGCGCACGTTGCGTCGCAGTGAATCACTTGCTGCCGTGGGTCAGGCGACGACGCAAGTCGCACACGAGATTCGCAATCCGCTCGGCAGCATCCGACTCGGCGTCTCGATGTTGCGCGACAGCGTCTCGGATCCGGAAGCGCTGAACACGATCGAGCTCGTCGAGCGCGGCATCAAGCATCTCAACAAGCTCGTAGTCGACGTGACGCAGTTCTCGCGTCAGAAGGAACTGGAGCGAGCCGCAGTCGACCTGCACGAATCGCTCGAACGCAGCATCGATCTCGTCAGCGAAAGAATCGTCGAGAAGAACACGACGGTGGAGAAGCAGTTTAGTCAGCGCTCGATCGTGGGCCAGTGGGATCAGTACCAGTTGCGACAGGTGTTCGTGAACGTGATCGCGAACGCTGTCGACGCGAGCCAGGAAAACTCGGAAGTGCTGATCTCGACGGAGCTGCTCGCGCCCGAGACGAACGGCGACGGGCAGTCGCCGCGCCATTACGCGCGCATCACGATCGCCGACAACGGCAAGGGCATGGACAAAGCCACGCGCGATCGGATCTTTGAGCCGTTCTTCTCAACCAAAAAGCGTGGAACAGGATTGGGGCTCGCGATCGTGAAGCAGATTGTCGAGCTGCACGGTGGGCGGATCAGCGTCAATAGCGAACTCGGCCAGGGCTCTCAATTCCGAATAGATCTACCTGTTTGATCCACAGATTAAGCAGATTAAATTATCCGTGTAATCTGTGGATGGCTTTTCTCGCCGCCTCGACAGTCTTGTCGATTACCGCGTCTGTATGCGCCAGGCTCACAAACCCAGCCTCGAACTGTGACGGCGCGAGATACACGCCTTCATCCAACATGGCGTGGAAAAACTTTCCATAGCGCTGCCGGTCGGATTTATTCGCGCTGTCCCAATCCACGACCGGTTCACTCGTAAAGAAACTCGTCCACATCGAACCGACGCGGTTAATCACCGTTTGGTCGTCCGCTAGTCCATCACACAATCTCTTGCTTGCCGCCTCGAGTCGATCGTAAACAGATTTATCACGCAGCCGCCGGAGGGTGACGAGGCCCGCAGTCATCGACAACGGATTCCCCGACAATGTTCCCGCCTGATAGATCGGACCTGCGGGCGCGATGTTGTTCATGATGTCGCGACTACCACCATAAGCTCCGACCGGCAGTCCTCCGCCGATGATTTTTCCGAGCGTCGTGATGTCGGGCGTGATGCCGTAGCGTTCCTGCGCGCCGCCGCGAGCGAGGCGGAAGCCGGTCATCACTTCGTCGAAGATCAGTAGCGCGCCGTGGTCGCGCGTGAGTTTGCGCACGGCTTCGAGATATCCGTCACGCGGCGGCACACATCCCATATTTCCGACCACCGGCTCGATGATCACTGCGGCGATGTCGGCGTGTTCGGCGAAGACTTTTTCGAGTGCGGGAACGTCGTTGAAGGGAAGCGTGAGCGTGTTTTCGGCTAGGGCTGAAGGCACGCCGGGACTGTCAGGCAATCCGAGTGTTGCGACGCCTGAGCCGGCTTTGACGAGCAGGCTGTCAGCGTGCCCGTGATAACAACCTTCAAACTTCACGAGCTTAGTGCGGCCGGTCACGCCGCGCGCGAGGCGAATGGCGGACATCGTTGCTTCGGTGCCGCTGCTCACCATGCGCACCATCTCGATCGATGGGACAGCGTCGATGACTTCCTGTGCCAGCTCGACTTCAAGCTCAGTTGGCGCGCCAAAGCTCGTGCCTCCGGCTGCGACGTCCTGCACTGCAGCGACGAGTTCTTCATCGGCGTGACCAAGGATCATCGGTCCCCACGAGCCGACGTAGTCGATGTAAGTGTTGCCGTCGACGTCAGTGATCGTGGCTCCGCGCGCCGAGCGGATAAATCGAGGCGTCCCGCCAACGCCGCGAAACGCACGTACGGGCGAGTTAACGCCGCCGGGGATGAGGTTTTGAGCAGTCGCGAATAGCTGGTCTGACTTTGTTTGCTGCATAGTTATGGACAGGAGTTACAAGATTTTCCAGGATGAACATGTAGATCCTGTCAAATCTTGTAAATCCTGTCTATCGACTCTTTCGGTTCGACGGTGATGGAGCGAAAGCGTGACAGTCGGACGAGGCCGGGTGCGGCGCCTTTCGGCTTGGACAAGAACTTCCGCTCGGTATAGTGAATGACCACTTTTGCATCTTCACTCGCCTGACTGAATTTTCCAGCAAGCTGCGCGGCTTCGATGATGGTGCGTTGCGGAATCTCCTTGCGTGTCGGATTACGCACGACCACGTGCGAGCCGGGATAATCGCCTGCGTGCATCCACAGATCGTTGGGTTGGGCTACGCGAAAGGTGAGATTGTCATTATCGCGCGCCGCACGCCCGACGAGGATTTCGTATCCGTCAGTTGAAAGATAACGACGCACGCCGCTGATCTTCTCGGGCTTAGCTGACTTCTTCGCCGTAACCCGGGGTACGGGTGCTGGCTTCTCAAACGTGTCCAATGCCGCTTCATCTCGCGACTGGATAATCGCGTCAAGCTGTTGTAAGCACCGCTCAAATTTCTCCGTTTCGCGATCGATTTGCTTTAACCGCTCCGCGATTTCATCCCCTGCGTGTTTCGCTTTCGTGTATTGTCGAAACCGCGCGGCGGCTTCGTCCTGGAGCGAGCGATTCTCGTCAACTTCGATCTCGATCACGGGCGCGCCGTCAGCGTAGTAATCAACGATCCGAACTTTGTTTCCATCACGCTCGGCGGTTGCGATATTCGCGAGCAACAGATCGCCGGTTCGCTTGTGTTCCTCCGGATCGCCATGGCGCACGAGATCTTTCTGCAGGTTCTCCTGTAGCGTGCGTTGTTGACGAATCGACTTCGATACGCGCGACCGGATTGCCTTCGCTTTCGTATCGAACGCTTTCGCGGCGTCAGCCGCCGAAAAATGTTTGTCAAGTTGGGCGGATGGTGGCCCAGCGTCAAGCTGCAGGACGTCTGCTGATTCTTTCAGCGGCAGAGGTGGCGGGTGATAAAATTGCTGAATTCTCGTCTGCGCCTGTTCGCGCAAGACTGCGACAATGCGATTCAACTCATCGAGAAGAAAAACGTCTGCCGTCCGACCAGTGAGTTGAATCACGAGCCGGCGAAAAATCATTTCTTCCGTGCGGAAAGTTATCCGAACGATTCGGTCAAGCGGATCTTTGGAAATTCCAACCAAATGCGCGCCACTGAGCTTTGCCCGCATCATCTGGCCAAACGCATTGAGCGCTACTGATTGTTTTTCCAGATCTTTCGTGCGCCGGTGAATCAGATAAAGACGCGGGCTCGCCGGATCGACGCTGATGAAGAGAAACTCACCGCGCAAGCCAAAGTCGATGGCGAACGAAACCGGCCCGAGTTGGTAAATCTTTCCGCAGTACCGTCCTATCAACGCGCCCTGAAGCTCTTCAACAACACGCTGCAGGACTGTCTCATTCATCCGCGTAAAACCCGCGTACTGTCTGTGTTATGAAGTAACTACTGCCGTACGTGTGAAGCGATCGTGGACCGTGTAACCGTCGCGACTAACGAGCGCAAAAAGAATTCCAACGACCGTCGCGAGCGACAAGAGGTAGAAGAACGATCGACCGATTGATTGTCCACCAGTGGGAATCAGCCCCGTCTTCCTGTCGATCACACGCATTGAAAGCAGGCGCATGGCCCAGGTGCGGCCTGTCAGCGCTGTAAGCATTGTCAAATAGAGAAACGTCACCACGATCACGCTTCCCGCCAACACGCCAATGACCCGCGGGTCGCGCAGGTTGCTGCCAGTGAGATACATCGCACCGGCAATCGGCGAGCTCAATAACGCGCAAAAGATCAAATCGAGCAACGCGCAAACGATGCGGCGAAAAGCCGAAGCACTGCTGTGATTCAGCTCGTCGACACAGAGCGTCTTGGTGATCGAATCGAGATAGTTGAGCGCTGGATCGTTATCGTCACGAATCAGACGTCTCGGCGCTCTTGGCGGCTCGACTGCGACTGGAGGTGCGACAGGCTCGCTCACTGATACAACCGCGAGGTGGTGCGTCTTCTCTACTGTCACGACCGGTTCGACTTCGGGAACCTCCGGCTCAAAGGCGAGTTCCGGGGTTGAGGGGACCGTATCGCTCATGTCGTTATCTTCTCGCTCGGGTGCATACGCAACCGCGGTCGCCAGGGTCGTTCCAGGTTGACGACTTTCGGATGGCGCTGGCTGGTGTGCTCTTTCGATTCGCTTGAGCGCGGCTGCGACCAGAGGATTAATGGCCGGCGTCGGCGCAGGCGGCAGTAATTCTAATTGCGGTGGGTTAACTGCGGCTTCAATCCGCTGTCGCTCAGCTTCGGCAGCCTCGCGTGCGGTTTCGCGTGCGCGTTTTTCCTGGGCTGCGCGCACACGCTCACTCAACTCCTTGCGCCACTCCGGCATCGAGTTTCGCGAAACACCGGGAAACTCGATGAGTGTCGATCTCTTTTCTGTGGGCCGAGTCGAATCTTGGGGGGATGAAGCCATATTCGAGGCCGAATACTACAAGAATAACTTTAAGTGGTCAATGAGAAATTAAGAGATAGTTGAACTTAAGCCGCGGATAAACGCGGATCAGACTAAAGAGGGGTTCGGCCAGCGAAGCCGGCGTCGACGTCGTGCCACCATTCGAGTTCGTCGCCTTCGCCGAGTTGCCAGCAGAGCAGTACGACGCGACCGTCGCGGAGTGAGGGAAAATCGACGAGGCCGCGCTCGAAGTCTTTAAGTTGGACGCCGAGATCTTCCAGTTCTGAGAGTTCAGCGGTGAGCGCCAACAAATCCGACGCATAAGCGACGCCGTTAGGAAATCCACCGCCGCCTCGCTCGGCTGCTTCAGAGGCTTTCTTCGCATCTTCGCGGTAATGCGAGAGCTTTCGATGCGCGCGCTGAATCTTCCCAACGATCTTACGAACGTCGGGAAGCAGCGCGTTAGCCTCCTGAACTGTGAAGACTTTCATTCTTAGCGGTTAATGATCGTCGGTAATCCTGATGAATTCAGTCGCCGCCTCAAACTCCGCCGCTTCCTCTTCAATCTCGGCTTCGATCACTGCGCGTATGGCCTGCTCGAAACTGTCAGCCGACGGGGATTTCTGCATCTCCATCTGATCCGAGAGATACGGTGCGGGCATGGGGCAGTGCTCATCATAGCGCGTTCCGTGCGAAATCTCCTTGCGCACTTTGTCTGCGATCTCGCCAAGGTCGATGAAATAGTCAGAAACGTCGATCAGTTTCGGCGCAGTGTTTGAGCGGAAGCCGGCAATCTCCACGCGACATCCTTTGTAAGCAACGGCATTGACTGCGTACACAAAGTCCTCATCGCCGGAGACCAGCACCGCCGTGTCGTAACGCCCGGCCAGCGACAACATGTCTACAGCGATCTCAACGTCAAGGTTCGCTTTTCGTGTACCGTCGTAGAAGGTCTTCAGCTCTTTTTGAATGACGCGGAAACCATTGCGACGCATCCACAAGAGGAAGCCCTGTTGCCGCTCAGCGCCTACGTCCACACCGGTGTAGAAGAAGGCCCGCAGCAATCGCCCATCACCCAACAACACACGGAGCAGTTTGTTGTAATCGATGTCGATGTTGTGAAAACGGGCGGCATGGAAAAGATTATTACCGTCTATAAAAACTGCGACTCTACCGCGATGACCTAGCTGCCATGAAATGTTATTAGTGGGATCGAAATTGTGCATAAACTCACTCCGAAAATACCCCTTGGTTTTAGTAAATCTAGAATGCTGCTTTGCTGTCTCATGGTCAAGTTGGAAAAGTGTTATGGACCGTCACTAAGTTGTTGCAATTATTTCATCAGAAAGTGCGTCCAGATAGACCTTGCTAATAGGAGCGTTTGTGACCTCTACTTCCCAAGCCAGCCGGAATTCCAGGCCGCTTGGGGATGACTTTGAAGGCTCGGCATATACGACGAGCTGCCGCGCCTCCACTTTAGCACTGGCAGGCTGCTGCGTTTTGACATGGGTTACCGCCTGCTCCGCCGTGACCGTCGGGGTCAGAGCGTTCAGTGCCGCTTGAAGACGATCCGCGTTAGGGATGCAGTTGCTGGAAAGTCCGACGAGCTGCCCGTTGCTGCGAAAGCGAATCACGAGTGTGCCGAAGCCACCGCGCAACTGATAGCGAAACGGCCGCTGTTCGTAACGAGCTACTTTGACACCCGATGGCTCGTCAGTTCTTTCCACCAGCGATAGTTGATTTGGGTCTGCTCCGATCAGTGTCTGCCATTCGACGATGAACCTTCGCAGCGACTCGCGTGTGTCTTCTTCAGTCGGCGCCGTTTGCGAACCGACTTTTGGTAGATACATCGGCGCGGGCAGGTTCGCCGGTAAGCTCTCGAGTGTTGCTGTATACGGCTGGAGGTTCGCTTCGGTCTTTCCCGGCAGGCCGTAGCGTTGCGACAACTGGTACCACGCGACAGATGCTTCTTCCAATCTCGCCCCAGTGTCTGATAGCGCAATGGGATACTGCGGGCGATTAGCGGCTGGACCGTTAGCGTCAGTCGGCTGGAATGCTGCACACGCGCCCGTCATCAAGGCTGCCAGTGTGAGTATCAATAGTTTTCCAGCAAACATTCTCTTCGCCTCGAATTTTCTCATCGTCGTATAATTAAAATACTTGGAGGAGCTGTTGCCTAAAGATAACGAAAACATTCCCTTCCTTGGACCAGTCGAACCTTCGGAGCCGCTCGGTTTCCCCGCAGAGCAACTGATTCGTTGCGAGGAGTGCTTGAGAGCTAATCCACCTACGCGAGTAAGTTGTCTTTATTGTGTCGCTCCGCTGCCATTGACAGAATCTTCCGCGCGCTTGCGAAAACCGGTCCTGCGCCAGCCTGAAAAACACCAGTTAGGTTACAACAACATTCTGTCGCCTGTGGAAGGGGTGACGACGGAAATCGTTACTGATGCAGCAGTCCTCGTGAAACTCTCGCCGGAGAATGTGCAGCAGCTACTATCGCAAAGCGTACCGATGCCGGTGGCGCGCACGGCGAGTCGTGAAGAAGCTGAGCTCGTTACGCTGAGATTGCGAGATCTCGGTTTGAAGTGTGTGACTATTGGTGATGAGGAGCTTGGTTCATCGAATCTCGTAAGGCGCGTAAGAGCGATGAGTTTTGATGACGAGCGCGTTGTGGTTTATCACTCTGGCACGGAAGAAACGGATATCTCGTGGTCGGATGTAATCCTGATCTTAACAGCACGACTAATCGAAACCACGATCGAGATCAAAGAGCGCATGACGCGTAAGAAGGAGAATGAGATTCTCGATACGAATGAGTTTTTCCGAGACGAGGCGGTGATTGATTTTTACACGAAGACGCATTCGTTCACGTGGCGTGTTGGCGCAACCGGGTTTGATTTCTCGTGTCTCGGGAGTGAGAAGGCGCTCGTTACGAATGAAAATATCAGCCGGTTGCAGAAAGTAATTGTTTCGAAAGCAGTGAATGCGCAGTTTGATGATTCGTACAGGGGTGTTCGAAATCCGCTCGAGCTTGTATGGAGTACGCAACCGGAAACGCAATCGAGTGGTTGGCGACGTGAGCGGCCAGGGAAGTTGAGTGTTGGAGTTGCGACGACGAAGAATAACGAAACCCAGTTCACCCGCTACTCACGTTTGCGATTCTGGTTGAGCAGTCGTTTACAGGATTTACAAGATTGATCAGGATTCACATGAAAATCTTGGTCTAATCTTGTAAATCCTGTAAAAAGATTCCATGACATCCAGATCTCACGATCTAATCTATGGTCCAAATGCGGTGCTTGAAGCGCTGCGTGCGGGTAAACGCCAGATCGAGACGATCACGATTCTTGAGAGCGCTCGTCCGGATCGTCTGAAGTCGCTTATCGATCTCGCGCGTGAGAAGGGCGTGCCCGTTCATCGTGTGCCGCGACTCGATATCGATCGCTCACTCGGCGACGTGCGACACCAGGGCGTCGTGGCGCGTGTAGCCGCTGCGCGTTATGCAGACGCAGATGACCTGTTGGACCAGCTCGAAACGAAGAACGGAACTGATGATCCGCCCCTCGTACTCGGACTCGATGGAGTCGAAGATCCGCGCAACATGGGATCGATTCTGCGCACCGCAGAGTGTTCGGGCGCTCACGGAATTTTCATTGCTGAGCGACGCGCCGTTGGTCTGACGAGCGTCGTCGCGAAAGTCGCTGCAGGCGCGCTCGAATATGTTCCAGTAGCGCGAGTGACGAACCTCTCGCGATTGATAGAGCAGTTGAAAGAACGTAACATCTGGGTGGTTGGGGCCGCGGCTGAAGCAACACAGTTGTACACGGATTGGGATTGGCGATTGCCGTCCGCAATCTTTCTCGGAAGCGAAGGTCACGGCCTGCACCGGTTGGTCAGAGAACACTGCGATACACTCGTGCGTATACCTGTCTCGGGCAAATTGGAGTCGTTAAATGTCTCGGTTGCGGCAGGAGTGCTAATGTACGAGGCGAGACGCCAGCGAACACTCAACGTGAAAGGCGGAAAATAGATGTTCTGTCCTAAGTGCGCTACCCAGAATTTGGACGGCGCGAGTTTTTGTCGCAGTTGCGGAGCGAATATCAGCCTCGTGCCGCAGGCTCTCTCGGGTCAGCTCGTGCAGCCACAGCCACCCACTGAAGTCGATGGGACGTGCCGGACGAAGCGAGGCAGGGAGCTCACGCTCGAACAACCATTCAAGAATTTCTTCTTAGGCATTGCATTTATCATCATCTCGATTGTTCTATCGAGAACCATCGGGCAGGTCTGGTGGTTTTGGATGTTGATACCGGCATTCTCCCTGATGGCGACCGGGGTCGCGCAGTTTATCCGTCTGCAGGAGCATGCGAAGAGAGCTTCACTCGCGCCGCCGCCGATGAATAGATCTTTTGTGGAGACACCGCGACCGGCGGAAGGACTGAGGGCTCCAGTTTCGAGTGTCACTGAGGGCACCACACGCCATCTCGGAGTTGAAGCGCCCACCCGTCATTTGGATCACGAACGGCAGTAGGCCCCCGCTGTTTCCGAATTCTTTTTCTGTGAATCACAAACATTCAACTCGTGTATGCGTCCCCGTGTGCGAGAAGGATCTCGACGCGCTGCGGAGTGCATGTGAGTTGGCTGACTGGGTTGAGCTGCGTATCGATTGTTTTGATAAGGTTCCGGACCTCGAAGAGATAAAACGACCTTTGATCCTCACCTTTCGTCCCGCTCAGCAAGGCGGTTATCGCGAACTAACTCACGAAGAGCGACGACGTTTTTGGTCTTCAGCTCCGCACGGCGAGACGGTCTGGTGGGACATTGAAGGCGATCTGGTCCACGATCTCACTCCTGACTGGTCACGCGTAATCGTCTCGCATCACGACTTCTCAGGTGTTCCCAAGAATCTCGAACAAATCTATGAGCGTCTGGCCCACACACCTGCCGCAGTCATCAAGATTGCCGTGCAGGCCAACGACATCCTCGACTGCCTTCCGGTTTTTCAGCTTCTCGATCGCGCGCGCAGTGAGGGAAGAGAAATCATCGCGATCGCAATGGGTAACGCCGGCATCGCAACCCGTGTACTTGGCCCATCACGCGGCTCCTTTCTCACTTACGGCGCACTCGAAGATGCGCGCACAACCGCACCCGGCCAGGTCAACGCTCGCAAGCTGCGCTCGCTTTACCACATGGACACGATCGACAACGAAACGATGATCTGCGGACTCGTCGGTCTGCCGGTGATGCACTCCGTCTCGCCACGCATTCACAACGCGGCTTTCTTACAAGAAAACCTGAACGGAGTTTATCTTCCATTCGAGGTCCAGGACGCCGTCGAGTTCTTCAAACGCATGGTCCACCCAGTTACGCGTGAGCTAAACTGGAACCTGCGCGGCTTGAGCATCACTGCGCCACACAAACAAACAGTGATGGAATGCCTCGACTGGATCCAACCAGACGCGAAAGACATCGGCGCTGTTAACACTGTAATAGTGGAAGGTGGTCGACTGTTGGGCTACAACACCGACGCCGCGGGCTTCATCGATCCGTTGCTCAGTCGATTCAACACTCTGCGCGACGCGAAGGTTGCGATCATCGGCGCCGGCGGTGCTGCGCGCGCAGCCATCTGGGCCTTACAGCGACAAAACGCAAATGTAACGCTGTTTGCCCGCAATGTTTCGAAGGCCCAGTCGCTTGCTGACTTGTTCGGAATTTCGTGTGTGTCACTGGCCGAGGCATCATTCGCGGGTTACGACTTCGTAATCAACACGACGCCGGTGGGCTCTGGAGCGTACATCGATCAATCTCCGGTAACGCGCGAACAATTATCAGGCAGCCGCTGCGTCTATGATCTCATCTACAATCCTCGAGAGACCTTACTCCTCCGCGAAGCTCTTGAAGCTGGATGCGAAACGCTGGGCGGCCTCGAAATGCTCGTTGCGCAGGCTGGATTGCAGTTCGAGTTGTGGACAGGAAGGAAATTAGCGACGGATTTTCGCGGATGAACACTGATTTTATGTATTAAGGCCGGACTGCATCAGAATCAGTCCTTTTGGTCACAAAGTTCTCCCCACTGGTTTTAGTTGGACATATACCTCGGGATTGCTCGGCGTCAGCATGCTCAGTACCTCCCGCGTCCCGCGCCGTAAACACAATGAGCGAACCTGTAATGGATGACACAGAATCGATACTGTCCAGGCGGTGGGTGCGTTATGGATTGATCTGGGGAGTGTGGACGATCGTCACACTCTTCTATACCTCCCAGGTCTACGTAATGTCCTCCGCGAGTGAACAGTCGAGGAAATATGGCTTCGGCCGGGAATTGCTTGGGCAAGCATCAGCTTGCTATCTCTGGGCACTCGCTACCCCCCTCGTTCTGTGGCTGGCGCGCCGGTATTGCATTCAGCGTCAAAATTGGCTGCGCCGCAGCGCCTTCCACTTCGTCTTTAGCGTAATCTTGAGCAGCGTGTTACTCGCGCTTCATCATCTTGCCCTCATGATCATTTTTGAACGCACGGAATTTATCTCAGCGTTCCTGACCTTTAGGTTTGTTTACATCAACCTCGAAAAATGGCTGCTGGTTTACTGGACGATACTGCTGATGAGTCACGCGTTCAATTACTACAACAGCTATCGCAAAGGCGAGTTGAAAGCTTCCGAGCTTCGCACACAGCTTGTGCAATCGCAGTTGGAAGCGCTGAAGATGCAGGTGCACCCCCACTTTCTCTTCAACACGCTCCACTCGATTTCGGCGTTGCTAAGCAAAGATACGGAAGCCGCGCGCAGGATGATCACGCGGCTCGGCGACTTCCTCAGGCTGACGCTTGAGAATTCCGGATCGATGGAAGTCACTCTGCAACAGGAAATCGAGTTTCTCAACGGCTATCTCGAAATCGAGCGGATTCGATTTCAGGACCGACTGACTACCGACATTCGCGTCGATCCGGACGTATTGGACGTGCGCGTTCCCAACCTGATACTCCAGCCTATTGTCGAGAACGCGATGCGCCACGCGATTGGAAACTCGACGTCAGGTCGTGTTGAAGTTACTGCGGCCCCGCGGAATGGCGTGGTGCGTATTGAAGTAAAAGACAATGGCCCCGGTATCGATACGGAGAGGATTCTCGATTCTCGTCGCGGCAAAGGACTGGGATTGGCAAACACACAGGCGAGGCTTGCCGGACTCTACGGCTCCGCAGCGCGATTCGAGATGCTGAATAGTCCGACCGGGGGCCTCGTCGTCGCCCTCGAAATCCCGCGGCAGACTTAACAATTCTTAACAACTCCGGGCATTTCGTTCGATATCTCGCCATCCATGTTCACTTTCTCGTCGATCCAAAAAATTATTTCCTCCCGGTATCTCAACAACGAAACTTGGCATCAAAATCCGTCGTAACCAGCCGATGAGCGCCACAACTGTTTTGACTGTGGTGTTCATTCACTGAGTGAACCTTACTCACCCGTTCATTGCGTTATTCACGTTTTGTTAGGAGGCATAGTGACGAACGCAAGGAATATTCGCGCGTTGGTCGTCGATGATGAACCACTCGCTCGCGACATGATTCGCGAGATGTTGGCCGAGGATTCGGAAGTCGAGATAGTTGCGGAGTGTGTGAATGGTCGTGAAGCAGTTGACGCGATCAAGTCGCAAAGGCCGGACCTCGTCTTTCTCGACATTCAAATGCCGGAGCTGGGCGGCTTCGAGGTGCTCGAGTCGCTCGACCCGCAATCGACACCGTATGTCATCTTCGTGACTGCCTACGATCAGTATGCTGTGCGCGCCTTCGAGGTCCATGCCTTCGATTACCTCCTCAAGCCTTTCGACCACGAGCGGTTCGACGCCGCCTGGCAACGAGTCAAGGACCAGATCAAACTCGATCAGACTGGGGAACGAGACCGGCACATTCTCGCCTTACTAGAAGAGCTGAAAAGTGGACCGCGCCATTTGGAGCGACTCGTGATCAAGAACGGCGGTCGCGTCTTCTTCCTTAATGTGCAGGATGTGCATTGCATCGAGTCGGAAGGGAACTACGTCCGCGTCTACGACAATCAAAAAGGCTATCTCCTGCGCGAGACGATCAGCAGTTTGGAAGAACAACTCGACCCGCGGCAGTTCCGAAGGATTCATCGTTCCGCGATCGTGAAGATCGATCGAATCAAAGAGATGCAGCCCTGGTTCCACGGCGAGTACCGCATCATCATGGAAAACGGCAAAGAGCTCACCCTCAGCCGTAACTACCGCGCAAACTTTCAGGGCGCCGTCGGCAACGCGATCTAGCTCTTCTCTGTGCAACCTCTGTGTACTCTGTGTCTCTGTGGTTAACCTCACCACAGAGACACAGAGAACACAGAGGTTGCACAGAGAAATCTCCTTATCGAGTCGTTGTGATTTTTTACGGCTTTTTGCGGTTATATACCGCTCCATCCCAAAAATTAGCCGTTCCGTCACAGAACGGAATTTTTCCATGAAACCTCTAGTTATATTTGTATCCGCAGCCGCACCAAAAGACTCCCCAAGTCGGCCCAGGCGGTGAGCGGTTGCTGCCGCAAAATTTCTCGGAGGAAATATGACAAGCGAATCAATCTTAGGGTTGGAAGAAAACAGGAACGAGTCGATTGAACAGGCCCCCAATGGCTCAACCGTCGATGTGCGACTAAACACATTGCGTGAAACAGTCCTACAACTTTTGGACGAAGTTGAGTCCCTGGCCATCTCAAGGCCGGTCGACATCAAGCGTGGCGCGGTTTTTTCGGACGAGGTCAGGCAGTTTGAAGTGAGTCTCATTCGCACAGCGCTCGGCCGCACTTCCGGCAGCCAGACGCGCGCCGCGAAGCTGCTGGGGCTGAAGCCCACGACGCTGAACGCGAAGATCAAGCGCTACGGCATCATGGCGTAAGTCACATTCAATGATTGTTCACTGCTATACTGAGAGCGGTGGACGATCGTTACAGCAGACAGATTCTCTTCAGTGGAATTGGCGAAGAAGGACAGCGACGGCTGTTGGCCGCGCGAGTACTGATAGTCGGTTGCGGTGCGCTGGGTTCGGCCCATGCTGAAGCGTTGGCGCGTGCGGGTGTGGGCCACCTGCGCATCGTGGATCGGGATTTCGTCGAGCCTTCAAATCTCCAGCGGCAGACGATGTTCACGGAGAGTGACGCCGAAAAGCGTCTGCCGAAAGCCATCGCCGCTGCGAACCACCTGCGGGAAATAAACTCCGGAATCGAAGTCGAGCCTCACATCATTGACGTCAACTATTCGACTGTCGAGCGTCTTGTCGAGACGTGTGATGTCGTCATTGACGGCACTGACAATTTCTCCACGCGTTACCTCCTCAACGATACTTCGGTGAAGCACGACATCAACTGGATCTACGGCGCTGCGGTCGGCTCGTATGGCGTCACGATGACCATTCGGCCGCATCAAACCGCCTGCTTGCGTTGTGTATTCGAAGAAGCTCCGCCCGCCGCGAGCGCTCCGACCTGCGACACGTCGGGAGTGATCATGCCGATCATCAATGTGGTTTCGGCAGTGCAGGTTTCTGAAGCGCTCAAATTGATCACGGGACAAATCGACGCGCTGCACGGATCGTTGATGCAGTTTGACGTGTGGGAAAACGATTGGAGACGAATCGGCACACGCAAACGTCGCGAGGATTGTCCGGCGTGTGGTCTTGGACTTTACGAAACGTTGTCACACGCAGATGAAGGAGCCGCCGTGCTTTGTGGTCGTGATGCAATCCAGATCTCGCCGTCGCAGCCCACACGAATAAACTTCCCCACGCTCGCCGAAAGACTACGGCGCGCCGGTGAAGTGAAGTTCAATGAATATCTTCTGCGGTTCAAGACCGGAAACTTCGAGCTCACCGTCTTTCAGGATGCGCGCTCGATCATTCGCGGCACAGACGAAATCGCCACCGCTCGCTCGCTTTACGCCAAGTACATAGGAACGTAGCTAACAGATGACCATTAAACGACTAATCACCCTCGCAATCTTATTCACCTTTTTTGTTTTACCTGTAGAAGCCGGTCAACCGGTTGTTTGGGAGACGAGCGGCCGCACCGAGTTGCTGAGAGGCGACTCGCGCGGCGTGTCGATCACTGACACCGGCGTGTTGATGCTGGCGCCAAAGCTGAACGAGATTTACAACACGCAGCAAACGTATGTGTGGTCCAGCGCTGTTGATAGTCAGGGCAATGTCTACCTGGGCACCGGGCACGACGGCAAGATATTTAAAGTGTCGAGCGCGGGCAGTGGCTCGCTGCTTTACGACGCCGCGGAGTTGGACGTAACGGCGCTCGCGATTGCGCGTGACGGTTCGATCTACGCGGGCACGTCGCCTGACGGCAAGGTCTATCGCATCACTGCTGACGGCAAGGCTGACGTCTATTTCGATCCGGGTGACAAGTATATCTGGTCGCTGGCAGTGATGACTGACGGCTCGCTCGCTGTCGGAACGGGTGATAGTGGCAAGCTTTATCGCGTGCGAGCTGCTGGTGCGAATCCGGCATCGTCTTTACTCGTCAGTACAAATCAAACGCACGTCATCTCACTTGCAGTAACGCCGCAAGGCGATTTGATCGCGGGTACTGACTCGGGCGGACTCGTTTTGAGAGTCTCGCCTGAAGGAAAGATGTTCGCACTCTTCGACACACAACTGCGCGAGATCCACGCGCTTGCGCCGGCCGCCGACGGATCGATCTATGCGCTTGCACTCAGTGACGCGGCTGCGACAGCGCGACCACCTTCAACACCGGCGGTTGCGCAGCCGCAAACAACCGAAGGCGGCGGTACGCCAACCACGTCTGTCACCATCACAGCGATCGACGAGAGCGGCGCGCCGATTCAAGGTCAGACGGGCCAGACGCGCAGTCGCGGTGACGTTTCAACCGCGCGCAGCGCCGTGTTTCGCATACTCCCTGACGGCGCGACTGACGTCGTCTGGAGCTCAGCAACCGTGACCGCTTTCGCGATTGCGCCGTCACTGCAACCGGGCAGTGTCTTGATCGGCACAGCCGACAAGGGCCGCATCTACTCAGTCACGAATGACGGTCGCGACACGCTGCTGTTGCAGTCGCCGGAAGGGCAAATCTCATCGCTGCTTGTCAGGAATGATCAAATCTACGCGGCGTCGAGTAACCAGGGAAAGCTGTTTCGCTTCGGCAACGAGCTCGTGACTGAAGGCTCGTTTGAATCGCCAGTCAGAGATGCAAAACTGACTGCGTCGTGGGGTCGCGTCTGGTGGCGCGGTACTGGCGCGGTTGAAGTGCAAACGCGCAGTGGCAATGGTGAGCGTCCCGATGCGACCTGGAGTGATTGGAGCACCGCGTATCGAAACCCGGATGGGAACCAGATCTCGAGCCCGCGCGCTCGTTTTATCCAGTGGCGGGCGACTGTGCGTGCTTCGAGTTCAGCGGGCGCGCCGTCGTCGGTTGAAGATGTGAGTGTTGCTTACCTGCCGCGCAACGTCGCGCCTGAGGTGTTGTCGATCACGGCGTTGCCGATCGGCGTGGGTTTGCAGCAGTTGCCGATTGTGACTGATCCGAACGTTGAGTCGTCTGGATTGGATCCGTCGGTGTTTGGGCCAGTGGCCCAAGTGCCGCCGCGACGCTTCTATCAACGAGGCGCGCGGTCGTTCCAGTGGCAGGCTGAAGATCGAAATTCTGACACGCTGGAGTATGCGATCTACTACCGCGCGTTGAATGAGCAGACGTTCCGGCTCCTGAAAGACAAGCTGCGCGACAACTTCTACACGATCGACGGCGCGACGCTCGCCGACGGCCGCTACGTGATCAAAGTCGTTGCGACGGACGCGCCTGACAATCCGCCCGGGCAGAAGCTCACGGGCGAGCGTTTGAGTGAACCGGTCGATATCGACAACACGCCGCCGGTGGTCAAAGCGATGGGCCAACCGCAGTTGAAGGGCGACGCGGTGCACATGGTCTTTTCAGTTGACGATGCGACGGGCAAAGTGAAGAAGGCGGACGCGAGTCTTGATGGCGCCGCGTGGTTGCCGGTATTTCCGGATGATGGCATCGCCGACAGCGGCCACGAAGTTTATACAATCGACTTCAGCAGCCTCGCCCCTGGCGAGCACACAATCTCGCTGCGGACTTTTGACACGAGCGGCAATATCGGCACACTCAGCGTCACCGTTCGTCGTTAGCTACATGACTGGCGATGTGCGCCTCGAATAAACCATCATTTTGTGTTTTTGTGCCTAAACTCTTTCGTGCTCTTCGCACGATAAGGTGCGGCTCAACTCGAAACCGTGCGATTTTCTGCGCGTTTTGTTAGACTTTTCGTCCGAAAATACGTGGCGCCTGTCTTGCTGCCTCCTGGTCAGCGCATCTCTTTCTCCCTCCTGCGCAGGAACTTGGCATGAGGAGAAAAGGCAGAAATGATTAAGTTACTGCGAGAACTACTACTGGTCATTGCGATGCTCGGCATGGTGTCTGCCGGGGCAGTTGCGCAGCGCAAAGACCAGGATAAGCGGCCTCCGAAAGAACCAGCGAAGGTCATCACCAATGACCGGAAAGACCAGCGGCCGCCGCGTCAGAACCCCAATCAACCACCTCCCAAACGAGATAAACGCGACCGGCCTGATTAAGAAAAAACGCCCCACGGAGGCAGAAAGGCACAAGAGCGAATAGCTTTTGTGCCTTTGCTTTTTTGTGGCCACTCGTCTTTCTGGTACTGTAGGCCCTCACTCGATGACACGACCATCTCGCGTAAAGATCGTTCTAGCGTTCGCTGCGGTTTATGTGCTCTGGGGCTCAACGTACCTCGCGATCCGCCTTGCTATCGACACTCTGCCACCGTTCCTGATGACTGGAACGCGATTCACACTAGCGGGGCTGATTCTCTTCACCTGGGCAGTGCTTAAAGGTGAGCGTTTTATTCCGCCGCTCCACCTGTGGCGTCGTGCTTTGGTGATTGGGGGGCTGCTGTTGCTCGGTGGAAATGGTGGCGTAGTTTGGTCGGAGAGATATGTCGCCACGAGTTTGGCGGCGTTGCTGGTATCGACTGAGCCTTTGTGGGTAGTGGTTCTCAACTGGGCAATCAGTCGGCAGCGTCCGAATTGGAAAGTACTACTCGGAGTGCTGATCGGGCTCGTCGGCGTCGCGATGCTTGTGGGTGATGGGCTGAGAAGTAATGGACATTCGAAGTTTAGCCTGATCGCTGGCGGTGTGGTTTTGCTCGCGGCGTTCTCGTGGGCGGCGGGATCGGTCTACTCGAGTCGACGGCCGTTCCACGTATCGACATTGATGGCTTCGGGAATGCAGATGCTCTCCGGTGGCGTCTTGCTTTTGCTGCTGGCTGTGGTCACGGGCGACCCGATGCGCCTGAACCTCGCGAATGCCTCATGGACGTCGATCGGCGCATTCTTCTACCTGCTGGTATTTGGATCGCTTGTTGGTTTCACTGCCTACAGTTGGCTGCTGAACAATGTGGCGCCCGCACGTGCGGCGACTTACGCGTACGTGAATCCCGTCGTTGCTGTGTTTCTCGGCTGGATGATCGCGAGCGAGCCGCTCACGAGGCAAATGTTGACCGCCGCCGCCGTCATCATCGGCTCCGTAATCCTGATCACAACCTTCGGACGCGAACACACCCCCACCACCGCCCCCGCCCTCCACGACTCCGAATGTCCCACACCTCCGTGCGCGTAATTCGGTGACGCGTACTATTAGTTACGCTAGAATGCCGTAACAGATATGGCCACAGCTAAAGAACAAATCGCTCAACTTGTACAACAACAGCCAGACGATAGCTCGTATGACGAGATCATTCGTGAGCTTGCCTTCCATTTGATGATTGAACGAGGCCTCAAAGATTCTGACGAGGGTCGGACTATCTCTAATGAGGAAATGGAGGCGCGCATCATCACGTGGGCGAAATAAACTGGACGCGTGAGGCGCAGGTCTGGCTAAAGGACATTCACAACTATATCGCAATAGACAATCCTGACGCCGCTCAGCGCACGATCGCCGGAATTGTTGCGCGAGCCCAACTCCTCAAAATCCATCCCCGACTCGGCCACCGCTATGAGGCGGAAAGGTCTCGCGAAGTACGTATCCTTCAATACGGCCATTATCGCATCGCATATCTGATTAAGTCAGAGAACACAATAGATGTTCTCGGGGTGTTTCATGGATCACTCAGCATTGAACGCTACTTGCTTTAAGCTGGCGACAGAATTTGTTTCAGACTGCTGGCGAGGAGGAGGGAGGGGGTGTTGAGGGTGAGTGGGTGGCCGTCTTCGATGTCCCAGATGACGGAGAGGATTGATTGGGCGTAGGACCAGCGGAGCGCGCGCGAATAGTCGAGGCGAAGGGTTGTAGTTAGTGTTTCGAGGCGGCGGTTTATCGTGACGGAATTTGCAAAGATATCCGGCAATTCGATCGGGTTGCGAAGTAGTGCGCCGAGCTCGTATTCGAGCTCACCAATAACACCCTTTGGATCGATCGCGACCCAACCACGCTCGTTATCAAAAAGGATATTGTAATGCTGCAGATCTCCATGGAGCAGCATCGTTTGACCCTGCGATGATGCGAGCTCCTCGTACATCTCGCGGGCTTCCTCAACGACTTTGCGTGGAATCTGTTCGCCATCGCTTTGCAGATAACGATCAAAAGCGCGTCCCCAGTGGATAACCGTAGGACAACCAACCGGCGCCTCGTGATTCGCCAGCTTCGCAATTACTTCCGCCAGGATATTTGTCGCTTCGGCGTCTCTGCCATGCTTTACGAGATTCACTAACTGTTCACCGGGTTCGAGGCGTTCAAGTAAGACGGCGTTGGGCTCGGACTCAAAAACTCTCACCGCTCCCTCTCCGCGATACGCCTTCAGTACCTCGCCCGAATGCGACTCGTCGCCATCCTGCTTTGTTATTTTGAGTACTACACGCACGCCGCCGCGCACACCAAAGCCAATCAGCGACGTCGGTGTTTCCCGAACCTCGTCGAGGTTGACGTTCCATTCAACAGCTTTAGTTTCCAACTCATGCATGATTGGGTTATGTTCGACAAGCATGACTCGTTTCGAGCAGCTCGACAAGCAAATCGCGCGGTTGAGGCGCAGAGGTGAGTTTCTCAACCAGATCAGTCGAAAGTATTGGAACGCGCGGAGAGTTATCTTTGTTGCCGGCGCGTTGTTGGCCCTGGCGTTTTGTAATTTTGCCGGGAGCAAGGTGGCGTGGTTTGTGGCTGCGCTACTCGCAGTCGTGTTCGCGATAGTCACGATCTTTCATACGAGAGTTCGCGACAGCATCACACGAAACTCACTGCTGATCGATATCAAGCAGGTCCAGATCGCGCGGATCAACCTGGATTGGGACCGCATTCCAGCCGCGGATCCGGATCCTCCGATTGCAGGCCATCCATTCGAGAGCGATCTCGATATCACGGGTGAACGATCGCTTCATCGCCTGCTCGATAGCGCCGTCACTAAAGAGGGAAGTGAGCGGCTGAAGTCGTGGCTACTCAATCCTCGTCCCGATGCCGAGGCGATGCAGCACCGGCAAAAACTGGTCCGAGAGTTGAAGGGCCATTCTGTCTTCCGTGACAAGCTGCAGCTGCTTTCGGCGTTTGCACGCATCAGCTCTGCTGGTCCGCTTCGATCAAAAACCGGCTTCCGTCACTGGAACTCACGGGTACTCGTCGACTGGATCGAACAAAGCGGACCGAAGAAGTCCTTACTGCCAACACTCATACTTCTCACGAGCCTCGCAGTCCTGAATCTCATCTGCGTGTGGCTCTGGCTCGACGAGTTGATCCCACGCATCTGGCCGCTCGTGTTTCTGATCTACGTTGCAGCGACGTTCCTGAGCCAGTCGAAGATCGCGACTGCTTGGAGCGAACTACAAGATCTCGAAAAAGCGTTGACGCACTTCAAGGCGGTTTTCGGTTACCTTGAATCGCGTTGTTATCAAAACACGCCTGGTCTTGCTGAGATCTGTTCGCCCTTCGGAGTTGAAGGTAAACAACCGTCAGTCGAAATCAGAAAGCTTGGACGACTGGCCGCCGCGCTGGGAGTGCGCACCAACCCAATACTGGCTTTATTGTTCAACGCACTCGTCCCATGGGATTTTTATTTCAGTTACAAGCTCGATCTGGTCAAGAAAGAGATCGCGCACCTGTTGCCCCGCTGGCTTGATGCGTGGCACGAGCTCGAGACTCTAAACTCGCTAGCAAACTTCGCTTATCTGAATTCCGATTACGTATTTCCCGAGCTGACAGGCGCTGGAGATCACCTCACGGCGCGACGCCTCGGACATCCGCTATTGAAGCCTCAGTCGAAGGTCTGCAACGACTTTGATTTGAATCAGGACCAAAGAATCGTGATTCTCACGGGCTCAAACATGGCCGGCAAGAGCACGTTTTTGAGAACGGTCGGCGTCAATCTCGCGCTTGCTTATGCCGGCGCGCCGGTGAATGCTTCGAGCATGCAGACCTCGTTGTTTCGACTGTTCACGTGCATCAAGGTGAGCGATTCAGTGCAGGACGGGCTCTCGTATTTTTACGCTGAAGTGAAGCGTCTGCAGGCACTACTTGCAGCTACAGAGGTTAAGGACGACTTGCCAGTGCTGTTTTTGATTGACGAGATCTTTCGCGGCACGAATAGTCGCGAACGACTGATCGGGAGTCGATCTTACATTCGTGAATTGTCGCAACGCAGGGCAATGGGGCTGGTCGCGACGCACGATCTGGAGCTCATCAAGTTAGCGGACGAGATCAAAGGCGTGACAAACTATCATTTCCGCGAAGAGGTGCTCGACAGCCGTATGGTGTTTGACTATCGCCTGCGGCCTGGCCCATGCCCGACAACGAATGCACTGAAGATCATGCGTCTTGAAGGTTTGCCAGTAGAGATATAATTCAGGAGCCCGTTCCCATGAAGAAACTGTTACTGCTCGTCCTGCTCTTCGTATCGATGTTTACCGTTAACGCTCAGTCACGCCGCTTCGAGATCACTTACCCGGCAACCGCGAGCAAAGAGCCGCTCGATGGTCGTCTGCTTCTGCTGATTTCAACCAACAAAGACGAAGAGCCGCGCTTCCAGATCAGCGAAGACCTGACGACACAGCAAGTCTTTGGCATCGACGTTGACGCGTGGAAAGCCGGCGAAACAAAGTCAGTGGATCAAAGCGCTTTCGGTTACCCGGTCCGCAGTCTTTCCGAGATCAAACCCGGCGAGTACTGGGTGCAGGCGCTCCTTCATCGCTACGAGACTTTCAAACGCTCAGACGGCCACATGGTCAAGCTGCCAATGGACCGCGGCGAAGGCCAGCAGTGGAGCCGCGCGCCCGGCAATCTCTACAGCACACCGAAACAGATCCGCATCGACGCCGGCACACAACCCATTTCGATCACGCTCGATCAGGTGATTCCGCCAATCGCGCCGCCGAAAGACACGAAGTACATCAAACACATTCAAATTCAGAGCGAGCGCTTAACAAAGTTCTGGGGTCGCCCGATGAACCTCGGCGCGCACGTGCTCCTGCCGGAAGGATTCGACACGCATCCGGAAGCTCGTTATCCGCTCGTTATTTTCCACGGGCACTTTCCAGCAGACCTCAGCGGTTTTCGCGAGGCGCCGCCCGATCCGAATCTCAAGCCTGATTACAGCGAGCGTTTCAAGCTCGCCGGCTACAACCGGATCCAGCAGGAGCAGGCGTACCAGTTTTACAAGGAATGGACCGGTCCAAACTTTCCGCGCTTCATCATCATCGAGATCCAGCACGCGAATCCTTATTACGACGACTCATACGCGGTGAACTCGGCCAATCTTGGCCCATACGGTGATGCGATCACTTACGAGCTGGTCCCCGAGATCGAGAAGCGCTTTCGCGGCATCGGTAAAGGTTGGGCGCGGTTTGTCTATGGTGGCTCGACCGGCGGCTGGGAAGCGATGGCCGTGCAGATGTTTTATCCCGACGAGTACAACGGCGCCTGGGCCGCGTGTCCCGATCCGATCGACTTCCGCGCATATACGGTCATCAACATTTACGAGCACGAGAACGCTTACTACGCCGGCTCGCCGTGGAAACACATACCGCGTCCGGGCAAGCGAAACTATCTCGGCGAGTTGTCAGCGACAGTGGAAGACATGAACCACATGGAGCTCGCACTCGGGCGCGAAGTTGCGCTTCGTGTCAAAAGCAAACGCCGAACGCGCGGCAATCAGCGCAGCACTCGTCACCGCAGCACCGCGCAGAAAATCACGTCGATTGATCATACGGTTGAACTGACTTTGCCCGAAAAGTCTGTTATTTGACTTCTTCTCTGTGATACCTCTGTGTTCTCTGTGCCTCTGTGGTTGTTTTCCCCTAAGCAATCGTTAACCACGAGACACAGAGAACACAGAGGGTGCACAGAGAAGAGACTTTTCGGCAAAGCCGGTTGAACTCTGAACTAATTTACTCATCTCTGCAATGTGGGTAATACTGTTGCCATGACTTCGTTGCCGGAATGGCTCGTGCCGATGGCGGCGACTCTGACGCAGGAGCGCTTCAGCGGGCCGGAATGGGTCTTCGAACGAAAATACGACGGCATCCGTTTGCTCGCTTACAAAAAGGGCGACGACGTCCAATTGTTTTCACGCAACCACCTGCCGCAGGATCTGCCCGCAATCCAACATGCAATCGAACGTCTGCCGCACGACGAGCTGATCCTTGATGGCGAGATTACGTGGGGCGGCGGTCCTGTCGCATATCACGTGTTTGACATCATGTGGCTCGACGGCCGCAACGTCACGACATTGCCACTCGAAGAGCGTCGCGGTCTGCTCGCTAAGTTACCGTTTGAAAAACCGCTCCAGCGCGTAACTTTGATCGACGATGCTTCGCCCTGGGAACGTGCAGAGCGAGAAGGTTGGGAAGGCGTCATCGCGAAGCGACGCGGCTCGATCTACGAACATCGTCGCTCGAAAGAGTGGCTGAAGATGAAGTGCGAGTTGTCGCAGAATTTTCTCGTCGGCGGTTTTACAGATCCGCAGGGGAAGCGAGTTGGTCTCGGCGCGCTCCTCGTCGGTCATCACAAAGACGGCGACTTCGTTTTCGCGGGCAAGATCGGAACCGGCTTCGCCACGAAACTGCTTTTGGATCTACGCGCACGCCTCGACCAACTCGAAATTCCCACCGCTCCATTCACAAAAGCCAAAGGTCTGCCGCGTTTGCGTGTTCACTGGGTCAAACCCGAGATCCTCGTCCATGTCGGTTTCATTGAGTGGACCGGCCACGGTAAACTGCGTCACCCGCGTCTGCTCAGCGTCGTAAATGATCACACATCCTGAAAAGATCTTGTTCCCCGATGATGGGATCACGAAAGGCGAGCTTGCATCGTACTACGAAGCGATTGCGCCAGTGATGCTGCCGCATTTGCGTCGACGGCCAATCACGATGGAGCGTTTTCACCGTGGCATCGGTGCGCCGGGCTTCTTTCAGAAGGATGTGGTGAAAGGATTTCCGGAGTGGCTCGAGCGCGTTGAAGTGCCGAAGCATGGCGGCACGGTCCATCATCCGATCGCAAATGATGTTCGCTCGCTGCTGTGGCTGGCGAATCAGAACAGCATCACGATTCATGTTTGGCCGTCGCGCACGCCGAACTTGTACAACCCTGACATCTGCATCTTCGATCTCGATCCGGCGAACGAAGACGATATGGATACATTGCGTGCGGCTGCGTTGCAAGTGCGAGGGCTGCTTGATGACTTAGGTCTGCCGAGCTGGATCAAGACTTCTGGCTCGAAAGGGTTTCACATTGCTGTCCCGCTTGATGGTAAGTCTGACTTCGGCGAAGTTGCCCGGTTCGCGCACACGGTCGGAAGAGTTCTAGTGAGCCGCGATCCACACCATCTGACACAGGAGTTCCATAAAGTCGATCGCGCCGGCCGCATTCTCGTTGATACTGGTCGCAACGGTTACAGCGCGACGTACGCTGCGACTTACACTGTGCGTGCGAAGCCCGGCGCGCCCGTCTCTGCGCCCTGCACGTGGGAAGAAATCGAAAGAGGAGAAGTTGGGCCAAAGACGTTCACGTTGCGAGCTATGGCCCAACGCATTGCCACTGTGGGCGACTTATGGTCCGACATGTTGAAGAAAAAGAAATCCCTGACACGCGCCCTCGAACGTCTTGGTAAAATCCGTCGCTAACCCTCGTACGCACGCTGCAATGGCTCGATATCGATCTTGTCCATTTGCAGCATCGCTTCCATCACTCGTTGCGCCTTCTGCGGATCCTTATCAGCCATTAACCTGTTCAAAATCGTGGGCACGATCTGCCACCAGAGACCAAACTTGTCTTTGAGCCAGCCGCAGCGTGATTTCTCGCCGCCTTCGGAGAGACGTTCCCAGTAGTAGTCGACCTCTTCCTGTGTTTCACAATTCACCACGAATGAAATAGCTTCAGTGAACTTGAATCTTGGCCCACCGTTGAGCGCGACGAATTCCTGGCCATCGAGCTCAAACTCGGCAGTCATCACGGTTCCTTTCGGGCCGGGCCCGGCGTCGCCATACCTCGCCATATTGAGAAGTTTCGCGTTCTTGAACACCGAAACATAAAAATTCGCCGCGTCTTCGGCGTTGTTATCGAACCATAAAAACGGGGTTATCCTTTGCATCACGTCTCCTTTTCGCGTTTCTACTTCTTAATCGAACAGACCAACGCCAAATCGACAACCGCGAAAAATTTTTTAGCTCGCCCCTCGTCCAAGATGTCCCCGTCCCCACAGTCGTACATCCTCGACCAGCGGCAGCACTGATCGCCCATACTCCGTCAGTGAATACTCCACCGGCGCAGGCGCCGCGCCTTTCGCTTCACGATTCACGATTCCATCGCTGATCAACTCCCGCAATTGCTGCGTCAGAACTTTTTGCGAGATGCCCGGCATCGCTTTGCGTAATGCGGCGAAGTGCTTCGGCGACTCCGCCAGAAAGTAGACGATGATCAACTTCCACTTACCGCCGATGGCAGCGAGTGCGGCCGTCAGTGGACATCCCTCGACTGGGTTGGGCCGCGCGTGCTCGTGATGGTTACCTGAAAGTGCCTTCTTGCTGGCGCTCATAAGTCGGTTTACAGTCCTTTACAAAAGAATTGGAGGTTTTGCGGATGATAGTAGAAGTACGCAGCTACCGGATCAAGCCGGGCAAGCGCGACGAGTTCATCAAGTTGTTTGAGACGCGCGCGATTCCCGCACAACGCACATACGGCATGAAGGTGACTGGTCCATTTCTCGACGTCGAGAATCCGAACAAGTTTGTGTTTCTGCGAAGCTTTCCCTCACTCGAAGAGCGCGAGCGCATGCGGGATGCGTTTTACGGTGGTGAGTTGTGGAAGAATGAGTTGGAACACCTCGCGATGCCGCTGCTCGAGAGTTACGACGTGATACTTTGCGAGGCGTCTTCCGGCTGCGTGTTTGATATTAATTGATCGTGGTAATCTCTCTCGCCATGGTATTCGGTAACCGGCGACACGCTCACCATCACTCCCCAGACAAATAAAAACGGCGTCGTCCAGGAGACACGCGCAAACCCGCTTGAAAAAGTAACTTACAAATGGACGACGCATTTCTTTGAGGGCATCG
>DASYFE010000119.1:0-22078 GCA_036498585.1 Pyrinomonadaceae bacterium | reverse complement strand
GTCTGATTTCTCTGTGCAACCTCTGTGTCCTCTGTGTCTCTGTGGTTGTTTTTCCTAAGCAATCGTCAACCACAGAGACACAGAGGTTGCGCAGAGAAGGACATGTATGACGACTTTTCGGGCCAAGCCGGCCGAACTCTAAACTCTTCTTCTTTTGTGCTTTTGTGCCTTTTGGTGGCTACTCTTTCGTCGGTTCGAAGGCGATCAACCGGGAGCCGGGATCGAAAGTGATCTTGAATGGGAACAGTGCGCCGCGACCGAGGATGATCGGTGTTCCTGGCGCGACTCCCATCAGCATATCTGTCGGCACTTTATTGAGAACGAGCGTGCCAATGTTTACCGTCTGTGGCTCGACTCGACGCGACTGAATCGATCCACCACCGAGATCGTGAGTGACGCTGTGATTGGATCCAACCGCACGTCCCGGTTCATTCAGTGCAAATCCGAGAGTCGATCCGGTATCGATCAGCGCGAGCCGCCCATCGCTGAGCCTGACAAACGGACGATCAGTACCTACCCAGCGCACGACCGCACCATCCTTCGGCACGTCAGTCACGCGCAAGCGCTGCCTGGCCGTATCAAACACTCGTAGCTCCTGGTTCGGAATATCAACTGAATACCCATACGGGCGGAAGACGTCTGTCGGATCGAGAATTCCATCTATCGAGCCGGGCAGATTCACGACGACTGCCGCTGTAAAACTTCCCGGCACGTTGTTACTGCGCTGACCGAGCGCGAGACTTGCGATTCGCGTCTCCTCGTTCGAAGTAATCGGCGAGGTGCTGAGACCGCCGACGAGTGTGCGACGTGATTTCGTCACCGCGAGTCGCGTCTGGGCGGCTACGTTGCGGCTGATGAGCGAAACACCCGCGCCAGTATCAATCACGAAGACGAACGGGCCTGCGCCGTTAATCCAGCCCTGCGCCAACAACCCGCGCTCGCGTTCATCCTTCAGGCGAACCGGCGCCATGATGTCGGCTGCTCTCGATTGCTGAACACGTTGATGGGCGATTCCGGTAATCGGAACCGCCCATGCAACTGCTGCAACAATGAGAGTACTTAGAGCGATAGCAAGTTTAGCTTTGCTCACTGCTCCGGACCTCTAAGTTAGTAGTTCCGGTTGCGGTTGCGTAGCTTGTACGTCCACAGCGCTGAACCGCCGCCGCCTGATAGAGCACCAATCGCAGCGCCCTTCTTGCCACCGATCAAGCCGCCAACGGCCGCACCAGCACCAGTACCAATCGCCACGGTGAGCTTATCGCGGTGCTTGTCCCAGAAACTACGCTGCCGCGGCTCGTAGTTGTAGTACACGCGGTTGGACGAAGCCCTGCTGCCACTGTTTCGATAAACGACTCGCGACGTGCTGCGTCTGGCGGAGCTTGTTGCCGCGCCCTGACGAGTCTCTGCCGCTGCGGCGAAGCCGTCTGCAAACCCGGTCTTGTAAGCTGTCTGCTCACCAGCGGTGTTGAACTCGGCCGGAACCATTTCATTATCCGAAACCTGTTCAGCAGTCGGAGCTGCGGTGGTTGCAGGGGCTGCTTTCGTTATGGTCTCAGCCTCAGCCGGCTGACTCTTGTGCATTACCAGCGCGCCGACGGAGCCACCGACGAGGGCGGCGATCAAGGCCACTGGAAGTAATTTGTTAGTCATAATCATCGCTCTGCTTCTCCTTGCTAGTTCTTGCTAAAGGTCGAGTACTTCCCAAGCTGCCGGGAATTCTGCAAGCACTATTCCTAAATGTCGGGAGAATTGGCTAAGTCGGGTAAGTGCGCGTAATTCTAGCAATCCTAGACGAAAAAATGTTTGCTGCAAGAAATTCGCAAGAGAAAACCAAGATGGGGATACCCGATATGGAACTGAAGGTGCTCGATATGGGTGCAAACAAATCAGCCACGGAACAGGATCCGTGGCTGATTTTTACTAATTCGTTTTTGTTTATGCAGGCCGTGTTGCTGGTTTATCTTTCAGAAGCTCGAGCGCTTTCTTCATCTGAAGATCTTCAGCGGCGGCTGGTTTAGTGGTCGGAGCGGGGGCGGTATTTGTTTTCTCATTTCCCTGCTCCGGTTTTGTAATCGCGTCGTCGTCGTTGCCGGTCAACTCGTCCGGATCGACTGCGTCACTTACTTCCTGTCCCTTCACTTCGACATTCGGAGCAACACCGGAATGGGCGCGATCTTCACCGAGGAACGTCTTGCCATTCGAGCTCGCCCATTTCACTGTCGTCAGCAGAAGGCCGTCGCCACCACGCAGCGTAAACAGCTGCTGCTCGGTTCCCGCGCCAAAACTCTTCTCACCGACAATCTGTCCGCGGTTGCGTTCCGTGATAGCCGAAGCAACGACTTCAGCAGCGCCTGCCGTGCCGGTATCGATCAATCCAACAAGCTGTCCCGTAAACAACGTCGCTTTCGGATCTGCCGTGTATGTCTTCAACGCTTTTCCTTCACGACCGATTGTCTGAGCAAGCACGCCGTCTTTAATGAAGAGATTCGCAACGGTGATGGCTTCGTTTAGTGAGCCGCCGGCCGTGTCGCGCATATCGAGCACGATTTTCTGCGCGCCCTGTTTGAGCAGATCCTGGAGGTGGTTTTTGATTTCGGTGGAATCGCCGTCAGCAAAACTGTTGATACGGAGAATGCCGACCTTACCCGCTTCCATGCGTCCTTCTGCGGCCGAGGCGTGCGCGCCGCCACGCTTAACGCTGAGCGTCAGCGGGCTCGAGTTCGCTCGCAAAACGCGCAGCTTAACTTCCGTCCCGGCTGAGCCGTTCAGAAGCTGTTTGGCGTCATAAAGCGAAATGTCGCGTGTGGCTTTGTTGTCGATGTACTCGATAATGTCGCCTGCTTTGACTCCGGCCTGATCAGCGGCCGTGCCTTTCATCGGCGCGATCACGTAGAGATACGAAGCGACTTGCGAAAGCTCTGCGCCAATGCCGACGACGTTATCTTTATTGCCGGCGTTGTATTCTTTGACCTGGTCGGGCGTCAGGTAGGTTGAATATGGGTCGAGTCCGTATGCGAGGCCACGCAAGGCGCCTGCGCGAACCTTATCCATGTTTGGCTCATCGACGTAATCGTTCTGAATGTGCTGTAGCACACTCTCAAAAATTCGCAACTGAGCATTTGGATCGTTTGCCGGTTGTTGTGCGCGGGTGGAAATCCAGCCGCCAACCGCCGTATAGAGAGTGAGCGTTGCAGACAGCAGAGTCAGAATAAACTTGGTGCGAAATGACATTTAACTACCTCATCGATTACGTTAGAGCTCCGGCCCGTATGATACAGGCCGTATTTACGGGGTGCAAGCTAAACAAATCCCATTAACTAAGGTGAAAACAACGGATCATGTAATCGGCCCGGTGCTCGCCCTCGATCTCGGCGAGAAGCTCGTCGGCGCCGCCATCTCAGACGAGCGACTCATCACGACCAAACGTCTCCCGCCACTCAAACGCTCAAACTGGAAAAAACTGCTTCAGGACGTGCGGCGCCTGCTGGACGGGTTTGACGCCAAAACAATAGTGGTTGGTTTGCCGTTAAGCATGGATGGAAGTGAAGGCGACGCTGCAAAAAATGTCCGCCGCACGGCGCTGAACCTCGGCAAATCGGTCCAGCAGCCGGTCTATCTACAGGATGAGCGCTTGACTTCCCGTGCGGCGATGGAGAATTTAATAGCAGAGGGTGTCAAGCCTGAAGAGATCCCGGCACTCATCGACGGCGAAGCGGCGGCAACGATCCTGCGCGACTTTCTGGTCACGGATCAAAAACGTGTTCGCATCGATCCAGATCAAGTTGACTAGTACTCTCCTAAACCAAAGATGAAGCGGCTCATACTGTTGATAATCGTGGTTGGAATTCTGGCTGTCGCCGGTCTCGGCTTCTGGACCTATTCCGACCTCCATAAACCAATCGCCCACGGCAAACCCGGACAGTACGTCGATATCCCCAAAGGTACTTCTCCGAGCGCCATCGTCCACAAACTCGCCACTGAAGGAGTTATCAAACACGAGTGGCCGTTAAATCTTTACTTGAAGGCCACTGGCAAAGGCTCGACACTAAGAGCGGGCGAATACGACTTCCCTTCGCCTATTTCGCCGATTGGCGTTCTTGCCAAGCTTCAGCAGGGCGAACGCCGGCTCAATCGCATCACGATTATTGAAGGCTGGACACGTTGGGACATCGCCCGCGCCATGGCGCAGGTGTCAGAGTTTGGACTGTCGAGTGATGCTCAGGCGTTGGAGTTAATGAATAACGTGAGCCTCATTAGCGACATCGATCCCGAGGCGAAGAACCTTGAGGGTTATCTGTTCCCCGATACATATGAGTTTTCGCCTGAAACCACGGCGGCCGATCTCGTCGAGATGATGGTGAAGCGATTTCGAGGTGTCTGGAAGCCTGACTGGACTCAGCGCGCGCTCAGTCTCTCATTCACTCCACGACAGATCGTCACCACTGCTTCGATCATCGAGACTGAGGCGAAACTCAACGAAGAGCGTCCCATCGTGGCGTCTGTCATTTACAACCGTCTGAAGAAAGACATTCCGCTCGCGGTTGATTCGAGTGTGATCTACGCGTCGAAACTCGAGGGCAAGTGGCGCTACGACGGCCGCGTCTACCGCAGCGACATCGAGCGACGCTCGCCTTACAACACTCGCATCTACGCAGGACTGCCGCCGGGGCCAGTCGCCTCACCTGGCGAGAGCTCACTCAAGGCTGCGCTGAATCCTGCGACCTCTGACTATCTCTACTACGTGCGCAATCCCGATCGAGACGACGGTGCACACAACTTCTACAGCAACGGAGCAGAGTTTGAGACCGGCGTCCAGGCACTGCGCCGTTGGGAACGCGAGCGCGACGAAGAAGAAGCGCGAAAGAAACGTGAAGGCGGACAGTAACGTTTGTGCCCGGGTGCAAACAACTGTAGGGCGGCCCTCTGTGGCCGCCCGTTCTTCGTAAATACGCAATTCAACGGACCGGGCGGCCACAGAGGGCCGCCCCTACAGTTGTGCTCGAAGATCACGAACTTTGCGGCTTCGTAAGGCAACAGATTCTTTGTTTCTGCACTCTCAAACTGTAGCTTGTCTTTGATTGACCGTTAATCTATTCTCAGGTTCACGGTTCCCCCAAGAAGTTCATTGTCAGTAAAAGAAAAAGGTTTATGGCTATGTTGCGCATAATTACTGGTCTACTGGTGTTGATTGCCTGTTCAGTTCCAGCATTCGCACAGGCTGCAAAGGGTGTTGACAAGCAAAGCGAGCGTGTCCGAGACGGCGGCTCGGAACGCACTCCGGCGAACAACGGTAACAAGACCGACGTCGGCGCTGGTCGCGGGATCGACTTCGGCAGTGGAAAGAGTGTCGAAGCGCCGCCGCTTCCGAACCCGTATCGTCTCAGTGGACGTCGCGATGTGATCATCACGGCTATTCAGGATCTGATGCGCGATCGAAAGCTCGTCCTTGATGAATCTGCTTCGAGGATCTCAGACGGCATCATCGTGAGCCAGCCTTTCACATTTACGAAAGGCGCTGTGGTTGCGGAAGCTGATCTCGGCAGGTATGCGGATGTGCCGGCATCGAGCGCGAGAGGCTGGACGCGTGGTCGCTACACTCTGACCGTTGAAGTCCAACCGATCGACGGCTCGACCGCGAACATCGCAGTTAATGCAAAGGTTGAAGGCCGCACTGATGGAGCCACTGGCGCTGAGTGGACCACGTTGCGCAGCAGCGGTCTTGCTGAAGATCAATTTCTTGAAGGACTGATACTGGCAGTCACGGGTGTGGCGGCTCCGGGCCGAACTATCCAGCCATAAGGCCAGCCCTGTGGTTAAGGTTTTACATAAGCTGCAGACTAAATGATTAACGACCCCTTTCACCCTGAAGAAGCAATCGCGCGCGAGCGGGATTCGAGTAAACGAAAACTGCTCGCGATTGTTTGTGCGGTAGGCATAAGCGCAGTTCTCCTCGCCGGCTACGGCTACATCCGGAAGTATCATGCGCAAAAAATTCTTGCTGAAAACACGCCCCCGCCGGTTCCCGAGAAGAAAGCGCCGCTGGCCCACGTCGTAGTCGACGAACCAACGTTAGAAAAAGGAACGACGACGATTGGAGGTGTCGTTAAAAACATTTCGAAACAGGATTTGAGCAATCTTTCAGTTGTGATTGAGCTGCGCAGACGCAAAGACAGCGGTGTCGAAGAGAATTTGCTCCATGTGACGCCGGCTCAACTGCAACCTGAGCAAGAGGGTTCTTATTCATTGAAAGTGTCAGCTCTGGATTACGCTTCGATTCGTCTTGCGGGCTTGAAGGCTGATCCGCAGTCATCTTTAATTGCCTACAGCTCATCACAGGGAAAGAAGCGAACCCCGGAACGACTCGAGCCGAAGACGATCGTGGTCAAGCGCGCCGGGAAGCCAGGTGAGTTTATTAACTCACCCGACAATCCTGTTCGCGTGCCGTAGTCTCCCCACTTTAACGATTGAAGTTTTTGTTTAGGAGTCGGCGTGCCGATTGTTAAGGTGAACTCTGAGAGTCGAATGAAGAAAGTTTTAGCTGCGACATATACATTGATCGCGATCGTGTTCTGTGCGAGCGTCGCCTTCTCTCAGGTCACACCTCCACCGCCTCGACCTTCTCCGACTCCGCCGCCGCGTCCACTCGACGGAACATTCAAAGACGGCGACGACGCTCCGATGACAACTTTCGAAGAGGAGATTCGCGCGAAACGCGAGATCAAGATCGCGGAGAAGGAACATCAGGAAAATCTTAATCGCGCGAAAGAAATCGCAGACATCGGCAAACAACTCAAGGATTTCAAAGATAACTCCACTCTCGATCGCGATTGCGTCAAGAAGATCGAGCGCCTTGAAAAGCTGACGAAGAAAGTGCGCAGCGAAGCAGGCGGCGATGATGATGAGATAACCATTACTCCTCGTCCGACCGATCTCCCGTCTACGATCAAGCAGATCTCTGAAGCGAGTGAGACTTTATCTAAAGACGTGCAGAACACGCCGCGTCGTGTTGTGTCAGCATCAGTAATCAACAACGCTAATGTTTTACTTGAGCTGATTCGGTTAGCTCGAGGTTTTGTTCGTCCACAGCCATAATTCATGTTCAGGACAACTCTCTTCCTACTCGCATTCTTGTGCATCAACGTCGCCGTTGTCGTCGCTCAGGACGATGATGTGATCCGCACCGACACTGAACTCGTGGTGCTGAACGTCACCGTCACCGACAAAGCCGGACAGTACGTCAAAGGATTGAAAGCGTCTGACTTCAAAGTCTATGAAGATGGCGTTGAAGTAAAGCCAAACATGATCGCGAGCTTCTCGCTCCAGGAGTCGCCGTACGCGGCGGTGGTGTTGTTGGATAGCTCTGGCAGCATGGAAGCTCGTTTCTCGCTCGCGCGCTCGGCAGCGATCAGGTTTCTTGATGGGCTGCGACCGGAAGACGTCGCTGCCGTCTATCGATTCGACTCGAAGGTTGAGCGTGTGCAGGAGTTTTCTGGCGGACGCGATCTCGCGCCTATAGCTTACGCAATTCACGCCAAGGGCATGACTACGCTGAACGATGCCATCGTTGAAGCTTCGAAGACGCTTACCGATCGCACAGAAGTGCGTAAAGCGATCGTTGTGTTGTCGGATGGAATGGACACGTTTAGTAAAGCTTCGGGTGATAAAGCTGTTGAGACTGCGCTGGCCGTTGGCGCGAGCATCTACGCGGTTGACATGTCGAGTTTGGAAGTTGGGGGAACGTCGGGCAGGCAGAGTGCGCTTTCATTGAAAGGCTTTGCGGAGAAGACTGGCGGCAGATTCATCACGACGCCCGGTGGACCACAGTTGCGTGATGCGTTTACAGGAATTGCTGACGAGCTTGGTCACCAGTACACGATCTCTTACCGGCCGGCGAACACGAAGCGTGATGGGAAGTGGCGCACGTTGGAAGTGAAAGTGACCCGCGACGACGCAACGGTCCGCACGCGCAAAGGATATCGAGCCCCAAAGCCGTAGACAGGATTTACAAGATGTTTCAAGATTTACATGTTCATCTTGGAAAATCCTGTAATCCTGTCTCAACGTGACGTCTTGGTTAACGCTTTCTCCCGGTGCCTTTCAAACGCAAGTTCAATCAACACTTCAAGTAATTTCGGAAACGGCAGTCCCGAAGCTTCCCACATCTTCGGATAGCCCGACACCTCGGTCAGTCCAGGCATCGTATTCAACTCATTAATCACGAGCTCGCCGCCATCCCTTGCCAGAAAGAAATCAACGCGCGCCAATCCCGCACCATCAACCGACTGAAAGGCGCGTATCGCCATCCGCTGTATCTTCGTCGTCATCGACTTCGATAACGGCGCCGGCACAACAAAGCTAACGTTCCCGGTACTGGAATACTTCTCTGTGTAATCGAGAAAACGCGCCGCTTCGTCATAAACCACATACTCACCCGGCAGACTCGCCTTTGGCTCATCATTCCCAAGCACCGCACACTCGATCTCACGCGCGACAAGCTCTTCCTCGACGATGATCTTCCGATCGTACTCAGCCGCCAGCTCAATAGCGTCACTCAACGACTTCTTATCCGTCGCGCGTGACACGCCGACCGACGATCCGAGATTCGCTGGCTTAACAAAACACGGCAGACCAATCTCGCTCGTCACCTTACGTATTACTTTAGCTGGATCGCTTCGCCACTGAGATCTGAGAAACCACACGTGCTTGCATATCGGCAGTCCCGCCTGCACAAACAGCGACTTCATCGTCACCTTGTCCATGCCACACGCCGACGCGAGCACGCCGCAACCGACATAAGGCACGTCTGCCATCTCAAGTAACCCTTGAAGAGTGCCGTCCTCACCGAATGGTCCATGCAGTGCGGGGAAGATGACGTCGAGCTTCAGATCTTTGTGTGACGGATCGGGGAGCAGCGCGATGTCTGCTGTAGCCGTGTGGGTCTTGGAAGGTAACAACGAGTGAACTGAGCCAGGAAGAAGTTGGGCCGAGTGCGCCGGGGCGAGCCACTTCCCTTCTTTCGTGATAGCAATCGGAACTACGTCAAACTTCTTCCGATCGATGGCCTCGATGATTGCTCGTGCTGACCTGATCGAAACCTCGTGTTCACCTGAACGTCCGCCGAAGATCACTCCGACGCGAAGCTTTTTGGGCACTCTTCTTAGTCCAGCCTTTAAAGAATTGTCTTGCCTAACGCGGAAAGAATCAGCTCGACACCGAGCTCAGCAGTCTTGTTGTTTACGTCGAGCGCGGTATTGATCTCTACGATTTCGAGTGAGCGCATGCCGCCTGCCTCAGCGATCTTCTCCATACCGAGATGCGCTTCCCGATACGTCAGACCGCCGCGAACGAGTGTGCCTGAGCCGGGCGCGTCACCGGGATCGAGAACGTCAACATCGAACGTGACTCCATAACCAGCCGTGCCGCGCGAAGCGATCTTGATCGCATCGTCCATGACCGAGTTCATGCCGCGCTCATCGATCTCGCGCATCGTGAAGAAACGCATGCCGAGCTTCTTGATCAGTTCTCTTTCGCCCGGATCGATATCACGCGCGCCGACGTGAGCACACAACTGCGGATCGAGTTTTGGTGCGAAGCCCGCGATATTCGTGAGCTCCGGTGTACCGTAGCCGAGCAGCGCGGCGAGGGGCATGCCGTGAATGTTGCCTGAGGGCGTCGACTCAGGCGTGTTCATGTCGGCGTGCGCGTCAAACCAGATCAGGCCGAGCGTCTCGTTTTGTTTTTTGTAGTAAGAAGCGGCGCCGGCGAATGATCCGATAGCGATTGAGTGATCGCCGCCGAGGATCAGCGGTAGTTGACCGGCTTTAAGTATTTCTTCAACATCAACAGCGAGCTGCTCGCAGGCGTTGCTGATCTCACGAACGTATTTGAGCTTCTCCTCGACTTCAGGGAATGTCTGAGGTCGTTCGAGACGCATGTCGCCGAGATCGTGAACTGAATAGCCGAGACGTGCGATGCGCTGGGTTATACGCGCGACGCGCAGTGCGGCAGGGCCAATATCAACGCCGGCCATGCTCGCGCCGTAACCCAGCGGCACGCCAAGAAGGCTTAAAGATCTCTTTACTTCCGTGGACATTCAGATTATTGGTAGACAGGATTTACAGGATTTTCCATGGTTTACATGTTAATCCTGAAAAATCCTGTAAATCCTGTCTAAAGCTTACTTGGAAATCAAGTACCGAGGTTGATGTTGAATCCACCGCTGCCGCCGCCCTGGCTAGGAAAGAAGGGCTTCAACAATCCCGCGAGCGCCGCCAGGTTTCGCGTCTGAATCAACAACTCACCCGGTCCCGTAAACTCCGCGACGATACCTTCACCGCTCATCATGCTGCGGAAGAATCCCGACGCCGCTTTGCGCAAGGTGTACTGCGTCGTTCCTTCCCACGCTACAAGATGTCCGGTATCAACGACGTAACGCTCACCCGGTTGCAATCGTTTGCGATGAATCGCGCCGAAAGACGAGACAAGCAGAAGCCCCTGTCCCTGCACCATCAACACAAACAATCCTTCGCCAGCGAAGAAGGATTTAGCGCCGCCCCATTTCGTATCGACCGTGAGACTCGCATCACCCGCGAGATATGAACTTGACTGCACAAAGAATGGCTGGCCCGTGAGCTCGATTGCGGCGACGTCGCCGGGTGCGCCTGGCGCGAGCGTGACTTCACCTGGTCCACCGCGCGCAGTGAACGTCGAGATGAATGCTGACTCGCCGCCCGCCGCGCGTTTGATCGCGCCAAAGAGTCCACCCTTCATCTGTGATTGAAGTTCTATATTAGCCGACATCGAAACCATCGCGCCCGATTCAGCCTGGATTGACTGTTCCGCTTGCAGGCGAAGCACTGCGAGCGAGAACGACGGTTGATGTAAAACTTCATAGTCGTAACCACGACCACGGCCACGCGAGTCTTCGTCTATCTGAATCCCGCGCCCCGCGGATTGATTCATCGGCTGCGTCGCGGTCGGCGTCAGTCGCTGCCCACACGCCCCGCAGAACGTCGATCCTTCAAGTAACTGCGCACCACACTTCGGACAAGTCATATTACTCAGTCAGCTTTCCACAAGATTTACAAGATTTTTTAGGATTTACATGTAAATCCTGTCTAACAACTTTCTTTACGGCCGAAGGCGATACAGCATTCTCGGAAACGGTATCGTCTCGCGAATGTGCTCGATACCACACATCCACGCCGTACAACGCTCAATCCCCATCCCAAACCCGCCATGCGGCACGCTTCCATACCGCCGCAAGTCGAGATACCACTCAAACGCTTCCTGCGGCAGTTGATGCAACGCGATCTGCTCTTTCAAAAACTCGAGCGACGTCGCACGCTCACCACCGCCAATCACCTCGCCATAACCTTCCGGCGCGAGCACGTCAACACCGAGCGCGAGCTCCGGTCTTTCCGGATCGCGCGCCATATAAAACGCCTTAACTTCAGCCGGATAGTGATGCACCATCACCGGCTTGTCATACTGGCTCGAGATGTACGTCTCATCAGGCGCTCCGAAATCACCGCCCCACTCAAACTTCGCTTCCAACGCGCCTTTCTCGAATCCCTCGTGCAGCATCTTCACTGCATCATCGTAACGAACACGCGGAAACGGTGGCACGATCGCTTCAAGCTTCGACGTATCGCGCTCCAGCACTTTCAACTCTTCACTTCTCTGTTCGAGCACACGGGCCGCGATGTATGACAAAAAACGCTCTGACAAACTCATCACGTCGTCGAGCGTCGCGTACGACATCTCAGGCTCAACCATCCAGAACTCCGTCAGGTGCCGGCGCGTCTTCGACTTCTCCGCCCTGAACGTCGGACCGAAACAGTAAACTTTCCCGAAAGCCGCCGCCGTCGCTTCGTTGTAAAGCTGACCTGACTGCGTGAGATACGCTTTCTCACCATCAAAGTAATCGACTTCGAAGAGCGTCGTCGTTCCTTCACAAGCCGCGGGCGTGAAGATCGGCGAATCCATGAGCGTAAAGCCGTCGTTGTCGAGAAAATCCCGAACAGCTTTAATAACTGTGTGACGAACTTTCAGCACCGCGTGTTGGCGTCGCGAACGCAGCCACAGGTGCCTGTGATCCATCAGAAACTCCGTTCCGTGCTCTTTCGGAGTGATCGGATAATCGTGTACCTCCTGCAGCACTTCAGCATCGGTGACATCGATCTCGTAGCCGCCGGGCGCGCGACTATCAGCGCGAACAGTGCCTTTGATCATCAACGCCGATTCCTGGCCGAGTCCCTTCAACTGTTCCCACAGCTCGGGCGAGATCGCGGTTTTCAAAACAACGCACTGGACCACCCCCGTGCCGTCGCGCAGTTGCGGAAAGGCGATCTTGCCGCTCGAGCGCAGGTTATAAAGCCATCCCTTAAGGATTACTTCAGCACCGACGTGGTTTGAAAGTTGGTTGATGTAGGTGTGCTTATCGGAAGCAATTTCGTGTAATTGAGTTGTCATTGAGAACCGAAGCGTGCAAATCAGTTAATACGTTCCTTTAACATCCGGCGTAGTGTGGGGAATCTTTCGAGCCATTCAGCGGCCTGCAAAACAATTTCGAGTGTGGGTTGAATGTAGTGCTGGTAGACCGCGCCCCTGCCGCAGACTGCCGTCTGGTAGGAGAAGGTTCCGGTAGCTTTCAAGCCGCGCTGAATCGTCATCAGTCTAAACTCGAGCGCAAAGTCATCCGGGTCGATCGCGCTGAGACCGAGCAAACGACGCTGTTCGAGAAAGAACAGTCTATACGCACGCAACTCAGCGAGCGACGGCGGGCACGGTTGGCGATCCAGCAGAAACGACACGAGGTCATAGCTGGCCGGACCCATGCGCGCGTCCTGGTGATCTACAACCCTGAGACGCTTCTTGTTGTCGATCATCAAATTCGATGCGTGGTAGTCGCGATGACAAAGCACTCGCGGCGCGGCTGAAAGCTCGGCGGAGAGGTCGTTCAGCTCAGCTTTAAGCTCCGCGACTTCGGCGTGCCGCAAAGTCTCACCGCGCAGACTACCGAAGTAGTGATCGAAGAAGAAGTCGAGCTCCCAGGAAAGTTTCGCTTCATCAAACGCCAGACGACTCGCGATCGACTGTGTCTCGTAAGCTTGATCGGTGGCCTTCTGAATCTTCGCGATCAGCGCGATTGCCTTTTCCTTGTACTCGTCGCAAAGCTCTTCCGACTCGTCGTAAATGTGAAACAACTGCCGGTCGCCGAGATCTTCCTGCACGATGATGCCGGCGTTACCGTCGACTGCGTAGATCTCCGGCACCGGAATGTCGCAGTCGAGAAACAGGCGCGTGACGTCGAGATAAGGATGGAATTCGGGATCGAACGGTTCCGGATACACCGCGGCTACGGCGGTGCTCTTTTTCCAGCGGATTCGAAAATAGTTACGTGTCGATGCGTCGGGCGTTAGCGCGATGACATCCGAACTTGCGATTCCTTGTTCACTGATGAACCTCGCAAGTCGATCTGACGCGGAGGATTCAAATACGTTAGAAATCACCGGTTTTGGAGCACTCATTATGTAGTTGGTCGAAAAGGCAAACGCCCTGGATGCCGCGCGATTGTATCACAGTGGAACGATAAAGCTTTCACCCTGAAATCGTCCGGTAAGCGCCTTTTCCGGGGGCTTTTTGCCTTCAACCAGTGTTCTTGGAACGACGACGGCGTTCTCGATCACTTCATCAGCGCCGATCTTCACGTGGTCAGCCAACACCGCTCGGTTAACACGCGCACCCGCGCCGATTTCAACGTTGTCCCAAAGTACGGAGTCGTTGACTGTGGCTGACGATGCCACAGCTGTGTTCGCACCCGTGACAAAGTTCTTCCCTTCTTCTTTCAACAGCTCGACGCTGATATCCAGGTATCGCTTCAACGTCGAGAGCTCGCGCCACTTTCCCGACGCGACGTGCGCAGCGACGATCTCGCCCTTGGCCATCGCTGGCGGGTAAACGTGTATCACCGAATCGGAAAACACGCCACGCGGTACGTATTCGAAGATACGTGGCTCGAGTATGTGAATCCCGGTGAACATCAGTGGCGCTTCACCACCGCCATCGGCGACGGGCATGCCGCCAAATCCCGTGACTCTTCCGGCTTCGGTCTCAACGACACTGAAGCGCTCGCGACGAGTGTTCGGCAGAAGAACGAGAGTCGCGATAGCGTTTGCTTTGCGATGTGTCTCGATCGCGGCATTCAGATCGATGTCGGTAATGATCTTTCCGTTAACGACGACAAACGTGTCGTGCTCGAAGAATGCGCGCGTGTTGTCGAGCGCGCCGCTCGTGCCGAGTATCACCGGCTCTTCGACGTAATGAAGCTTCACCCCGAAACGACTGCCGTCGCCGAGCGCCCGTCGCACAGACTCAGGGCGATGATGCAGGTTCACCACAATCTCATCCACACCATAGCCGGCGAGATACTCGGCGACGTAGCCGACAAGCGGCTTTCCCATAATCGGTATCGCGGGTTTGGTGCGGTCTTCAGTGAGTGGCCAAAGGCGTGTGCCGTATCCGGCAGAAAGAACAATCGCGCGCATCGCGAGACATTCTATCGATTATCCTCGGTTCTTGCTGATAAATTTGTCTGTCTTCCTGGCGGCAATTTCGCTAAAATGCCTCTGATGTAGCGGCCAGCACCTCTAATACTCAAAACCTTCGCTCGCTGGTCACAACCTACTCAAATATGTCGGACCATCTGCGCAATATGATTGAGGCGCTGCGCCTCGAAACCGCCAAGATAAAACAGCGTGGAAGCTCCGCTCAAATTGAGTTGCGCGGCGGCGAGAAGATTGGTACTGCCGAAAACAAATTTCTTTATCGCTTTCCGCTTCAGGAAGAGCTGAAAAACCTCCGTGACGATACTCCCGTGCGTGTGATCTGTGATCGCGTTGAGGTTGAGGGAAACGTTGTTTCGGTGGCCAAAGGATCGGTAACCGTAGCACTTGAAGCTGATCTTGGGCCAAAGATCGCTCTGGTTAGACTCATCACAGACGATTCATTCCTGATCGAGAAGTTGCGCGAGAAACTGGAAGATATTGAAAAAGAAACTGCTCACTTCAATCATCAGCTTGCCGCTTCAGTCATAGGCGCCGCTGTTCCCGAGTGTGACATCAAAGAGCCTCCACCACAGGTATTTGGTGACACCGCCCTAAACGAGAAACAGGAGAGTGCCGTTCGCCTCGCATTCGGGAGCAACACATCTTTCATCTGGGGCCCACCTGGGACAGGGAAAACGAAAACACTGGCGCACATCGTCGAGTCGTATTACCGCGCAGGCCATTCCGTTTTGATCGTATCGAACACCAATGTGGCTGTTGATACCGCCTTGCAACGGATCGCACAGCGTCTCGAAACAGAACCGGAATTCCATGAGGGAACAGTATTACGACATGGTCCATTGGGTAAGGAGCTCGAAGAGCGATACGGCGAGTGCGTCAACGTCGACAAGATTGTCGAACGACTTGGCAAAGAGTTAGAAGTTCAAAAACACGCGCTCCAAAATGAGCTACTGAAAAAGCGCCTTGAGGCAGAGCCGCTCAAGGAAGCACTCAGGCGCTTAACAGAATTGAAGCGTCTGAAATCCGAGATCCAGCAACGCGAACAGGCGTTCCGGTCCAAACAGAGTCATGGTCAGGAATTGCAAGACAAGCTGCGAAATGGGCGAATAGAGTTAAATAAACTTGAAGTTGACCTCGACCGCTCACGTGAGTTTGGCGCAATCAGGAGGTTTCTAACCGGCCTCAACCCTCAGCGCATTGAAACCCAGATAAATGCGCTAACCAGAGCCAATAAGAATCTCGAGGGCGCCCTAGCCGCCACCTCAAGACAACTCGACGAACAAACCGTCGCGCTGGAACGGTTACATCGGGATCTAGTTGAAACGAAAGCTGCAGTGCCGGACTATAACTCTGAGGCGCAAGTTAAATCTCTATTAGCCCCAATTGAGACATCGATTGCTCATGTCGAGACAAAGCTGAGAGCGATTGAAGAACAACTCGCCGCACTGCGCCAGCAGGTATTGAATAACTGCCGGATACTCGCCACTACTGTTTACCGCACATATCTCAAAGGACAAGTAACCAGAATCTTTGATGTGGTAATCATCGATGAAGCTTCAATGTTGATGCTGCCTATGACGTTTTTTGCAGCTGGACTCGCTAGCAAAGCAGTTGTAGTCGCTGGAGATTTCCGACAACTGGCACCGATTGTTGCTTCTGATGAGCCCCTGGCTATCGAGTGGTTGAAGAAGGATGCATTTGAAAAAACAAATATTCCGAGTGAGGTGAAAAGGCACGCGACACCAACGCAACTGGCGGTTTTGAGCATGCAATACCGGATGCATCCGGAAATCTGTGATTGTGTGAATACACTCTTCTATAGCGATCGGCCTTTAGAAACCCCTAATGGAACAGGCTCGGACGCAAAATACTTCCCACTGGGAAATAGCAGGCTTCTATTTGTTGATACCAGCGAGTTGAATCCGTGGTCGGCTTTCAAACTCGGCGGCTATTCCCGATACAATCTTTTGCACGCGCTCCTTATCCGCAATCTCGCCGCTTCCTTAGATGAAGAGCTCATTGGCCCAGCCGGAGCTTGTAAACTCGGAATAATTTCTCCCTTCTCTGCGCAGACAAGCCTGCTTCAAGCGCTTCTGAATGACAGCATCCCCGGACGTGGAGCCGAGATGGCAGCTACTGCACACAGGTTTCAGGGCAATGAAAGAGATTCGATCATAATCGACCTGACAGAATCCGTTTCTACTCGTCTTAGTCGCTTCATGAAAGCAGTAGACGACAATGAAGACGGTGCCAGATTGTTGAATGTGGCGATTAGCAGAGCACGTCACCGGATAATTCTAGTCGCGAATTTCGACTTTCTAAGAAACAAAGCGCCTCACGATGGAAAGGTTCAGCGCCTACTTGATTACTTCGAAGAATACGGCAAATTAATCAATACCACCGATGTCCTGAACCTGCGACAGGAAGACTGGGCAGAAGGCATTTTTCATGTAAGCCCGCCACCCGAAATCGATTTATCTGACGCGGACGCTCAATTTCTAACTGAAGGCACCTTTTATCCGCGGTTCACTGAGGATCTAAAGAGTGCAAGAAGTTCAATTTTGATCTTTTCTCCGTTTCTTACGACGCGTGGCACAAACAGGTGGATTGATCTGCTCAGATTTGCGATTAGCAGAGGTGTCCGCGTGCGTCTAGTGACGCGTCCTCCTGGAGATCAGGGTGGCGTGCTCGACGAGGACTTGCCTGAAACCGTCAAGCATATTCGTGAATTAGGTATACCTGTAGACTACCGGGCAAGGATTCACGAGAAGATAGCAATTATTGACGAGGAGATACTGTGGCATGGTTCGCTCAACATCTTTTCTCAACGAGATACAACCGAGAGCATGTTGCGACTTAGAAGTTCCGCCGCCTGCGATCGTGTGAGCGGTTTTGTAACAAGTCCAACTGCCAGAAAGCAGCAAAAGCATATTTGTGAGCCCGAGAATCCGGAGTGTTCTGATTGTGGTGAGCCAATGACGTGGAAGAACGGTCGTTTCGGAATCTATTTCGAATGTGACGATTGTGGAACAAAGATTGATTCGTGGCGCTCGCAGCGAACGCCAGGACGTTCACCGGGTTCAAGCTCCTCGTCCTCCGGTTCAACACCATGTCCGCGAGTTGGATGTGGCGGCCGTCTGATCAGGAGAAAAGGTCGGAATGGTCCATTCCTTGGTTGCACAAACTTTCACAGCAAGAACTGTCGCGAGACGCGGAATATTGATTCTGTCAGGAAGCCTTAGAGGAGGCGTCGCGCATGACGAGATCGAACGTGCCGGGGGCGACTTTGCGAAAGCGCGTGTTGCGATTGAGGGAGACGGCGACGCTGATGGTCGGGTTTTGACCGGTGAACTTGAAGCCACCTTCGAGGAGGCGGTTGTAGAGCTCGTTGACGTGCAGTGGTCCACCTTCTTCGCGAAGGAGGAGCGTTACGGCTTGCGGGATCGTGCGGTCCATGAAGCGGTCGCTCAGAATTTCGACGTTGTTGCGGACGGTCGGGATCTGTTGGCGACGCTCGACTGGAACTTGTGCGCGCAAGGGCGACTGGCGCATGGCCGCTTCAAGCTCAGCGTCCGATGGTAGACCTAGATTGATGTTTCCCGACGCCAACACGGACGAAAGAAGACGGTAGATCGCGGCCTCCGTCTGGCTCGCGAGCGTGTCCATCTCGGCGAGCTCCGCGCGGACGCTATCAGCCTCGGCCTCGAGCTCGCGCAGACGTGCTGCCAAATGCATCCTCGCCGCGCGCGACTGTCGCAGGCTCTGTTCCAGACGTGACAGCAGGTTCTCGCTCATCAGGCGCTGATTCTAAGGTGAGTTAGACAGGATTTACAAGATTTTTCATGATTCACATGTAAATCATGGAAAATCTTGTAAATCCTGTCTAACTAACGATCGCGGTTCAGGATGTAGGTTGGAAGGGCGCGAAGTGATTCGCAGTAGTCAGAGTCGGGAAGAACGTCGAGGGCCGTGCAGGCGCTTTCCGCATACTCATTGGCCCGCGCCCGCGCTTGTTCCAGAGCACCGCTACGCACGATTGCGTCGAGCAGATCCTGTGGTTTGACGCTGCTGTACTTCCCCTCACGCAACACGGTCTCGACCATCGCGCGTGCGTTTGGCTCCGTGTCGCGCAGGTAGATCAATGGCAGAGTGACCTTTCCGCCGAGCAGGTCCGCGCCCGCTGCTTTGCCTAAAGCCTCTTCACTCGACGTGAAATCGAGCAGATCGTCGATCAACTGAAACGCCGTACCGAGGTATAGCCCATAATCGCGCAATGCCGTCTGTTGCTTCTCACTCGCGCCACCGAGTATCGACCCGATCTCACAACTCGCACTGAACAGATACGCCGTCTTACGCTTCAACACATCGAAGTACTGCGCTTCGGACACATCTGCTTCGCCGAGTAACGTTAACTGCAAAATCTCTCCCTCGGTCATCTTGCGCGTGACGCTCGTCAGGATATCGAGCACCGGCAGCGATCGCTCGGCAAGACTCGTCTCGAACGCCGACATGTAAAGCCAGTCGCCCATGAGCACCGCGGTCTCGTTTCCGTAAAGCGCGTTGACGGTGGGACGCTTCCGGCGCGTGTCCGCCTTGTCGATGATGTCGTCATGGACCAGCGTGGCAGTGTGCAGAAACTCCATCACCGTGGCCATGCGGATCGAGTTGTAGCGCGAACCATCGCCACCGACGGCGTAGTTTGAAAGGATCGTGAGCGCGGGTCGCACACGTTTCCCGCCCGACGCGCGCAGGTACTCGCCGAGGTAGTCGATCACCTGCACGTTGGAACGCGCCTGGCGTTCGAACTCAAGCTCGACTTGCATCAACTCGTTTGCGATGACGCTGAAGATGCGGCGCGCTGAAATCCTTGCCTCTTCATCGAGCGCGATGGTGTTGCCTGACGTTGTCATTCAGTTTGAACGATAGTTTGTAAACTGCATGTGAATGCCGAAGTCTTTATCCTTCAGCTTCGCGATAATGTCCTGAAGCGTGTCGCGATCCTTCCCGGACACGCGCACGATGTCACCCTGAATGGAAGCCTGCACCTTTGCTTTACTGTCCTTGATGAACTTGACGACCTCTTTGGCTTTCTCCTGCGGGATGCCTTCCTGGATCGTTGCGCGCTGCCGGACTGTGCCACCCGCAGCCGGTTCGATCTTGCCGTAGCTGAATGCTTTCAACGGCACGTTACGGCGGACGAGTTTCTGCTGCAGGATGTCGTTCATATTGCGCAGCTTTGTTTCGTCTTCGGCCGTGAGCACGAGCTCGTTCTTCTCGTGCACGACGTTGGCCGAGCTACCCTTGAAGTCGAAACGCTGGCGCACCTCCTTGATCGTTTGGTTGAGAGCGTTTGCGATCTCGGCTGAGTCGACCTGAGAGACGATGTCGAAAGAGTTCTGCTGCGCCATTTGCAGGTGAGAATAACATCAAAGCGGCAGCATGTGAAACTTGCCACAAGAGGTGAAAACAGCACAAAGTACCTTATAATCCGAAGAACCTGTTGAAGTTCTCACTCGTGATGCGGGCCATGTCTTCGATGTCGACGTCGTGAAGAGCAGCGAGGCAGCGTGCGACTTCAACGACGTAAGCAGGCTCATTTCGTTTGCCGCGATACGGGATCGGGGTCAGGTATGGACAGTCTGTTTCGATCAGTAATCGATCGAGGGGAACCTGCTTTGCCACGGCGCGTAATTCATCAGCTTTCTTGAAAGTGACGATGCCTGAGAACGAGATCATGAAACCGATCTCGATCGCGCGTTGCGCGAGTTCCATGCTGCCGCTGAAGCAATGAAACACTCCGCGGCCTGGTGCGTCTTTGTACTGGCTTTTCAGGATGTCAATCGTCTCTGATTCAGCTTCGCGCGTGTGGATCACTACTGGCAGGCTGCATTCACGGGCTGCGTGAAGCTGTCGCTTGAAAACTTCGACCTGTACGTCGCGTGGTGAGTTGTCGTAGTGGAAGTCGAGACCGATCTCGCCCCACGCGATCACGTGGTTGTTGTTGATGAGGTTTTTGATCTTCGCTTCTGCGGCGTCGTTGTAGAGCCGCGCATCGTGGGGATGAGCGCCGATCGCTGTGTAAATGGATTCGTGAGTTTTACCTAACTCAACGGCGCGCTCGAAAGCACCACTGTGTGGATCTCCGGTGCCCACGTTAAGGATTGTTGAGACGCCTGCCTCGTGGGCGCGTGTGATGACCTCTTGCCGATCCCCATCGAACTCCGTTCCATCAATATGCGCGTGAGAGTCGATGAACATGTTAGACAGGATTTACACGATTTTTCAGGATTAACAAGATATTCTATTTAAGTCGCGCGCCGTTCGGGACGTCTTCGGTGAATGTGGCGATCACCGGGCGGCCTTCTTCACCATAAGACGCCGCGACGACCATTCCCTGCGACTCGAGACCACGCAGCTTGCGCGGCTTGAGGTTCGCGACGATCACGACTTTGCGACCGATCAATTTCTCCGGCTCGTAGTACTGCGCGATGCCGGCGAGTATCTGCCGCGGCTGCTCTTCGCCAATATCCACTTTCATCAGCAACAGCTTATCGGCTTTCGGGATGCGCTCGGCGGAAAGCACCTGGCCCACGCGCAGGTCGACTTTCGCGAAGTCGTCAATCTCGATGAAGCTCGTTACGCCTACTGCATCGGCTTGAGTCGCGTGTACCACTGGCGCGCTCGGCTCAGTTTGGATAGGAGCGGGTGAAGCAATCTCTGACATGATTTTGGCTTTGTCCATGCGCGGGAAGACGGGCTGCACTTCGCCAATCGTAGAGCCTTCCTTCAACTCACCCCATTTGAGCTGCGTCGGATCGAGTTGCGCGGGCGAGCCGTCGAGTCCTAGCTGCTTCCAAATCGCGCGGCTCGCTTCCGGCATCACCGGATAAAGCAGCACACTCAACCAGCGCAACGACTCAGCCGCCCGATACAACACGACTCCGAGCGTCTGCTTCTGGTTCTCATCTTTCGCGAGATCCCATGGCTTCGCGTCAGTGATCATCTTGTCGACACGGGCCACCACCGACCAAACCGTCTCGAGCGCTTTGCTGAACGCAAGATTGTCGAAGTGCTGCACAAACTGATCGCGCGCGTGCTCGATGAAGCCGGCGACGGTCGTCTCGTCGGTATCGACACCGGTGCGCTTTGCCAGCAGAAGCTTGTCTTCCGGAATCAGCCCGGACGGAATACGCGAGTCGCAGTACCGCGCAATCATCCTGAGCGTGCGGCTCGAGAGATTGCCCCAACCACTCGCCAGATCACTATTCGCGCGATCGATCAAACCCTCATATCCGAAGCGTCCATCCTGACCAAACACCATCTCGCGCAAACAGAAGTAGCGAATCGTGTCGTTCGGAAAATGTTTGTGCAACACATCAAGCTCGATTACGTTGCCGAGCGTCTTCGACATCTTGCGTCCATTCGGATCGAGCCACATGCCATGCGCCACGATCGCGCGCGGCAACTCAATCCCGGCCGCTAGCAGAAACGCGGGCCAGTAAACCGCG
>DASYFE010000118.1:0-3254 GCA_036498585.1 Pyrinomonadaceae bacterium | reverse complement strand
CCCGCCCCTACAGTTACGCCCCTTGAAGATCCGATTCTTGAGGCGCAACGGATAGCCGATGCGGAAGCACGTCTGCCGTTTGATTTAGAGCGCGGACCGTTGCTACGTGTACGACTGTTGCGGCTGAGTGAAGAGGAGCACGTGCTGCTGGTGACAATGCACCACATCGTCTCGGATGGGTGGTCGATGGGCGTGCTCGTGCGCGAAGTCGGAATGCTCTATCCGGCGCTGTGCGCGGGGGCAGAGTCACCATTGGAAGAGCTGGCGATTCAGTATGCGGATTATGCGGTGTGGCAGAGGGAGTGGTTGAGTGGGGAAGTGTTGGACCAGCAGTTGAGCTACTGGCGCGAGCAGTTGGCGGGCGCGCCGGCGGTGCTGGAGTTACCGAGTGACCGAGTGCGTCCGGCGGTGCAGAGTTTCCGCGGCGCAGATCAGCCTTTCGTCGTATCAGAACGTCTGACAGCCGCGTTGAAGGAGATGAGCAGGGGCGAAGGGGTGACGCTCTTTATGACGCTGCTGGCGGCGTTCAAGGTGCTGCTCTACCGGTACACAGGGCAGGCGGACCTCGTCCTCGGCTCGCCCATAGCAGGGCGCAACTTTGTAGAGACCGAAGAGTTGATCGGCTTCTTCGTCAACACCCTCGTGCTGCGGACAGACCTCTCCGGAGACCCAACATTCAGCGAGCTGGTGAGACGAGTCAGAGAAGTAGCACTGGAAGCGTACCTGCACCAGGACGTGCCGTTCGAGAAACTAGTCGAAGAGCTTCAGCCGGAACGCCATACGACTCATTCGCCTCTCTATCAAGTCATGTTCGAGTTGCAGAATGCGCCGCTGGGAGGGTTGGAATTGCCCGGGGTGAATCTCGAGCTGCTGGCGGCAGACAATGCGACTGCGAAGTTCGATCTCACACTGAACTTACAGGAAGTGGGGGATGTGATCGTCGGCAGTCTGGGTTACAGCACCGATCTGTTCGACACCGAAACTATCAGCCGCATGGTCTCTCACTTCCTCACCATGCTTGAAGATGCGGTGGAGTGTCCGGATAGACATCTGTCTGCGTTGGAGCTGATGGATGTCGAGGAACGTGGGCAGTTGGAGTTTGCGTGGAACGACACGCAGAGTGCTTACCCGCAGGACAGACTCGTACACGAACTGTTCGAGCTACAGGTTGAGCGACAGCCCGAGGCCGTCGCTGTCATCTGTGAAGACGAGAAGATTACTTACGCGGAATTGAATCGCCGCGCAGGAGAAACCGCGCGTCGTCTGAAAAGAGCCGGTGTTGGAACGGAGACGTTGGTCGGTGTTGCTTTGGAGCGATCGATTGAGATGGTCGTCGCGCTGCTCGGCATTCTCAAAGCCGGCGGTGCGTTTGTGTCTTTTGATCTCGCGTATCCGAAGGAGCGTCTCAAGTTCCTGTTCGCGGATACGGGGGTACGTGTACTCCTGACGCAGCCGCATCTGTTGGAGAAAGTGCCGCCGTTCGAGGGCGAAGTTATTTTTCCGGAAGAGGAGGTGAACCACAGAGGCACAGAGGACACAGAGGTTGCACAGAGAAGAAGTACAGAGCAGCTTGCGTACGTCTTCTACACCTCGGGCTCAACCGGACAACCGAAGGGCGTGCTTACTTCGCACAGAGGAGTCGTCAACTATCTCACTTTCAATACCAAAGCTTACGGGCTGAGTAACGCCGATACAGTTTTGCAGCTCGCGTCGCTCTCCTTCGACGCATCGGTGCGCGACATTCTCGGACCGCTCGTCGCCGGCGCGCGGCTCGTGTTGGTTAATGACAGTGACGCCAGAGACCCGGAGGCTCTGCTCTCAAAGATGTCGGAGCAGAAGGTGACTTGTCTGCTCAGCGTTGTACCGTCGCTGTTGCACGCGCTGACGGAAGCGGCCGGACGACGGTCACAACAACTACGCCTGGTCTTAACGAGTGGAGAGAATTTGCTGTTGTCAGAGTGCGCGAAAGCGCGCGCAGCGTTCGGCGAGGATCTCACCATCGTTAACCAGTATGGCGCGACGGAATGCACGATGTCGCAGAGTTTCTACGCAGTTCCACACGCGGAGACTGATATCGGAACGTCACTCGCCGGCAGGCCGATTGCCAACGCGCAACTATTCATTTTAGATGACCGGCTCAATTTGGTTCCCGTCGGAGTCTCAGGTGAAGTGTACATCGGCGGCGTTGGCGTTGCGCGTGGTTATCTGAACGATCCTGCGCAGAGTGCCGAGCGATTCATCCCACATCCTTTTAGTCGTGAACCGGGCGCGCGTCTATATAGAACAGGCGACCTTGCTCGTTATCGTTCCGGCGGAGATGTGGAACTACTCGGTCGCATCGACCATCAGGTCAAACTTCGTGGGCTGCGTGTTGAGCTCGCGGAGATCGAAGCGGGGTTGAACTTGCACGAGGACGTGAACGAGGCAGTTGTTCTCGCGCGCGAAGATCAGCCGGGTGAAAAGCGCCTGGTGGCTTATGTTGTAACGGGGCAAGAGGAAGCCCGGACATTGCGCTCGATGCGCGATTTTTTGAAAGAGCGACTGCCGGAATACATGGTCCCGTCGACCTTCGTCTTTCTCGATTCCCTCCCGCTGACTCCGAACGGCAAGGTTGATCGCCAGGCATTGCCCGCGCCGACTTCTGCGCGGCCCGAGCTGGTCGAGACGTTCGCTGCTGCTAGTACACCAACTGAAGAGGTGCTGGCGGGATTGTGGACGGCGCTGCTCGGCGTTGAACAGGTCGGGATTTACGACAACTTCTTTGATTTAGGTGGACATTCGCTACTCGCGACACAGGTTATCTCGCGCGTGCGTGAGCTTTTCCATGTTGAGATTGCGTTGCGACAACTGTTCGAGACGCCAACGGTGGCGGCGTTGGCCCAGAGTATCGAGATTGCTTTATTGAAGGAGACCGAGGAGCTCGCCGCGCCAGTTATCGATCGCGTTCCGAGAGAGGAGTTCTTACCACTCTCTTACGCGCAGCAGCGGCTGTGGTTCATTCATCAACTCGATCCGGCTTCCGTAGCCTATAACATTCCGCTCGCAGTGCGTCTCAGAGGTCAACTCGACATCGCTGCGCTGGGTGCGACGTTAACGGAAGTCGTCCGCCGCCATGAAGCACTGCGCACCACCTTCGCGGTCCACAATGGTGAGCCACACCAGTTCATCCATCCGCCGGCTGAGGTGGAATTAAGCATTACCGACCTAACTGTAGGGGCGGCCCTCCGTGGCCGCCCGTCCGAGGAAAACGGGCG
>DASYFE010000117.1:0-9189 GCA_036498585.1 Pyrinomonadaceae bacterium | reverse complement strand
GATAGCCGGATTGCTAACGTTCAACTTGACGGAGCCGGTGCCGACTTCCAAATTGCCGCCGCCAAGCGGAGCCCCGATGGTTAAGAAGCCCCCGATTGCCCTGAGTACTCAGGAACGCCGCGAAGATGCCCCGCCCGCGTGGCCGGAGATGCAGGACTCGCTGGCGGAGGCTTCATCGCTCGCCTTGTTGCTCGTCGACGGCTATCAACCTCCGGCTTTGGCTATCTCAAACAACAACTCGATCTGCCACACCTTTCAGAGCTCGCCGGAGCACGTTCGACTGTGTGACCCTTACTGCGGGATGGCGCACTCGCGAGCGATGGAAGCGGGCGGTACAGTGGAGTACAAATGTCACGCCGGACTCTTGTGTTTCGCAAAGCCTGTTGAGATTGCAGGCAGGAAGAAACTGGCGGTGATTGGTGGGCGCGCTTTCGTTACGAGCGTGGATTATCAACGATTGATGGAGAGGTTCTACAAAGGCGATCTACAGGACCTCGCGTCTGACGAAGTTTTCGCAAACATTATTTTCTCTAATTCCACACGTCTCGAAGAAATGGCCGAGCGAGTGGATCATGCTGCTGGGCGACTGCACAATGCATCAACAAACGGCTCCGGACATGTTGAGGCTGTAACTCCAGCACCAGAGTCTCAACCGGATCTCGAGGGTGAAATTCAACGCCTGCGACGTGAGCTCGAATACCGCGCACGTTTCACCAACTCGCTACAGCACTTTCTCGAAAGAATCAGCGGCAGCGATCCAGCTAAGACTTACAACTCGATCGTCAGCAATTCCAAGGAGCTGCTGCAATCGGAACGTGCTTCGCTCATGATCTTCGACGAGACCGCAAACGAGTTGATTCTCAAGGCAGCTAGTGGACTGGCAACGGATCCCGCGTCAGTGTCGGCCGTTCGCGTCGGCGAGGGAGTTTCGGGTGAAGTCATCGATACCGGCAAGCCCGTGATGGTCACTGACCTTCGTATCGCGGGGCGCAAGGCCGCGCCGGCAGAGCGACGCTACAAAACGAATTCATTTATCAGTTATCCGATCATGATTGGTGGTCGGAAAGTCGGCGTGTTGAATGTGACTGACAAATCCGGTGGCGGCGTTTACGACGAAGTTGATCTGAGTCTACTCGAGATCATCGGACCACAAGTCGCACTCGCCCTCGAGCGTGCTGAATGGCAGGAACGCGCGACTGAGTTTCAGCTCATGTCGATCACGGATTCGCTGACGGGGCTGCCAAACCGTCGTTATCTCGAAGAGCGTCTGTCGGAAGAGTTGAATCGCTCGAAGCGTTATGACTATCCGATGAGTTTTCTGATGATCGACATCGACGACTTCAAAGCTTACAACGACAAGAACGGTCACCAGGCCGGTGACGTGGCGCTTCAGATCACGGCGCACTGTTTGAAGGGTGCGCTGCGGGCGGTCGACATCGCTTCGCGTTACGGTGGTGAAGAGTTTTGTATTTTGTTACCGCAAACGGGAATTAGCGAGGCTGGCGTGATTGCAGATCGTATCAGGCATCGTGTGTCGACAACGGAGTTTCCGCATGGTAAAGCGCAGCCGCTCGGGCACGTGACGATCAGTGTCGGTGTTTCGACGTTTACGAAGAACGTAGATACGTCGGAGAACATCATCGCAGCCGCCGATCGCGCGCTGTACCAGGCGAAGAGCATGGGGAAAGATCGGGTTGAGTTCTATGGTGAGATGGAGAGATGAGATAGTTGTTGGACAGGATTTACAAGATTTTTCAAGATGAACATGTTAAGCCTGAAACATCTTGTAAATCCTGTCTAACTACTGTGTTGAATGAGTAGCCGCAATGAAAACTTTCGCCGTGTTCTCGGCCGCGTGGTCCGGCAGGACTTCGTTGGCCGCGCGGTGGAGCTCGACCGCATCATGGCCCACTCGGGACGCGCCAATGCAGGCCGCGGTTTGCTGTTGCTCATGGAACCCTCAGCCGGCGTCTCAGAGCTTCTGCGCCAGGCGTACGATCAAATCTTCAATCGACGGTCGGAAGTCATCCCGATCTACTTCGCCTTCACGCGCAACGAAACCACTGCCGTAAGCGCGGCGATCGAGTTTCTCAACACCTTCGTCCAGCAATACATCGCCTACCGTCGCGACGAGCCGGTTGTCTCAGAGGCGCCACTGACCTTGCAGGAGCTCATCGAGCTCGCGCCTGCCGCGGATCTCGAATGGGTCGAGCAACTGGTCCAATCGTACAGCCGCCTGCGCTTCAGCAACGACGACAAAGCGCTCGTGCGATTCTGTCTTAGCGCGCCGCAAAGAATTCCCGCCGCCCGTGGCCGCGCCTTCGTGATGCTCGACGGCTCACAGCTCGCCGAATATCTGAACGGCGTCGTCGTACTGGGAACAGAGATACTTCGCGTATTTTCTCGTGGCGGCTTTTCATTCGTGCTCGCTGGTTTGCGCCGTCAGATCCTCGAAGCCGCTCATGATGCGGAGTGTAATTTCGAACGGCTCGACATCCTGCGTCTCGAACAACTCGCCCCAACCGAAGCAACAAAACTGGTGGAACACGTCGCGCGCAGACAACAGGTCGCAACGAGCGAAGCCGCGCGCGATCTGATCGTGCAGCAGTTTGCCGGCAGTCCGTTCTTCATCAACATCTATCTCCAGGCGGCACGTGAGAAACGCGCCGCCCTACTCTCGTATCTTGATTGCGAGCGGCTCTACGTTAATGAGCTCTTTGGCGGTCACATTCATCGTCACTTCGCAGATCTACTCGAAGAGATCTCACCGCGACTCGACACGAGACATCTCCTGATCCGCTTGTTGTGGGAAGCCGCCGCCGGCGAAGAGCAAGTATCGACGTTCGAGATCTGGCGCAAACGTCTGCACATGACCGCAGCAGAGCTCGAAGACGTTCTGCACCGCCTGCACGTACAGGAGTTTATCAACTGGGACGAAACAACGGTCGAAGCCGGCGCTGGTCCACAAGCGTGGAAAGACTATCTGAAGATTCGCTATCGTCTCGACGTGATGGCCGAGCCGCGCGCGCTCGTCGTCGCTGACATGCTCGCGGATTCTCTCAAGCGCGCGCCACACACGATGGCCCGTCACTACAAGCAGATCGCAAACGCGGGCCTGCGCGATCTGATCTCGCGGTTCAACTGCCAGCAAGTGCCGTCGGCTCTCTTTGACTATCAGAACTTCAGCGCGAAGTATAAAGGCGCTGAAAGCGAGACCATCATCTCCGGACTTCAGGCAGAAACAGACTTCTTCAAACTTCCGCAAACAATTCACCTCGCGAGCTGTTCCAGTTTCATGAGCGACATGCGACAGCTCTGCGAAGAGGAACACTGCCTCGTCGCGCACACGTTTGAGGAAGGGAATTACTCTGACGCACGCGAAGTGATCTGGCTGGCTGCTGATATTGAGTCGAAGCTGGAAGTAGACGTCGCCGTCGTTCGCTCCTGGTGTGAGCGTTTCGAGAACATGGCCGAACGACTCGGATTCAGCCGTTTTCAGATCTGGTTAATCTCAAACGAAGGCTTCTCTGAAGACGCGAGCAAGTTGCTGGAGCGTCGCAGAGCGTTTGGCTCGAGCCGCCAGCAGTTAGAGCTGCTCGCGTCGCGTGTGCGCGAGACCGTACAGAGCGAGGTTGTACAATCCGCAGAGCCCGATGAGTTTCTGATGGTCGTGCCGATGGGCGAGGACAACGAGCTGATCGCGGCAAACACCGCCGAGCAGATCGCGAAGCGTTTGACGTTCCGTCCTGAGGCCATCAACCAGATCAAAACTGCCATCGTCGAGGCCTGCATCAACGCTTCCGAACATAGTTTCAGCCCGGATCGAAAAATTTATCAGCGTTTTCGCGTCGAAAGTGATAGATTAGTCATCACCATATCGAGTAGAGGGATCGTGCCGGCCAATCTAAACGGCGCGAATAGCGGTACAGAACAAAAACAAGCGGCAGAAGAAAGACGCGGTTGGGGACTCAAGCTCATCCGAACACTCATGGATGAGGTCGAGTTTGAACGGGTCGATGACGGCACAAGTTTGCGCATGACCAAGTATCTCAGACCGCAAAAAGGCGCTTAAGAACCTAGCATTAGCGGCACCTCAGTAAGTAACACAATTGATCTGTGGGTTTGTGTCCGGTTTGCGGCCCAAGGGAGGGGAGCGATCAAGTGGATACATCGAATGGAGGGCAGGTACGCTCGCACTGTGTTGGCACCACCGCCGTAGTTTACGCGAGCGACTACCTGAACAAGCTGTCTGGTGAAAAGATCGAGCGCGAGTGTCGACGGCAACTGAACTGCGGTTGCCGCGCGCTGGTTATTGATTTCAGCGACACCAAGCTCGTCAACAGTATCGGAATTTCAATTCTCCTCGGCATCATCGACGTCGCCGAAAAGAGCGGCGCGCAAATCGTCTTCTCCGATGTCAACAACCAAACAGTCCAGCTCTTCGAAATGCTTGGACTGACCCGCCATGTTGCACTCGCGAAGGACGAACGAGAGGCACTGCTGAATCTTTCGCACTTTGAGACTACTACTCCCGTAGTCCACTGAACATGGAGCCTTCGACCCAGAAGCTTATTCACACATTCGGAGCCTTGGCCGATTTGGGCCAGGAGATTGCAGGCACCGGTGACTTCACCGAGATGGTGCGGACGTCGATGCACCTGCTGCTCGGGACGCTCGCGCTTAGACGCGGCGCGGTCGTCGAGTGTTCCGGTCCTGGACCATTGCGCTGCGTTGCGATCTGGGGGCTGGGCGACCAGGCGTTGAATGGGTTTGAAATTGATGAGACGGAGATGGAGTCCTTTCTGGATGGCGAGATCCGCGACTCGCTGTGCAAGTACCGCGACAAGCTCGCGAACGAGGGAATCGAGCTCGTCGTGCCGATGGTCGTGCGGGGCGAAGTCACCGGGTTGGTCCTGCTGGGCGGGAAGGCGAGTGGCGAAGAGTTTTCCAACGACGACTTCGAGACGATTCGCGCGATGGTCCGTCACATCGGGGTCGGCATTCATACGCATCGTTTGCTGGAGCAGGTGGCGCAGCGCGCGGAAGAAAATCGCAGGTTGTATGACGACCAGCGCGCGATCTATCGCGATACGGTGAGAGCCTTCGCGGCGGCGATCGATATCAAAGACAAGTACACGCAGGGTCACTCAGAACGCGTGGGCCGCTACAGCGAGATCATCGCGCGCGAGCTGGGTTGGAGTGAAGAAGAGGTTGAAGGGATTCAGATTGCTGGTTACCTGCACGACATCGGCAAGCTGATCGTGGACCGCGACATCATCAACGCGCCTTACAAAATCGATGCAAAGAACTCGAGCGAGCTGAATCGGCATCCTAACGCCGGCTACGAGATCCTCGCGCCGATTCGCCATCCTTACGCCGATATCCCGTTCATGGCGAAACATCATCACGAGCGTCTCGACGGGCGTGGTTATCCGGACGGGCTGACGGACCAGCAGATACCGATGGGCGCGAAGATCGTTTCGCTCGCCGATTCGTTTGATGCGATGACGACAGATCGCCCGTACAAGCGGCGTCGATCGTTTGAAGACGTAGTGATTGACCTGCGCGAGAACAGTGGCAAGCAGTTCGACGGGAAAGTCGTGGCCGCCTTCGCCCGCGCGATACTGAAGGAAGTCAAAGGCGAGACACGCGAGCGTCGCATCACGAAGATGCTCGGCAAGAGTTATCTAGAGGGTGATCAGGTTGAGACGCTACTAACCGATCTCATCTCGGATCTCGAAGGATTCAACAGAACCGAGCGCGGTAGCGCCGGGTCAAACTCCACCGCCACGACTGCTTGACGAGTTTAACCCGGCGCTACCGCGCTCGGTTCTGTGCAGGTTGATCTACTTAGGCTGGATACGAAGCTGGAAGTTACAGATCGCGATCCTCTGATCCGGCGCGACTTCGGTGGCTTCTTCCCGGATTAACTCTTTTCCATTGACGAGCGTCGGGTTTCGGCCCTTCGCCACCAGCCAGTAACGTCCTTCGTTATCACGCGACAACACTGCATGCACGCGACTGACTTCCGGATCGCCCTTGATCGGCAGATCGACTGAGATGCTTCGCGAGCCACGCCCAATCGTGATCTCGCTCTTCATGATCGGCACCACCGCCTGCCGTACGCCGCTAAGCCAGACCTCAACTTGATAGAGCGCCGTCGCTTTGGGCCGTACGATAGTCTGTTCACTCTCGCTCGTCTCCGAGGCATGCTCGACGATCGTATCGCCCGGACTGAACGCCGGCGCCGTTCGCGAAGGATCGACACGCGGCGTCACCATCGTGTGCCCGCTCTCCGTCTCATCCCAAACGGCCTGCACGCGAAACTCGCCTTTGTTCAGCGTGCCGTCAACGCGCAGCTCGACTGCAAACGACTTGACCGCGAGCTGCGTAGTTCCGCTCAACTCGCGCGCTCGTTCCGAAAGAACGTGAAACAGTCCCTGCTCGAGCCCGCGACGCTTGTCGCCTTGCCACTCTTTATCATCGTCAGCGCTGAGGTAAACGATGTACTCGCGCGGAATGTAGGTCGGCCCCCCCGGCGGCGTGAACATCTCGCGCTGCATCGCCGCTTCTACCTCACGCGCGATCTTCACGAGAAACTCTTCCCAAACGCGACGTGGTTTCGCGTGCTCGTCGGCGGCTTCTAATAAATCCTCGCCTGTCTCACCGTCTATCCATTTTCTAATCGATTCCAGCAGGCCCAACTGTCGCTCCTTCTTTCTCCGCACTAAGCCGTAGACAAGATTTACATGATTTTTTCAGGATTAACATGTAAATCTTGTCTAATCCTGTAAATCTTGTAAAACGACTTTCTCACTGCCTGTGTTCTCAATCAAACTTCACGTATCTCTTATTAATCCACCCACGGTCCGATGAGTAAGGATCGGTCTTGGGCCGTGCGTGTTCCATTATCTGGATTTCGTACCAGTTGTTATCAGCACTCAAAACTTTCACTTTCGATCCCGACTCGGCCAAACCGATCGGGCCATTCGCAGCACTCGCACCCGGTCGGAGATTCACGTCAGTCGTCGTCACACCCTGTTTGCCGATCGGTTCGATGTTTTGCACGATAGGCGCAAGCGGGTTCCAACGCGTCGTGACGTACTTGTGCGTCGCGAGCAGCATTCCCGAAAACGCGAGAATCAGACCCACGGCAACTAAGGCACGTCGCTTCCGGCTCGCCGGAAAGACTGAATCAACTGTCTGCCTGGCCCATTCCGGCCGGCGCCGCTCTGGTTGAGTTTCCAATTGCTGCTGCGCGCGCATCTGCCGCCGCGCTTCGAGATTTATCGGAACCACGATGCGCGGCCGTTTTATATCCGGTATCTCTTCGCGTTGCGCCGGCACTTCGAAATGCGGGCGTGGCGGCGCGGCTTCAGTGAACTCGTCTTCCGGCTCGACTGACAAATCCTCGCTCGGCTTGCGTCGCATCGGCAGCACGTTCGCCGGGACCCTCTGAAGCGGACGTGTCGGCGGGAGGCTCGCGTCAGCGATATCGTCCCAAAATTCTTCGACTGTTTGATAACGCGCTTCAGCTCGATTCTGCGTCGCTTTCTCGAGGACACGAAGTACTGACTTGGCCCACGGCGTCTCACTTATGTGTGGCGGCAACTCCGTCAACGCATGTTGCGCAAAGCGACGCGGCGACTCTCCTGCGAGCAACGTGTACATCGTCTTCGCAAGCGAGTAGATATCGGCCGCAGGCGTCAGATTAACGTGCGGCATTCGCAAACCGCCCGTGTCGAGCTGGCCAGTCTGCATCAGCGGGTTGTGCTCGGGCGCGGAGTAGACGTTTGTACCGACGCGCGTGATCGCGCCGTCCATGGCGTCGATGCGCGCCACGCCGAAGTCCGCAATCTTCACGATCTGCTGGTCGGCAGTCAGTAACAGATTCTGTGGCTTGATGTCGCGATGAATCACGCCGCACTTGTGCGCGTGTGCGAGTCCGGAGCAGACCTGTTCGAGATAGAAGAGCGCTTTCTGGAGCGACAGCGGCCGTGTCTTCGTGAGCGCAAACAGATCGCCACCGGGCAGATACTCGAGCACGATGTAATGGAATGTCGTCCCGGAAAGATCAATAGCCGTGCCGTGTCCTAAGCGATTAATGACGTTTGGGTGTCGAACGCGATCGAGTGCGACTGCTTCGTTTTGAAAGTTCGTGACGAGCGTGCGCTCTAATTCGGCGTCGGGCGCGTCTTGCAGGTAAAGATTGAGAGCCTTGATAACGATCGTGCGCGGCTCACCTTCGCCCGCTGCGTTGTCATTGGCGACGTAGATCTCCGCATAGCTGCCACCTCCGAGACGGTCAAGGATATCGTAGCGGCCATCGAGTCTGCTCTGTTGTAACTTCAGCTCCGGCATTTACTCTCAGTCACAAACAGAACCGAGCGCGGTAGCGCCGGGTAAGTCTCTTCCTGCGGGCCTTACTTGGACGGCATACCCGGCGCTACCGCGCTCGGTTCTGTTTGTTTTTCCGTGGCTCATGCTGCACTTAGATGCGAAACGTTAAGGGGCGTTGCTGTTGGCGGGAGGCTTGGTTAGTTCTTCGTAGTGATTGAGTACTTTCCACCGGTCGCGCTGCGTGTTCGTCCTGACGCTGATCAAGCTCAAGCCGAGGACCGATTCTTTCTTGATCGTGGCGTTGGTAGGTGAAGGATTGCTGTCCGCCTTCGCGATCGCCGCGTCAAAAGCTTTCCCGGCTTCGTCAGTGTTTCCCGTCAGCAGATTTGCGCGACCGTAAAGATACAAAAACTCCGCATTCGGCGAATCGAGCGGGTTTTGAACTCCTGCTTTCACGAGCTCCGGGCCGATGTCATCCTTGAGCCACGCACGCGGATCCTGATCTACCTTCCGCCGCGCTCTTTCAAACTGTACGAACGGTTCTTCCGGCGCGGGCGTCGCGGTTGGCGCCGCCACTTGGGCCGGCTGAGCATTATTCGACGCGAGGAAGGGAATTCGTTCCTTGTAACGCGCGCCCGCGTAAAACGCGCCAGCGATCAGCAGCAACACGACGAGAGCTACCAGCGCGCGTCCGGCGCCACTGCCTTTCGCTTTTGGATCCGCGACGTTCAGGGGTTCCGAGCTCAGTGCCGCTACCGGCGCAGGCTCTGCGGGACTACTCGGCGGACCGGGAAACGCGATGCGCAACGCCGGCATGAAAGTCGTGTCAGCAAGCGGGGAGCCGTTGCC
>DASYFE010000116.1:0-23192 GCA_036498585.1 Pyrinomonadaceae bacterium | reverse complement strand
TGACTTGATTGCATATGAAATACCGTCTCCGGCAACGATCCGAACAACATTCGTTAGACCAGGAACCTGCGTTGGTACCGGATGCGCAACAAAATCCTGCACACCGATACCTAATTCGCCGCGGGAGTTTCCGCCCCACGTCCAAACAGTCCCATCTGACTTGAGCACCATTGTGTGACTCGTACCGGCGGAGATTGCTGCAATACCTGACAACGAAGTCACCTGAACAGGTCGCGAGCTTGTCGCCGGTGTCGTAGCTCCGATACCTAATGATCCGAATTCATTGCTTCCCCACGTCCAAACAGTGCCATCTGTTTTGAGAGCAATAGAAGTGTGGCCGCCGGCTCCGATCTCTTTCACAAACATCAGATCGTCAACTTGAGCAGGTATGCTGCGATTGACTGTAGCGCCATCGCCGAGCTGCCCGTAAAAGTTGTGGCCCCAGCCCCACACCGTACCGCCGCGCAGCACGAGCACGTACGCGCCTTCGGTGCTCGACGAAATCTTCATCGCTCCATTGAACGGCACGAGGTCAACTACGTTGACCGATGTTGCCGCGGAGTTGTTAGCAGGATTGAGATCCGGATTGCTCGTCGAGACCGTAGCTGTTGGGTTGAGCGTGGACCCACTCGCTGCGGTTACCAGAGCATTCACCGTAAAACTCAACTGCGTGTTAGAGGAAACGTTGCCAAAGTTTATGCTAACCGTCCCGCCATTAACTGCTGGCGCACGGTTGGGCGCACACGAAGCGGGGGTGAAGGCGGAGGCGAAGCTCACGCCCGACGGAAGCACAATCGAGATCGTTGCATTGAAACCGGGAGCGATCGACGTGTGAGCATTAGCTGTAAAACTCACGAGCTGCCCGCTTCCAACGGGACTCGGCGACGCCACAAACGAGTCGATTACAAAGTCAGTTGTAGGTGGAGTCGGCGTTGGCGTCGGTGTTGGTGTGGGAGTCGGCGTTGGTGTAGGCGTTGGCGTGACGCCGCTCGCGCTCCAATTCAGCGTGACGTTTCCAAACTCTCCGTCCCAGCCGTCGACGACGATTCGATAAGTCGTACCTGCAGTGACGTTGAATTGAACGCGACTCGACCGGTTCTGGCCGCCTACTATGTCATCGTTCTGCGCGATGTTGCCGAGTTGATTAATTGCTGGTCCGAGGTAAACAGCGAGCGTCGTATCAAAGCTACTTCCGATCGTATCGATAGTAATCTGGCCGTTCACTGTCGACTGCCACGTGTACCAGACCGACTTGTCGCCCTGGAAACCGACGTGAATTGGCTCGCCGGCTTCTCGAGTTGCCCACACGTTCGTGCCGTTTACTGAACCCGAGTTGCCGGGAAGATTGACGGCGTCGGCAAAATTGTCATTCGGCGGGCGCACGATGGGTGGTCCACCAATCGTGTAGCCAAACATATCGATCGCTCTGAGATCGTTCTCACTGAGTTGTTTTCGCTGGCCATCGCCGATCGTCGGATCCATGATGCCGATGTATGGTCTCGTCGAGAGAAGAGAATCATCGCGCCAATGGCTTGATTGACGGCCATCACCGTCAGAGGGCCCGGGATCCGGACCACCAGTGGAGAGGCCAAGCTCGAGCCCCGCGAAGGTGCTGACCTGGTTGTTGAAATAAACCTGGTCGCCGCCGATCGTCATAACGCGCGGCGCGGTGGCAAACGTAGCGAGCGTCACAGTCGCAGGCCGGAAGCGAAACAGGTCCCAAACGGCGACAGTCGTGCCGGCATTGATGCCACCGGAGTTTGAAACAAAGCCGAGCGCGTGACCGATCTCGTGTGTGGCTACCGAGTCGAAGTCAGTTTGATTTGAGACGATGCCGTCATCCGGATTGAAGTCAAATGGAAAGGCCGAGTTGAAACCGATGCCGGCGTCACCCTGGTTAAGGGGAATCGAAGAAGGGTTGGTGATGTCGGGCACGATCCCGAGAGCGCGAGCGTTGGGTCTCGTGACGCGCGCGTTCGTCACATTAGTAACAACGCCACCATCCTGTATGGCGGGCACCTGTGTCGCAGGCAGAGCGTTGTAAAGCTCCGTCTCAGCGGGGGTCGAAGCGCTATTGATTAATCGTCGTCGCAGATCGGAATAAGGTCCAATGGATGATGAAGTGCCGGTCGCGCCCAGGATGTCCGGATCGCCATACGGCTGACCGAAGAATGTCGGTCCAAAGTCGACGTCGATCACAACCGTGATCGGGGTGGCGATGATGGCTTCCCAACGATTCGCCGCGACGATGAAGGCGTTCTTCGCTTGCTGGTTCTGTTCGAGCTGTGTCGTTCCATGCAGGACGATGCGGAGTCCGGCCGATGGGAAGAGCGCCAGGCCGGTAGTTGGATCCTCAACCGACCTCTCCGCGGTCAAACCCCCTTTGCCTCTCGATGCGCCGCTGTAGATCAGGCGAGTTGCTCCGCCGCCGGAGCGTTTATTGATGCGCTCGCGCTCAGTCTTATTGGCTTCGCGACAGACGAACTGGCCGCGCTCATTGCGGTAAATGATGAAAACCTCGTCGCTCGTACTGGTCGACGAGGTCCAAGCCTGGGTCTGAAGAGGAACGAAGCGTCCGGCGTGGGAGCGGGTAGGACCGAAAATGGCCCAGCAGAGGGCAATAATCAGGCAGAAATATCCGAATGTGACGATTTTGGGCGCAGAGCGCACACGGGGGTTGAATGACAACATCTACAGTGGGACCACCTGGGAATCTGAGCTGAAGTTATAACGACAGGACCTAAAAAACTTGCTTCCCCAAATGTGAAGACCCAACCTTAGACCACTGCGCCGTGGGAGTGTCTCATAAGTTGGTCCAGATTGGCAAAACGGCATAACGCCGAAGGCGTTCGCTAATTCGAGCCCAGGGTTGGAGCGTCAGCGAGAACCCTGGGTATGCGAGTTAATGAAATATTTAACCCTGAAAGGGTTTTGTCTTTAAGGCGAACCCTTTCAGGGTTAAATCGTTTTTGTGATTTGCTCCCAGGGTTCTCGCAAGCTCGAACCCTGGGCTGAAATTAGCGAACGCCTTCGGCGTAGTACTAATTCGTCGCGCTGGCGTGCAGAGTCAGGTATGGCAGGTCGCGGTAGCGAAGGTGTTGCCCGGGGCTTTCGATGAAGAGGAGATACACACCCGTTTCGGGAACGTTGATGGTGATTTCGTAGCCCGTCGCCGAGTGAGCGCGCGATCTGGCGTTGCTGCCAGATGCCCGGTGAGAGGAAGACGAGTACGCCGACGTCTTTCAAAATCACAGGCCGTTTCTTCTGCGCGTCCGTGAGTCGAAAGCGAACTTTGTAATCTTCGCTCATGGTGAGCGGCGTCTCCCGGTTCAAGTACTCGACTCCAAACGCCGTCTTCTGGTCCTCCTTTATCGCCGGGTTCGACTTCGCCGACACTTCGAAACAATGAACGATGCGTGGCGAGTCGAGCAGCACGGAAACGTTGTAGACGCCTGCCTTCGGAAGTCGCGCCGTGGTCGAATACACACCAGACGTCTCTTCGCGCAAACTGCGGTCGACAACCTTCACGGCCCGCGGCACGCGGCTATAATTCTGAAAATTACCCATCGGCGCGGCCATGCCTTCCGTGTAGTAATAGATCATTTGATCGGCGGGGTTTGCGAGAATCATCGCGTTGGGCTCCGGCGCGGCAACAAACGCATCAGCACTGGCGGCTGCCAACTCACTCGCAGTGCCCGGCGCGTTTTGACCACCTGGAAACTTCACTAGATCGATTTGCTTATCAAGTGTGCTGAGCCGGATCGCCGACACCTGCTCCGAACCGAGCGAGCGCACGTAAGCAAAGTTGTCTGTGAACGCAAACTGATCGGGAGCTTCGCCGACTTCCTGTTTATGGACCAACCGGTTGGTCGACGCGTCGAAGATATACACGTTGGAATCGAGCGGGTTCGCAACAAAGCCCCAGCGTCCGCCGGGAGCAAAGCGCACGGTCCTCAGTCCGGGTGCGGTGGCGATCGTCGCCAGCCGCTTGTGACTCGATGCATCGACGACTACGACATTTCCATCAGCTTCGTTGCCGACGTAAAGCGCGTTACTCAATGGTGAGAAGGTAAGCGACGAGGCTAGCGCACCGATCTTCACGTCGTTGAGCTTCTGCAGTTTCGGCACGCTGATGACGGAGAGTGTTCCATCATCTCGATTGGTGACAAACGCGAATTTGTTGTTTGCGCCGAAAGCGATCTCGTGAGCGCCGCCACCGGTCGCGATCTGTTTGGCGGGTTTGAGTGTTCCCGTATCGATCGCCGTCACGCCATTCTCGTTTGCGACCCATAGGTATTTCTCGTCGGGTTGCAAAGCGACGCGCGCGGGCTTCACACCCGTGTCGATATTCGCGATCACTTTCCACGTCGTCGTATCGACAACCGCAACCTGATTCACGCGGCATGCTGACGAACAGTTTCAAACGATTACCCGTCAATGCCCAATCCTCGCCCGGACTCTTCAGCAGCACGAGCGTCAGCAACTTGCTGCCGCCAAAAACGAGGAGGGGATCGATCACCGAGAGATTCGCTTCCTGATTGAGAGTTAAGAGGTAATAGGTGTTGAGATCGACGTCTGGCCGCGAACGCATACTGCCTTGCAGAAACGATTCGACTTTCGCGCGACACTGATCCGGACCAGGCGCGCCAGGCCGTTCACGTTGTGCAACCCACGCCGCGGGACGAACGCCCGACAACGGCGTCTTGCTCGTCGTGTCGCGGATCTTGAAGCGAAAGACAGCGTCCTCCCCGGCGGTCAATCCGGCTTTGGACGTTGGAGCTTCAGCAGTGAACTCGATCTCAATGCCGTCCTTTACGATCTTCTGTGGTGTCTGCGCGCTCGCGGTAAAGCAGAGTGCGCAGACAATCAGTATGGCAAATATGAATGACCTCATCTGTTTAATCCTCAAGCGTAACTGTAGGGGTGGCCCTCCGTGGCCACCCGTTGTTTTATATTTACGGGACGGGTGGCCACGGTGGGCCACCCCTACAGTTGTTTCCGCACTATTGAGCAATCACGCAGACGTCTGTACAGACCTGCCCTGGTGGACATGGCTGACAACCACTCGGCGGAGGCGCAGTCGGCGACACGCGGAAGAGTCCCCAGATCCCACCGTCGAAATGGAACGAATTGAACGTGCGATACAGGAAATCGCCCGGTACACGGAATCGTCCTCCGGCTCCGCCTTTCGGCAGGAAGTCGAAGTGAGTGCCTGGCCCAACTCCCGATCGCGCGCCAACCCAGTTTGAAAACGGATTGCTCCCGAGCGCAGTGGAATCACTCACGTACGGCTCCGATTCCCAGATGTGTCCATGCAACATGTATGAGTCGTTGCGCGGGTGACCGCCGGGATGCAACATGCGAATGCGAAACTCCTGTCCCGGCGTCGCCGTGAACACCGGCGTCACCGGATCGCCTCCAACTTGCGCATTCGTCAAGACATTCGTGAAATCAAGTTCACGCGTTTTTTGGAGTGGTGTGTCAGGAGCGAAGCCCATGCGTTTCCAGAGTGGCTCCGTTCGATAATTGACGGCCTTCTGCCCCGAGTCTTCCGGATCTTCTGCTTCGGCAAGGTTCGGCACCGCGATGCCATTTTCGGTAGTTGCTTCGCCGAAGAAACCGTTGAAACGAAGATTCACGTCGTTCTGAAACATCGTCACAAACTCGCGGAAGATCGTGCCGTTGGCGCGCGTGATGTCGACCTGCGCGCGGCTTCCCACAGTGTCGTTCCACTGCGCTCCCTTCGGCTCAATGATGAGACCACCGAACAGGCCCTTGTTTGTGTGCTTGATCGGATCTGACGGGGAGAGATTTGAAGAGCCAAACTCGATCGGCGTCGCCACCCCCGTGTTGTTTGGTCCAGTAACGATGTCGCCCGCGTACCACTGATACGAAACACTCGTTCCAGGCGACGCGGTCTGAACTGGATTGAAACCAACGTTCATGCCGTCGCTTCGCGTAACGTCAGAAAACACGAGCTGCGGATGCAGCCCGACGTGAGCCGACGGCTTCACCTGATTAGCATTGAACTCCTCGATGATCATCGGCATCGTGTTGAAGCCATCGAGATCGAACTGCGTGCCCGAAGGCAGATCGTTTTTGAGTGTGACCTCAAGACACTCGCCCGCACTCGCGCGCAGGATCAACGGCTCAGTATTGACGCCGGGTTTAATGGCGCCAGTCGTCGGATCGAGATCTGACGTGCGGAAGTACATGATCGCGGTCGGATCGTGAAGCTTGCCGCCGTTAGTCGTGCGTGAGTTGTAAACGAGCGTACCGCCCGGCAAAGCTTTCTTCTCCGTAGTCGCGGTTACATTCAAAGTTCTGACTGGAGCCGTCTTCGGACACACTCCATCGAAGTCGCCCTGGTTGGTCCAATCGAGTGTGTTGTTCTTCGGATTGTTCGGTAGCTCGAGTAGATCGACTTTCTTCGTCCCATAGACGCGCATCAATCCCCAGAGACCCTGCCACTGATCGTCAGCGCCCTTGCCCGGTTGATAAAGAAAGTCTGCGGTTTTGCCGTCGGCTTTGCGCGGCAGCTTCGGCACTACAAACTCGAAGTGCTCGGAGATGCCCATCATCTGGTTGTTGCGATAACCGGAGTTCGGATCGGAAGGCTCGAATTTCCACTTGATCCCGTTGACGTTGAAGTTGTGTCCTTCCTCGTGGGCGCCAACCAAAATGCGAATCTGGACCGGATCGTCTTCGTACGCACGCAGCAACGGCGTGAACGGATCACCCGGTTGCACGTCGGACGTTAACGGTGGATAGAAGGTCGGCTGCACGTTGAAGCGACCGTCCGCACGGGTGACATTCGAGCGATACACGTGCGAGAGATTACCCGCGAGACCTGTAGCCTGAGTGTTTGTCGCTGGATCGCGAACGCGCAACGGCACGGGCTCGTTCCGGTAGTTAACACTCATCGTGCCGATGTCTGCTGCTGCGATTGCTTCGGGACATGGCGGCGCGAAGTTAGTGCCGGGACAAATCGCCGCCGGCTCGAGCAGGAACGGCAAACCAACTTCATCCTTCGCTGGTGGATTAACTGCCCGATCTCCGTCATACGCCATTTGAAAATCCGCAAACTCCAAAAGGAATGCACGATAAGTGTCGGCAACATTGAAAGTCAGAATGTCAGCGCGCCAACTGGTTGGACCACCATCAAAGCGCGGCGTTACACCTTCGCCACCAAAGACGACGCCGGTTTCCGGATTGCGCCACTTCGATTTCTGCGGCTCAACGACGAGACCTGCATACAGTCCCGCCTGCTGGTGCGTCGACGGACCAAAGTGATCGTGTGTGAACACGGTGCGCAGCGTGCGATCGACGCCGAGGTTGTTCAGCACGTTGTCCGCATACCAGCGCTGCACAGTGGTCTGCGCGCCTTTCGTTCCAAAGAACGGATGATTTTTGGCAACTGGACACGTGAAACTGGCGTCGCGCGCGTCGCCCGAATCGACCCCAGTACAACCGTTGAACTTGCGAATCGCGCGGATGCGCTCGACGACCTCTTCAGGACTGAAACTACCGTCTTCGTAATTGAATCCATTCCCTGCTCCGTCTGACGAGGTTACGTCAAACTTCACGAGGTGGATGTGCTGGCCCATGACGTCCGTCGGCGTGCGCACTTGAAAGTCGTCCTGCGTGTACACGCGCGGAACGAGGTTCGTAATCTGAAAAGTGATGCAGTCGTTCGTGTTGGCGCGGAAGAAAAGCGGCTCGGGCGCTTTAGTTCCGTCGAGAGTCGGCTTCACATCGGCCCACAACGCCGAGATACGCTGCTGTGAGAAGTGCCACCCCGCTTTGTTGAGCTTGAGGTCGAGTTGAATGTTCGCGCTCTTGTAAAGACGCGGGACGCCTGCGGCTGCGCCATTGTCGTCTTCACAAGGATCGGCGTACGGCGCGCCCGCAACTTTCGGACGACCATTCGTGATGAACGAAGCGGCTGTGCCTTCGGGAGTGAAACTGTCGTGGGTGCGAGCGGCGTGGAAAGTCATCGCTGCGAGCTCGGCTGTTGTTCCACCTTCCGGAAACGATACTGCCTGAGCAGTCACCAACGACTTATCAAAATCGAGACGTGCTTTGACTAAATCGAAATTGGGCAGATGTTCTTTGTGATGAACAGCGGTGCCGCCGATGATGATGTGACGCGACAGTCCGCCGTCGTCGATCGTATCGAGCGGCGGATGGGACGGCCGGTGTCCCGCTTGCGCCGCGATGTAGAACGGATAGCCCTGAAAAGACGCGGTGGGCATCAACGGCATCGCGATCGTCGGAATCGGAACGACGGCAGGTATCGGTGTTCCCGCTGCAATTTCACCATCCGGCAACTTGCGTGATGTCGCTGTCGGACGGCCGTTCGCGTCGAGCTGTGTGCCCGCTTCGAAAACATCGTGAACGCGAAACAGCTCCCACATGCCCTGCGCGAAGTGCGGGTAGAAGTGACAATGGAAGATCGAGTCGCCCGGCGTCTTGTTTCGATTGCCCGCGCCGCCGTGCGCGATCTCAGTCGTGAATGCGTAAGAGGGGCCCTGCGCCTGGCTGTCGAGATAGGTCGAATTGTCGCTTTCAGGCGTGTGGAGCCACTGGTGCGCGTGCAGGTGGTGAATGTGGTGCTCCTTCGGCCCGGCGTGCATCACGCGCATTTTGACGTTGTCGTTCAGGTAGGCGTGATGAACGTTTGACGGGTCGTCCGGGAAGAAGACTTTCGTCGCTTTTGGACCGGTGATCAGAACGCCGGCGCTGTTGCGGGTGTTGGCCGGCACGTCGACGATTTGCGCGGGATCGCCAATCGCCCACGACGACAGGAAGAACTCTTCAAAGAGACATTCAGTGCATTTCGCCATCGGCCCGACGCCGAAGCGGTTGGCGAGAATCTCGGCGCCGATACCGCCTGTACCGTAGTTGATCGCGAAGCCGTCGCGAACACTGTGCAGCGTGAAGGCGAGCGGATTTGGCGCGCCGTTGATCTCGTCGTCGAATTGCGGGAACGCCTGGACCGCCTGGATTTCGTCGTGATAGACCACCGTGAATTCGCGGAACGGCTGATTGCGATCGTCCTCGACCGCATTCGGACGATAAGTTCCCGCAGGAAAGTTTCCACGATTCGGACCCGTGATTACGGCGTTCAGATCCGTGTGCACGATGTTGTTGTTCGCATCGAGCATCTTGAGGATCGGTGTGCCGGCTGGCCTCGTGCTGTTTGCTGGATAGACAGCGTCGTAGTCGAGGATTGGCTGGCCGTTGGTCGTCTTCATCGGCGTGCCGTCGGCGTTCTTCTTCGTCGCGAGCGAGAGGTCTTTTTCAGTTACCTGGCTGCGATACCATTCAGCGCCACGTGCTTCGACGTTTATCGAGCCGAAGAGTCCCATCGGCAACGAACCGCCATCGCCTTCACCGCCGGTTGTTGCGGCGGTGCTATAGACCAGGAAGTTACCTTCTTTTTCGGCGTACAGCGTGTAGGTGATGCTGTTGCCGGGCGCGACGAGACTGCTCGGGTTTGTGCCCACGTTTGAGCCATCGTCGAGAATGCTGTTTCTAAGGTTGAGGCCGACGGCGTGCATCCCTGCGGTGCGCGTCGCGGGTTGGTCATCGTCTGCTCGGAGAGGATCGAGCAGGTTCTGAAAAAGGATCTGCAAACAGTCGCCGATGTTCATGCGCAGTACGATCGGGCGCGCGCGTTTGTAGTCTTTCAGCACTACGTTGCCGGGAGTGAGTGCGGTTGAAGTCGATGTAGGTTTTGCTTTTACATCGCGTCGCAGGGCGTAGATCATTCCCGCGGGATTGACGGCGCCGAGGCGGTTGTAAAAGAACGGCTGATCTAAAGCGACGACGTCGGCTTTGATCGTGCGTTCACAGCTTGGTGGGGGCGGGGTGATTTCCTGCGCCTTCAGGATTCCGGCGCAGAGGGTGATTAGAAAGAACGAGACACACTTCAGCAGAGCCTTTTCGGATTTCATATTGTCCCCCGGATGTTTCGTTGTTCAGTGGGTGCGCGGTGTGTGGCTCAGGTGCAAGAGTTATACCTGCAGAATTATTAGAGAATCACAAGAAGCGTGTAGCGTGGCGTGTCACGGATTTTCGCTTCGTGTCACACCACGTGTCACCTTCGTTAAGCCCGCGAAGCGGGCGTAAGCATAAAGCCTGGGGCGCAAGCCCCAGGATCGCGAAATAAAATAAATATTGAGCCCGTGAAACGGGCGACAGCCGTAGAAATCCAAAGGCTGTCGCCCGCTATCGCGGGCTCGAACGTTTATTCAATCTGTGATCCTGGGGCTTGCGCCCCAGGCTTTATGCTGTCGCCCGCTTCGCGGGCTTAGAATCAGGATCGCGTAACCCGAACTGCCGTAATCGTCGATAAAGTGTTGGCCGGTTGTAGTTGAGTATCTGCGCCGTCTTTTTGATGTTGCCGCCGGTGCGTTCGAGCGTTTGGGCGATCGCCTCGCGCTCGATGTCTTCCTTCGTCAAAAACGGCGGTATCACGCACAGAAAATTCTGCTGACGTGACGTGCTCAACTGATCCGGAAGATCTTCCGGCATCAAGTATTCCCCGTGCGCAAACAGAACCGCGTGCTCGATCACGCTCTCCAGCTCACGCACATTCCCCGGCCACGCATATCGCATCAGTATCGACCGGCTCGCCGGCGAGATTCCGCGCACAGGCTTCTTGTACTTCCGCGCGAGTCGCAGCAAAAACGTCTCGCTGAGTAAAAGCAGATCGTCAAGCCGCTCTCGTAAAGGCGGCACTACTATCTTCACCGTGCTCACGCGAAAATACAGATCCGTACGCAGCGTCCCGTCTTTAATCATTTGATTCGTGTCGCGGTTCGTCGACGCAATCAAACGAAAATCCACCGGGACCTCGTGCTCGTCGCCGAGTCGACGCACTGTTCGCTCCTGCAACACGCGCAACAACTTCGTCTGCAGATAAACAGGCATCTCCGCGATCTCGTCGAGGAGCAGCGTGCCGCCGGCTGTCGCTTCGATCAGCCCGCGGCGATCGTTGTGCGCGCCGGTAAATGCGCCTTTGCGATAACCAAACAGCTCCGACTCGATCAAAGTGCTCGGAATCGCAGCACAGTTAATCCGAATGAACGGTAGCGCGGCTCGTTCGCTACGAACGTGCAACGCTGTCGCGATCAGCTCTTTACCTGTACCTGACTCGCCTTCGATCAAGACCGAAGCGTCAGACGGCGCGGCGGTGTGGATGATCGTGCGAACCTGGCGCAGTTTCGGATTATGGCCGATGATTCCGAAGTCTTCTTTACTCTCATCATCAACGGGTATACGGGCAGGCATGTGGGCGCACCCTTCCTTCTTTTTAGTCTTCTGGGCGTGAGCGTGGAGACCTTGAGTGAAGGGCGGGATGATGCGCTTTAAGTTAGACGAATCGATGCTAAAGTTGCGGCAATTTGGTCATGAACGTGATGGTTCAACAGAACCGAGCGCGGTAGCGCCGGGTCAAAGCTCAACTAACAGACTTGGTTGATGAAATTGACCCGGCGCTACCGCGCTCGGTTCTGTTGCGCTTGGACAATGCAGGAATAAGCATCGGCACTGATCGACGGTACTTTTCGTAAGTTTCGCCATGCTCGCGAACGAGGTCGCGTTCTTCGAATCGGATCGCCAGCAGGATGTAAGCTGTTGTCGCAATCGAAAACAGCAGGTGCGCGGCCGTCATCACGGGCGTCATCCAAAACGCGAACAACCAGCCGACGTAGAGCGGGTGTCGCACGATCTTGTATGGTCCGGGAGTCGTAAACTTCAAACCGCCTTGCGGTTGACCCAGCAAATTCCGCCAAACCTGACGCAGCCCGAACAAGTCGAAATGGTTGATCAGGAAAGTGGAAAAGAGAACCAGTCCCCAGCCGAAAGCAAACAAACTACGCAACACGAATCGTCCCGCCGGATCTTCAACTGACCAGACCACGCCGCCGAGTGGCCGCCACAACACAAACAACAAAATCAATGCGAGACTCGAGAAGAGTACGTAAGTCGAGCGCTCGATCGGCTTCGGAACGATGCGCGTCCACCATTCTTTGAACCACTTGCGCGCCATCACACTGTGTTGCACGGCGAAAAGCGTGAGCAGCGCGGCGTCAATCGCGAAACTGATGGCGAGCGGCCCGGTCGCTGCGCCGTCGAGTGTTCGCGGCACTCCGAAGTTGCCGATGAAGCCGATCGCGTATAGAAACGTTGCGAAGAAAATCAGGTAACTAATAGTCCCGTAAGCGAAAAATAAAATGCGCTTCAGCATGGTATTGCCTCCTCTTTCGTGCCGCGCAGGATCGCGCGATTCGCTGCGGGAGGCTATGGGAGTTTAGTCCCGGTTTGGCTATACTTTCGGGCTTCGCATAGGACATTTGTCTGATGATCAAGAAGCCGGCACAGCGAATTCGATACCTGCGCACAGCGGACGGAGTGCAGCTCGCATGGGCCGAAGCGGGCGCGGGACCGACCTTGATCAAAGCCGCAAACTGGATGACTCACCTCGAATATGAATGGGAGAGCCCGGTTTGGCGTCACTGGATTCGCTTTTTCAGCGACCACTTCCGATACATTCGCCACGATGAGCGTGGTTGTGGGATGACCGATTGGAACGTCGGCGATGTGTCGTTTGCGCGCTGGATCGAGGATCTCGAAGCCGTTGTCGCGGCGGTTAATCCCACCGAGCCGTTCGCGCTGCTTGGGATTTCGCAGGGAGCGGCCACGTGTATAGCGTACGCGGTGAAGCATCCGGAACGCGTTTCGCGGCTCGTCCTTTACGGCGGTTACGCGCGTGGGACGTATCGGCGCGGCGATCCCGACAAGGAGCGCTTGTATCGCGCGTTAATCGAGATGACTTTACTGGGTTGGGGCAAGGACAATCCCGCGTTCCGGCAAGTTTTCACTTCGCGATTCATTCCGGGCGCGACCGACGAGCAGGTTGGCTGGTTCAACGATCTCTGTCGCAAAACAACTTCGCCGGAGATTGCTGCACGATTACTCGAAACGCGCGCGGGGATCGACGTCCTGGATCTGCTCGAACGCGTTCAGGCGCCGACGCTCATCCTGCACTCGCGTGACGACGATGTGATACCGATTGCCGAAGGACACATTCTCGCCGCGGGAATTCCGGGCGCGCAGTTCGTCGAGCTCGATTCGAAGAACCATATTCTTCTCGAGTGTGAACCGGCGTGGGAACGCTTCTGCGCCGAGGTGCTCGATTTCATGGACGTTAAAGAGTCGCCAGGCGAGGATCCGGCGTTTGAGTCGTTAACGGCGCGCGAGCGTGAAGTGCTGGCATTGATTACGGAAGGCTTGGGCAACGCCCAGATTGCGGAGCGTCTTTCGATCAGCGAAAAGACTGTCCGCAATCACGTGTCGAACGTCTTCGACAAACTCGGCGTCTGGACGCGCGCGCAAGCAATGGTCTTCGCGCACGATCGCGGCTTCAGTACATCGTCCAGCGCACAGAACCGAGCGCGGTAGCGCCGGGTCAACTGCAATTCCTGGTTCGTGATTTCAGAATTTGACCCGGCGCTACCGCGCTCGGTTCTGTGCATGACAGGGAGACTTATGAAACGCATCATTTTTCTTTTACTACTCGTTTCGCCCGTCACGCTCCACGCGCAATCACGCGAACCCCTCCCAAAACTCCTATCCGTCCGTGACCAACAGGCTGTCCGTGAAACCTGGCTGAAGAAACGTCTCGACACGATGCTGCTGCCGATGATGCGCCAGCAGAAGATCGAGATGTGGATCGTGACGAACGAAGAGTTTCACGCCGATCCGGTCACTGAGTACATCGCGCCTCCACTTCCTTACAATGGCCGGCGCGACTTCTTCATCTTCGCCGATCGTGGTGGTGAGAAACTCGATCGTATTGCGCTCGTCCGTTACCCCGAAGAACACTTGAAGTCATTTTTCGAAGTACTGAACCCGCCCGGCAGAGAGACTGCTGCAACACTGAAACGCCTCGTTGAGGAGAGAAACCCGAAAACAATCGCGCTCAACATGGGTGGAACGCGCGGCGCAACGAATGGCATCACGCACGATACTTACAACTTTCTGGCGGAAACACTCGGGAAGGATCTCGCCTCGCGTTTTGTTTCAGCGGCTCCGCTCATCGTCGAATACATGGACACGCGTTTGCCCGAAGAGCTCGAACACTATCGAACCGCCGTGACCGTCACCGACATTCTGACGCAGCGCGCGTTTTCAAACGAAGTGATCACGCCAGGCAAGACGACGGTCGGCGATGTTCGCTGGTGGTTTCTGCAACAGGTGAACAACCTCGGCCTTGGCGTGTGGTTCCAGCCTGACTTGCGTGTGCAACGACAAAACACTGAAACGGGTAAGACGCTGCAGTTTCTCGAAGTTGCGGAAGAGTCAACCGTCATTCAGCGCGGCGACGTTATTCACATCGATTGTGGTGTGAACTATCTCGGCTTGAGCACTGACTGGCAGAAGATGGCGTACGTGTTGCGCGCGGGCGAGAAGGATGTTCCGGAAGGACTGAAGAAAGCGCTGACGAATACGAATCGACTGCAGGACGCCCTCTTCACTCACATTAAAACGGGCGCGAAGGGTTTCGAAGTCTATGACGCGACGATGGCAAACATGAAGTCTGCGGGCATCGAGGCGATGATCTATTCACACTCAGTCGGCAACCAGGGCCACGCTCTCGGCGCGAGTGTTGACTTTCGTCGTCCGGCCGCCGGTGCGCCACTGGAGCCACCCTTCCGCGAAGGCTCCTACACGTCGATCGAGTTGAACACCTCGACCGCAGTTCCCGAGTGGGGCGGACAAAAAGTAACGATCATGATGGAAGACGACGCGTATCTCACTAAAGACGGAATGAAATGGTTCCGTCCCCGCCAAACCGCTTTCTACATAATTCGTTAGCCACAAAAAGGCACAAAATCTTTTTTGCGTCTTTTGTGCCTTTTTGTGGCTAAACAGTTTTTAGTGGCAGCGTGCGGTAGCGCTTGCCGGTTAGACGCGATAATGCATTTACGACGGCTGGTGAGATCACCGGCACTGGTGGCTCGCCGCAGCCGGTCGGAGCTTCGGTGCTCGGGACGATGTGAACGTCGACCGTCATAGGAACGTCCATGATGTAGGGCGGTGCATAGCCATCGAAATTGCGCTGTTCGATGTGCCCATCCTTCAGCGTGATCGCGCCCTTCTCCACGAGCTGCGTTAGTCCGAAACCAAGTCCACCCTGAAACTGACTCTCAACCGACAACGGATTCACAGCGAGCCCGCAATTAACCGCAACCGTGGCGCGGTGAATTCTCGGACGCTTGTTTTCAATCGAGACTTCAACCGCACACGCCACCGCCGTGTCGAACGATTCGTGACATGCAATTCCTGCGGCTCGTCCTCGTGGCAGAGTCTTGCGCCAACTACTCTTCTGGTCCAACAGGTCGAGCACCGAGTGAAGCTTCTTCGCATCGGCCTTGAGCAGCTTGTGACGATAGGCAATCGGATCGACTTTCGCTCGATTCGCGAGCTCGTCAACGAGCGTCTCCATCACGAATGCATTGTGCGTGTGGCCGACGGAACGCCACCAAAGCACCGGCACGTTCACAGTGGGATGATGCGCCGTCACACGGAAATTCGGCACATTGTAACTCGTGTCCTTCGTGCCTTCGACCGCAGTCTCGTCGACACCGTCCTTGATCATCATCGCAAAGGGAGTTCCGGCGAGTAACGATTGACCAACCACAACATGACGCCAGGCGACCGGCATTCCATCACGCCCGACACCAATCTCGACACGATGCACGTGCATTGGCCGGTAATAACCACCACGCACATCATCTTCCCGGCTCCAGATCAGTTTGACCGGCGTGCCACGAAAACGTTTCGCAATCAACGCCGCTTCGCGTGGTATGTGCGAATCGGTGGTCGCGCGCCGGCCAAAACCGCCGCCGGCAAACTCCGTGTGGAAAGTGACTTTGTCAGGCTTGAGACCGAGCACTTCGGCAATCACCGCCTGATCCATCGTCTGAAACTGCGAAGGCACCCACGCTTCCGCCTTGTCACCTTCGAATTTCACGGTCGCGTTGAGCGGCTCCATCGGCGCGTGGGCCAGGAACGGAAACTCATACTCGGCAACGATGCGATTCGCGCGTGGAACACTATCCATCGCTTTCGCATCGCCGCGGTTGATCGCGACGTTACCGTCAGTCGTCGCCAACTGTTTGTATTTCGCGAATAGTTGTTCAGTATCAGCAGGCTCGAGGCCCGACAAGTCCCAATCGATCTTCAAACGATCGCGCGCCTGCTTTGCCGTCCAGAATCGATCCGCAACTACCGCTACAGCACTACCCTTCGCGAGCGGTATCTCAAACACATCGCGCACTCCATCAAGACTACGCGCGTCGCGATCGTCGATACTCTTGACATGTCCGCCAAAAACCGGCGGGTGCGCAACCAGCGCGATTTTCATCCCCGGCAGATCGAGATCGAGGCCAAACTTTTGCGAGCCGTCACACTTCGAGTGACTATCGAGACGCGGCACTCGCTTGCCGATGATGCGAAACTCAGACGCGTTCTTGAGCTTTACGCTTTGCGGCACCGGCTTCTTCGCGGCGTCGTCCGCTAGCTCAGCATAGCGAGCAGAACGATTCCCTGGCCCATACACAACGCTGTTTTCAGTTCGACATTGATCTGGAGTGACTTTCCAAGCGTCTGCAGCCTCGGTGACGAGCATCGCGCGCACCTTTGCGCCAAGCTCGCGATACTGCTGAAACGAATGCGCGATCGATCCCGATCCGCCGACCATCTGAATACCAAACAACGGATCCTTGTAAACGTCCTCGGCCCGCGCGAGCTCGGCGATGACCTTAGACCAGTCGGCATCCATCTCATCCGCGAGAATCATCGGCAGCGAAGTCTGCACACCCTGGCCAAACTCGAGCCGGTTAACCGTGATCACGACGTGGCCATCGCGCCGCACGTGAACAAATGCGTCCGGTGGATAAACTTTCGGTGGCGGTGGTTGCTGTGCAAGCACCGAGGATTTATCGAGATAAAGCGAGATCAATAATCCGCCGGTAGCAGCCGTGGTGAGCTGAATAAAACTTCGCCGGCTCAGTTCTGGTTTCATCACGCTGCTCCTTTGATCTGTCGCGAAGCGCTCGCGATCGCTTCACGGATACGCACATAAGTAGCGCACCGGCAGAGATTCCCACCCATGGACTCCTCCACGTCCTTGTCCGTCGGGCTTGGTGTTCCTTTCAGAAGCGCGACGGCGCTCATAATCTGTCCGCTTTGGCAGTAACCACACTGCACGACGTCTTTTTCGACCCACGCATGCTGCACCGCACGACCGAGAGGACTGCTCGCTACACCTTCGATCGTGACGATCTCTCGTTTACCTATCAGCGACACTGGGACCACGCACGAGCGTGTCGCCACGCCGTCAACATGCACGGTGCAAGCGCCGCACGCACTGATGCCGCAGCCGTATTTGGTCCCCGTCAACTTCAGCTCTTCTCGCAAGACCCATAGCAGAGGCGTTGATGGATCAACGTCCACTGTCTTCTCAGAACCGTTCACAGTGAGTCGGTACTTTGCCATGTCTTTTATCTTCCTTTTGGACAGGGTGTGCCTGCTTCTACCCATGTGCGGGTGGCGGCGACAAATTCCTGGTGCGAGATCGGCGGCAGCGTGCGCATTGTGCCGTCAGGCCTGCGGCCGGGGTTCCACGCCCAGAGCACAAGGTCGGCTTCTGCGTGATGCTTTAACAACGAGGGGCCATCCATGTCCTCATTCTTCGAACGATCTGTAACCGCGCGACAGACGGCGGCGCTCGACAAGGGCCGATCATTCACGTCCTGCCACTGCATGGAGAGCGGCGCAAGGTGCCAGGTTGGTCCACCCGGAACCCCCGTGCTGTCTGCATTGCTCTCCTGATGACAACTCATACAGTTCAAGCCGGGCACACCGAAGCCTTCCGGACCGCGCACGACGTTCGCGAAATGCCGGTGACGATCGTCGCCCTGTTGCGGATAGTTGGTTGCAGTGTGACAGTTGATGCAGCGCGGCGAGACGAGTACGGAGTAGACCTGATCCCACGCTGCGAGTCCGGCGGCTGTGTTTACGCGATCCGGTTTTGCGGCGAGCGAGATCGTTATCGCAAACAGCGCCAGCACGAAAACCGTCGTAAGCAATCGTATAGACGCGAACATTCAATCCCCATTTCTGTCAGGGTTGGATTCGATATCAGGGAAACTACTTGGGGTGCTCGTAAATTATCATGCTGCGCGCAGGAAGTCATTTGAATTCTTCTCTGTGCAACCTCTGTGTTCTCTGTGTCTCTGTGGTGGTTTCACGAGTAAGTTTAACCACAGAGACACAGAGAACCAGCGGTTGCACAGAGAAATCTACAACTAGGCATGACCAAATGTTTTGTGCCAATATCCATGACGTGAGCCATTCGGTAGACGAAGCGGTCAGGTTGAGTTTCCAGTACGCTGAAGAGGAATACCTGGCCGCGATACGTTTTTATTTCTGGCACTCTAAGGCTCTCCTCGGCCGAACGATACTGATCTATGCCTTGTTATCGGTGGGCTCGGTGCTACTGCCGTTATCGATGGGCTTTCATCTGCCCGTTTGGGCCAACCTCGCACTGATCGGTATCGCCGGTGTCGCATTGTTCCGTGGGTACGTCGGTGACCGTCCACGCGCTTACTTCCGTGGCGATCCGAAGTTTCGCGACGAATACCACTTGACCTTCACCGACGCCGGTATCGAGTTTCATACGCAGAACATGAGCTCGATGGTCGCGTGGAATTTCTATTCAGGTGTGGTTGAAAGCGACAGCTTCTACATTCTGATCTATGGCAATAACATTCACTCACTGTCGATTATTCCCAAGCGAGCTTTTCAAAGTAGCAACCAGGAAACGATTTTCCGACAGATACTGCGCCGAAATATAGATCCCACCTTGAAACTCAGTACCGGCGAGCGCGACCACGTGCCTCAACGCTTGACGCCACCCGACTGGCGATAATTGAAACTTGTAATCCGGCTCGGCGTGTAACGTGCGCATGAGTCGGAACTACTTTCGAGCCTTTGGCGCGCTTACGTTGTTGCTGGGTCCTATGCAATTCGAAGAGACATTTCTTAGAGCACAGACGCAAACGCAGTTTCTTCGCGGGCTCTTTCTGCTGGGGGCAGTTGAAGTAGTCGGCTTCGGTCTGGCGTATTTGCGAAAGTGGGCGGCGCTTTACTTTTCAATACCGTTGTTTTGTTTTGGCATTCGGCTGGTGTTTGTCTCGACGTATGCGGTCGTCTTTCCTCTGAACTTGATCGCGATGCTTCTCGGGGTGTCGTTGATGTTGCCGCTGATCGTCACCATTCGACTGTGGAAACAACTGACGTGGGGCCGCAGGTTCTTCTAGCTTTTTGTCGGAGCTGTCGCGCGCGCCTGCATGACCTGTTTCAAGAATCGCTTTGCTACTTTGCCCGCGACCGTCCCGCCGAGCGAGCTCAACTTACCCCCGGCTACGAGAATGTTAGTCCGCGCATCGATCGCTGTATAGACATACTTCGTAAAGTGATCGTGATGTACTTCGAGGATCAGGTCGGCGGCGTTGGGATCTCGGGTGATAGCCAAGCCCAACTGTGAAAACTCCGCCCTCTTCTGAAGCTTCTCCTCAATCACCGACTTGCCAACGAGTATAGAAGACGACTGAACGTAGATCAGTTTTGCGGATCGGAGAGAAGCATTTGGATCGGGCGTGGACGACTGGGCCGAAGCGCCAGTCGCCCAGAGCGACAACAAACACAGCACTGCGAGTAGCGGAAGGAGTTTGCGGGGGTGCGTGGGGTGCGATCTCATGATGGGCCGCAGTATCCAGAGTTTTGAGATTGCGGCTGAAGATGTTTAGGACAGTTTCATAATTGTCACCCTGAGAGAAGTTGGTCCTGTGATACGATTCCACGTTCCGCAAATTCTCCCCCCATAGGAGCAAAGGGCAAAAACATGAATCGCTTATTTGTCTCTGCTGGTTGTGTCGCTGTTGTCGTTCTTATCAATGCGTGCGGGTTGCACAAACAATCTCAGACGAGTGAAAGCACGAATCAGCCGGCTCAGGCGGCTAAAGAGTCGCCGGCAAAGCCAGAGGCTCCAACCAACCCTGGTGAGCTGCAACCGGGCCAGGCGAGTGGAACTTACACAGCCAAGGGCGAAGTCGTGGAGTTGAAATATTCCTACGCTGGCCGCGCGGAACGCTTTGGGACTGACTCGCTGGTGGTCCTGGTGACGGACAAGCCGATTCCACCTGAGGCACTGGCCGAAGAGATAAAGTCAGCGACACTGTTGGAGGGTGAAAAGATCCGCGGACTCGAATACGTGTTTGATGATAATGGCATGTGGGTTCGCTATCACCCGAGCCAGTATCAGGAAAGCAGCAGCAACAAGCTCAAGGAATACAAAGTCGAGAACGGAATCGTCCGCGGCATCGACGACAACGCCGGCAACCTCTCAGACGGCAAGTACGCCCGCTCAGTGAAGTTCGTGGCTACGATTGCGAAGTAAAGGCTCCACGTAATGGTGAGTTACAGTCGCGTGCTGGTTCAGTTTGAAAAATACGCCGAAGGCGTTGGCTAATCACAGCCCAGGGTTCGCAGCGAAGCAAGAACCCTGGGATCAGCAACCATAAAATGTGATAACCCTGAAAGGGTCGCCAACCGCCTAACCCTTTCAGGGTTTGGTCCATCTATAGAATCTCATTGCAAACTGAGTGGCGTTCACAGTTCGTTGTCCTTAAGCCTCAAGGAGAATCTCTGGATGCTTTTGGGCGATGGATAACAGTTTGAGTGCGGTGTCGCCGGGTTCTCTTACGCCTTGCTCCCAGGCTTGGACCGTCTTAGGGCTAATGTTCAGCATCATTGCAAACACGGTCTGCGAGCAGTTGAGTCTTTCACGGATTCGCGCGATGTCTCTAGCTGACATTGCCTTCGGCGGTCGCGGAGCTTGAATTCGCGTTACCTTCAAATTGCGACGCTTGCCACGCTCAAATGCGCGCGCATCTTCCATGGCCTCCTTAAGATCGGCAAATGCGTCATCACTCATATAATTTGTCTTGTTTGTCGGCCCCTTTCGAGTCTTTGCTGTCTTCATGACTCATCTTCCCTTCTAATCTGCCGGCTCAATTCACCAATGATTTTTGTTTGCTCTGGTGATAAGTCAGACTGGCTTTGCCCTAGAAGTCTGATTTCTCTGTGCAACCTCTGTGTCCTCTGTGTCTCTGTGGTTGTTTTTCCTAAGCAATCGTCAACCACAGAGACACAGAGGACACAGAGGTTGCACAGAGAAGGACATGTATGACGACTTTTCGGGCAAAGCAGTCAGACCGATCTGCTTTCGCCATCGCCACGGCTATACCACTCAGTGGTATAGCCGTCAATCTTGTTTACAGTCTGGGATGTGCCGAAGGTCACGGCACGATCCGGAAGGTGACGGAGTTGCTCACGTGACCGTGCAGTACTAGTTTGAGAACGCAGGTTCCCGGGGCGATGCCGGTGGGTAGTAGGAAGTTTACCTGCTTTACGTTGAGGCGGGGATAGACACGGGCGTGACCTGGGCCGCGATCATATTGAAGGTAATGTTATTGCTGTCGGTGACGATCACACCGACTGCCGAAGCCGATTCAAAAAAGGCCAGCTCCAGGTTTTCGGCAAACACAATCACACCGGTGTTTGGAATAAACGGATCCTTCACCATGTTCGCCGGGTTAACCATACGGAACGGATCTCTCAGAAACAACACCGAGTCCACTGCCGCCACCTGATTAGCGGTTCGTCCAGACTCTTCGAGAAGCAATCTGATCTCATCGTCATTAAGGATTGTTGCCTTCCCTTGTGCTTTCAGAATAGTGGCGTTGGTGGCGGCGGCCAGGTTGACGAAAAACTGCCTGCCGCAGAGACGTTAGTTACCACGAACGTCGAGGCGGGCGGCGCCGCGTGCGTCTGATAGTTTCCGTATACGAGGTAGAGCGCCGCACAGACACAGAGGAGTGAAAACAAAATCGCTTTGGGCGCAATTCGACGATGCGGCGATCGCTGGGGGAATGTAATTCTGATAACTGATCTCCTGGGCTCGAGGATTGAACGCGCGCGCGTTTGGGAGTACTGCGCGCTGATTGTAGCAAGGAGTTACGTGGCCCTTTCAACCTTAACGTACTCACTAAAGACCTGTCTGTTACGGGTAATGAAGGCCATCTACCACCTCGATCACAGTTAACCAAGGCATACATTAGCCATACATTTTCAATCTTCGCTCAACAACCACGTCGTTAAAGGAATTGATTCGTAACTACCAGTCAATTAACATGAACGCATGCAACCGGAGCAAAACGCAGCTATACAGTCAGAACCAAACCGGGATTTAGAGGATTTAGTTAATGCTCTTCGAGCCCGGAGGGAAAGATTGCAGGTCGAACTCAATCAATTGAACGCTCTCCTGGAGATTTATCAGAGTGAGTCGTCCAAAGCGGAATTGAAGTCGCCGCTACAACTGCTGCAGACCAAACCAAAACCACCGCGAGTGAGGGGTGTTCTAGCTGGTGCAAGAAAGGCAATAGACCAACTAGAGAGCCCTTTTGACAAGAACGACTTGCTCTCAAAGTTGGTTGAGATCGACGAAGAATTCGTCCACAAAAAAATAACCGGGGCGAATATCAGAAATGCTTTGAGATTGCTGGTGCAAGCTAAAGTAATCGAAATTAAGAGCGAAGCTACGGCTACTACTTGCGCCAAATATGTTAAGTGCTAGCGCGCTATTGAGATGAGCAATAGTGCCGATGCCGCTTAGACCTTACAACCATTACTAAGCCTCTTGGCCGGTGGCAGCCTGGCCAATAGGAAGCTCTATCCGCTGAGTCTACTCAGCGGCGTTAGAAACCCGGCCCCATCTAAGGCCCAACAGAAGTTACAAACGCGTCGAGGTCCTGGGAATTAGTTGAGGTGAATTGTGGTTGACGTGTCGGTTCTATCAAGACCTCACATCAACCAATGCAAGTCGGAGGTAGGCCAATGATATCCCCCCTCGTGGACAAGGGCGTTTATACCATCCTTCTTGGGTTGCTCTTTAAATTTCTTTACAAGTCCATCCGTCCCTGGATCAAAACAAGGGAAGAGATGGCCAGGGAACAGGAAACCGATAAGGAAAGGGATAAGGCCCAGAGAAGACG
>DASYFE010000115.1:0-26762 GCA_036498585.1 Pyrinomonadaceae bacterium | reverse complement strand
CTGTGGTCCAAGCTTCGGCGCCTTGGGATCAGCATAAGAATTAGCCACAAAAAGGCACAAAAAGCACAAAATGGCTAAGAAATACATTTTGTACTTTTTGTGCCTTTTTGTGGCTGACATGCTTTTTCCTAGAAGCCTGCGGGTATTGAGTGTGTTATAAGACTCAAGAATCTAACTCAGGAGTTCTCACTAGATGAGGTGTCTACTCACGCTCATTGCTGTCGGGGTTTTTGTGCCTGCAGGAGTAAAGGCGCAAAGCTCAGTGATAATGAAGGCTACGGTAAGCGAAATCGTTACCATTTCGGTTTCACCAACTTCCGCACCGAGCAACACCGTAAACCTCGTGTTGTCTGGTGATGATCAGGTTATCCGGCTGCCTTTGCTGGTCCGTTCAAATACCAGTTTCAAAATCTCTGCCATTTTCGAATCGGGAACCTCGGTCTTAAGGGAACTGTCGATAGATGACGTGCGGGCGACGGGAATGTTAGTGTCTCCGCAAGTTGTTAGCGCCCTTCATCTCAACCCGCAGCTTGATCCCGATACTTCGCAACCCGTGCTCGTTCTGAGTGGACCACGCGTTTCGCTTGGCGGCACTCTCCATTCGCCAGACAACGCCTTACAAGTTACTGTGGTGATCCGTTGGAAACCGGGACAGCCGCGCGAGCCGATCCATTTAACGCTGGCTGCGACGCCGGTATCACTAATTCAGTGACGCCCTCGGTTGGTCTACTGCCGTCCTGAAAATCCACGCGGTATTTCACGGTGTACGTGCCCGGCGCGAGTCGCGACTCGAGCACGAGCGGTTGCATTAGTTCTGCCCCACCAAGCAGTGGCAACGATTCCTTCTGCGGCAGCTCCGCGACAGCAACACCTGCCTTATCTGTCACCTTCAACGAAGTAAGCGGACGAATCACGCTGTTGCCGGTGTTCTTGAGCAGGGGAGTCACGAGTATCTGATCGTCCTTCGTCTCAGCACGCAGACTCTCCAACGATCCCTGTCGACGAAGTTGCGGCACCTTGATATAGAACACCGCCCCCATCCGATATCGAATCACCACCTGGCGGCGATTCTCAGTGAGCTTGATGTTGTCAGGCCGTTGTTCGACGATCAGCGCTGTCAGGTGATCGCCCGGAGTGGCGTCTTTCGGCACCGAGACAGTGACTCTGATCGCATGTAGATTTCCCGGCGTCACCGTTGTTTCAGCCGGACTGTAGATTAACCACGGGCTCGCCGAGTTGGGCAACGTGTTGGCTCTTTCAAATTTCACTTGCCCATCGCGATCGATGGTCCAATCGTTCAAGCTCGCGACGATGCGAACCGGTTGTGAGTTTTCCGAAGTCGCGTGGTAATCGAGATTAACGACCACGGTTGTTTCCGTGCCCGGCTGCATCTCGAGCTCGAGTCGCGCCGGAGCTAACGAGATGCCGTTGCCGGTTGGTTTCGGTGTGGCGTCCGGAACCTGCGCACTCACACAAACCACCGTAATAAACAACCAGATAAGAATCGCGGTTAACTTGTTTGCAGGCGACATCGATCTAAAAACCTTTCAGCAGGGAACGTTCGGACCTGACGAAATCGTGAAGATGAGCGTGACTGACGAAACGCCAGCGGCGAAAAACTGAGGTGTCAAAGCGAAGATAGCGTCAAAAACATATCCATCGCTTTGCTGGCGCTTCGAGCTGTTGTTCTTTGAAAGCTCGGGACCGCTGAGAATGATAGTCGACCCGGAAATGTTGGCGAGCGATGACGGGTACGTCACACGGCCGCTGCCTCCGATAGTTGCGTTAAGCGCGGGATCGTTGGAGAAAGGTGAGCGAATGATGTGAGTGCTCCGATTGCAGTCCTGCCCGGCGCCGCCCAGTTTGCGAATGTTCTGGAGACCAAAACCGATATCTGACGCTTGCAGGGCCTGAACGTTGCCGTTGATGAGACCACTCGCTGAAACCGAGACTTGATATGGTTGGTTACTGCGCAGCGCGATCGGAACAATCACCTTCACGATCGAATTCGTGTTGGCCGGCGAGACCTCACCGAAATCTACAGTCACGATCAAATCGTTCAAAACACTCGCACTACCCGTTACAGACCCGTTCACCGCGCCTGTAATCGTCGGTTGTCCGCCACTGCTGATATCCAGCGCTTGTGCGGATATCGTTTGGGCGGAAGCGATGAGAAACAGGACAGTGAAAAGCGCGAATGTGAAGCGACGTAAACGCATTATGGTGCGGTCACGGTGAATGTGACGGAGATCGTGGTGGTTCCGTTTTCGAAAAACTGAGGCTTCACTGCGAAGAATGCCGGCACGCTCAGTCCATTCGCATTGCTGCGCGGCACTGCGTTCATGATGATTGGGCCACTGAGCGCGGTCGTCGCCGAAGAGAAGGCTCCGAGATTCGATCTCACTGCAGTAAATTCGTAGCGGCCGGTCGTTCCGTTTACCGATCCGTTGGCGGCGAGAGTCGGATCACCTGGAGTCGCGTTTGTGTCCGCGCCAGCATTCACGCCAAGTCCCGTTCGAGAGACTGTGCCCAGACCGAAACCCACGTCGGAGGCCACGATCCTGCTTGCCGTCGCGCCGGAGCTCGTGACTGTCGCAGCCATCGATAAAACATAAGCCGCATTGCTACGGAGCTTGAGCGGCACTTGCGCCGACACGAAGCTGTTGGTGTTGCTTGGACCAAGCTCACCCAGGTTGATCGACACGGCGAGTGGAGAGTTGGCTACGCCGTCAGTTGTTACGCCACCACCTGAGTTACCGGTGAGAGTGACGGCCCCACCTGAGTTGATCTCGACGAATTTCGAAACCGTTGCGCTCATCGTGACGGTTCCGGTCGTGGATTGTCCTAAACAGGTCACCGCAGAAACGACGAACAGAGTGATGAGCAGAATTGATTTGATGGATGTTTTGCGGGGCATATGAGTGTTCCTTTAAAGGGGGGCTTGAGATGTGGTTATCCGGCCGTCAATCGGGGAGACTGACGGCCGGCGCCACTTGAAGTAGGGAAGCGTTAAAGAATTACAGTGCTACGACAGTGAACTGAGCCGTGATCGTGATCGCCGGAGCGGGATCGAAGAACTGCGGCTTGACAGCGAAGATAGCGGGGAACGTCAGGTTCGTGGCGCTGTTAGCGGAGACTGCTTTGTTGATGCGTGGTCCACTCAAAACCGCGCCCGATACGGCATAGGCGCCGAGAGTTGAGTTTGCGCCGGCAAATACCCAGCGTCCATTAGCGTCCGTGCTGCCGCCAACGGTCGGATCACCCGGAGTCGCGTTGGTGTCTACGCCTGCCGCGAGGTTCGCTGGTCGTGCGGCCGGAGTCAGACCAAAGCCTACGTCCGTGTCTTTCAGGCTGAAGCTGGTGGCGCCCGCGCCGGCAACGCTGCTAACCATATTGAGTTGGTACGCGACGTTGCTGCGAAGTCTTACCGGCACGCTCAACGTCACAAAACTGTTGGTGTTGCTTGGGCCTAGCTCACCCAGGTTGACAACCACTGCCAGCGGGCTGTTTGCGGTGCCGTCCGTGATGATGCTGCCGCCGGAATTACCCGTCAGCGTGACTGCGCCACCGGAGGTCAATTCAACGAAATTCGAAACTGTCGCGGTCATCGTTACGGAGCCGGTAGTCTGCGCGAACGCAGCCGTTGCGCTCATCAAAAGCAAGGCTGTAATTGCCAGGGTCGTCGTTAGGATGCCCTTCATTTTAAACATGTCGTTACTCCTCTATGGTTGGGGATAGTAGGCTCAGGCACTTTTGTAAGGGGACTGAGGAAAGAGGTTAATAGGGGATTAGCTCGGTTGGGATTCTCAAGCAGCGTCTTTGCGTTCGCGTTACCCTACGTCAGCGACCGCCCAAGCATCATAGGTGTCCCTAAAAGCGTTTGTCAACGACTATCTCAGTTTAACAACCGGAGAAATCGTGAGTGATTTCACCAAAAAATCGGGAATGTGGGGTCGCCGAAAGCGTTTTTAGATCCATTTTTTGTGACCCTTCTGGCCAGCCGCCAAACGGGCGTGTATAAAGAGCCTTACTTCAGCCCGACATCACAGGTGAGTTGAATGATTCGAATAGGAATCTTCCTGTTGGCGATAATTGCAGTTTTTCCAGCCGCTTCGAAAGCACAACAGCAGCCCCCGCAGTTGTTTACCTATGCCGAGCTCATAGCTCGGCACGTTCGTGCGGGTCGCTTGGAGAATGTGCGGCTGCAACCGTTCGAGCATCAGCCGCACGATTGGTACAAAGAAGAGCGCGAGAGCGTGCAGGCGCTCGAGGCTGGCAAGCGTAAAGCAGGCGAACTTGTGTTTCGGGAGAAGGTGCAACGCGAGATTCGTCGTGGTGGTCGGATGATGTTGATGGCGGATATCGCAGACAAGCGTTTTCCGGGTGGACGCATGACGATCGTCGCGACGCATCTTGAAGACAAGACGAAACCTGAAGGACGTCGCAAACAACTCGAAGAATTGCTGAATCGCATCAGTGCTTCGAACGGGACGGTGGTTGTTGCGGGCGATATGAACACGTCGACACATGATGGCACGCCGTTGTCGATCGAGCGCGCGTTGAAGAATCGTCTTGGGAGTAAGAGTTTTTGGGCCAAGCAAGCTTTAGGGATTCTGACGGGCGTGAGGTTACCGACGCTTCTCCTCACCGGTATGAACACTTACCGCACGCAAGCTGACCCGACAGTGCGGAGCATACTGCTGGTTGCCACTAATCCTGAGGCGGAGTTTTTTGACAAGTTGAAAGACTTCCGGTTTGCTGATGGGAACGCTTTTGACTTTCGCGATGAGCGTGAGCGTTCGATCGGTGGCAAGGAAGGTCCACTTGCAAATTCAAACGAGCGTGGCGACAAGGGATTCATTACCACGTTTGAGGTGGAGCGGACGATTGCGTTTGTCGGCAAGTTCAAGCTTGATTGGATCTTCGTCAAGCCACCCTCCCTGACGGAGCTTTACTCAAAGGACGCTCCGCACAAGTTTGCACCACACTTCGGCCGCACGTTGAAATTGCTCAACGAAGCCATCAAAGAACGCATCTCCGACCACGCACCAATCATGGTCGATCTTCCTCTTGTAAATCCTGTCAATCTTGAAATCTTGTCTAAACCTTAGACAGGATTACAAGATGTTACAGGATTTACATGTCGTTCCTACCAACTCCATTTATCGAAGGTGAACGACAATCCAAACACGTTCGATGTGAAGATTTTGTCGATGTCGTTTGAGTTGCGTTTTTCCAACTGGTACTCAAACGCCATTGAGAGGTCCGGGCGGAGCAAGCGCTCGTAGAGGACGCTGAAGACCCATCGATCATCATGTCGCGGCACGCGGACGCCGTTAACGCGCGTGGTTCGATTCTGGTAATCACGTGGAGCGTAGCGCATCTCGGCACTCAGCGAATCGCGGCGTCTGATCGAGAGCGGAGTCTGGAACTCGAGCGAGTAGGTACGGCGAATGTAATTGTTCCGCGGATCCCACGCGCGATTGTGATCGTAACGATAAGTGGCCTCGACCCGCCGGTCGCCACTGAACCGCTGCTCGACCTTCGCCCCCACATACGAATCGATCGAATTCGAATCCTGCTCGATGAGCGGATACCGCTTTAACCGGTACGCCGCAAATCCCGCAACTCTCGTGTTGAAAGGCAAGCGATATTGAAGCTGCTGCTCGAGAATGTAGTTGTTGTTGATCTCACGATCCTCAGACGAGCCTTTGAGTGAGATCTCCGTGGTCGTCTTCGAGTAGAGCCGCTTTACAAGTTGCTTACGATACTCAGCCGTCAGACTCTGACTGACTCGATCAAATTCATCCGTATGGTTGTAGCGGTGCAATGCAACTTCATAATCAGCCTGAAACGAAGGGTGCTCAGCGTTGTCTCTAAAGTGAAACCCAAAACTCGGAACGAGACCAAAAGAACCGACTAGCTGCTCGTCGTGAGTGATATTGGTGTCGTAAACAGTCGCCAGCGACATTGAAACCCACCAACGCTGGTGTAACCTTTCTTGTTCTCTGAGCGTGTCAACTGTTTGCGCGGCTGTTTGTGCGGCAGCGGAGATACTCGTGGCCACGATTGTAAAGATGATGAATAAAACTTTTCTCATGACGTCGCTTTCCTTTCGAACGGTAGAACGAGGTCGCGCATCAAGCGGCAGTGCACTTGCGAATCTGACGAAAGTAGTTCGAGCAATTCGCCGATCCTTCGGCGCTCGTCGTCGTCGACGAGTGCGTGATGAAGCATCACTCCGACCGGCGCTTGCGATGAGACGGCTTTGCTGAGTGACTTTCCGATCTCGTCTGGCGTCAGTCGCACACCTTTGCGATGACCAAACCAGTCGATCGACACTGGAAGCTCCATTAGTCCAGGAGTGTTGAATCGCGTCGCGGTGATATCGCGAGACAGAAGTGTGAAACCTTCCTGTTGTAAGCAGGTCGCTGTTGCCTCCGTACAACGATTCCACGGCGGAGTGAAGATCGACTCGGTTACTGGTCCAAGCAGGTCATTCAGCAGTGCTTTGCCGGCGACGATGTCGGCACGCTGCATTACACTTGAGCGACTTTCTCCAAACTCACACTTGCGTCCCGTTTCTTCATGGTTGACGTGCGCGTAACCGTGCTGGTGAACTGAAACGTGCTCCCGATTTTCTTCCAAACGTTTGCCTAGAGACGCAGCGGTCTGCCGTGAAATCGATTTCGGAATGACCGCCACATCGATCGGCACGTTGTAATCTGCAAACAGGTCGAGCAACTCGAACAGCCGCGCATCTTCCCAGCCCGCGTCGTCGTCGCGAAAAAAGAAAGGTATTGATCCAGGCGCTTCGTCCAGCGTTTTTTTCAAGGGATCAAGCCAGTTTGTAAAATCAGTGTGCATAATCCGTGTAACCCGCGAGATTCGTTATCGACGGCGCTGTCATAGCAGTCATTGATTCAATCAGCGCCGCCGCATTCTCAGCTCCATTCAGATCGAGTGCCGGAGTCGCAAATTTTGATTTCATCGTCTCGCGAATCTCTTCGGCGAGGCGCGCCGGCGTCAGCTCGTGTTGCTCGATCACCCTTACAGCGCCGAGATCCTGAAGACGCAACGCACGTTTGCGCTGCTCGTCTTCGTTCTCTTTAGCAAACGGAACAAGGATCGCGGGGACCTTCGCGCGCAGAACATCCAGACACGTGTTGTATCCGGCCTGGCTGACTGATACGGCAGCTCCGCACAACTCACTGCACAGGTCACTGACCTGCCGCACGACTCGCAGTCTGTTCCGGCCCTGCGCGAGCGAGCGCAGTGCGCGCCACGACTCCTCACTCAGAAACGGACCGGCGATAACCTTCATCTTGACTGACTTGTCGTCCTGCAAGTAGTCGAGGGCTTGGATAGCTGTTCGCAGCAGCGGCTCGCCGGCAATCCCACCTCCTGCCGAAACGAGGATTCGCTTTCGTGTGCTCCCAGTGGGTGCGACTGGCGCAGACGCCGGCACAACAAATCCCGTGTACTTGATTGGCACCTGCAAAGGAACGCTCGAGTGGAAAGATTCTTCGAAGCGAGCAAACGAAGGATCAGAATGAATCAGCACTACATCGAAAAACTCGTTGGCCCACGCTGCGGCGCGGTCGTTAAATTCCTGATCACCTTCTCGACTCACAAGGATGTCGCGCAGGCTGCAAACCACGAGTGCGCGTGTCTCTTTGTCACGGGCGGCCTGTAGCAGCGGCAGGATCTCGTTCGCAAATTTCTTTCGGCCAAAAGGAAAGAGCTCGACGAGCACCACTACCGGACGAAGGTTGTCGAAGGTCACTCGGATCATCTTCTTTCGCCGATCGAGTGCGCGTGCTACCGAGATTCGTTTGTCATGACTGACAAGCTGATTCGCTTCGTCCATTCCGAGCGGTGGCAGATTGACGAACTGAATGTTTGATGGAATCACGATTCCTGCTGGTAGTCGCCCACCGTTCAAGAGCATCACGCGAAAATGCCGGCCCAGACGCTCCGCGAGCGCGAGCGACCGCACGAGGTGGCCCATACCCAGCGAGTGCTGGCAGTAAAATAGAATTGCAGGTCGATCGTTCATTGGTTTTGGATCGTGGGTATGCACAGAACCGAGCGCGGTAGCGCCGGGTCAAAGTTGCCTACGAGTCTTGAGTTGGAAGTTGACCCGGCGCTACCGCGCTCGGTTCTGAGGTGACCGTTCTCCAGAAGCAGAACGCGGTCCGATGCGGCGGCGGAAGCAAGATCGTGCGTGATAGCCAAACACGTCTTGCCACGCATCAATCGATTCAGCGCGTCGCGCACTGCCGCCTCGCTTTCGACATCGAGTCCGGTCATCGGCTCATCGAGAACGAGGATGGGCGCGTTCCGCACAAAGGCGCGCGCTATCGCGATGCGTTGGCGTTGCCCCCCGGAGAGTGTGCCTCCCCGTTCGCCAATCACAGTGTCGTACCCATCCTCGAGCTTGCTGATGAACTCGTGAGCGTTCGCTGCCTTAGCAGCGCGAAGAATCTCCTCGTCGGTTGCGTCAACTTTGCCGTAAGCGATGTTTTCCCTGACTGACGCCCCAAACATCACACTGTCCTGCATCACGATCGCGATCTGCTGGCGCAGCGATTCGCGCTGGTAGTCTTTGACGTTGATTCCGTCGATCAGAATCGCGCCGTCTTCGATTTCGTAAAGTCGTAAGAGAAGACTGATGATGGTCGACTTGCCCACTCCTGAGCGTCCGAGCAGCGCGACCTTTTGTCCCGTCGCAATGTCGAACGAGATGTTGCGCAGCACAGGTTTGCCGGCGCCGTATTCGAAGCTGACGTGACGAAAGCTGATGTCGCCGCGCAGCGCCGTGGCTTCGATCGCGCCCGGAGAATCGTCACACTCAGGCTCGATGCCAAGCGTCTCAGAGATTCGGCCGGCGCTAACGAACGCGCGCGAGAGTTTTGCTGAAAGCTTCGCGAGCGTGCGGATCGGAACGTACAAGCTGTTCATGTACGCGACGAAGACGAGCAGCGATCCGGGTGTGATGTGACCGCGCAAAGCCTGCAGCGAGCCGAATACGAGGACCGCAAACGTTCCGATTGCGTTGACGATGTCTGCCGCGCGCGAAGATGCGGCTTCGAGACGGGCCGTACGTATGCTCTCGTTCAGAGTCTCCGAGCTTTCCGACTCGAACCGTTCCGTCTCGTAACGTTCGCGACCGAAAGCTTTCACGAGCGCGATCGCGTGCAACGTCTCGCTGACGCGCGCAGCGAGATTGCCCTCCGCCTTGCGGACCTTGCGCGCCGAGTCGCGTATGCGTCGGAAGCGATATACGGAAATGATCGTCAGGATAGGAAATGTTGACAGCACCACGAGGCTCAGCTCGATGTTCATCGCCAACATGACGACGATCATTCCGACGAGCGTGAGTGTCTCAGTCACGAGCGTCAGGGCGAATTCTGAAAACGCATCGCGCACGGAGTTGGTGTCACTCGTGACTTTCGTCAGCAGCTCGCCGGATCGAGATCGTTTGTGGAATGCGAGTGAGAGACGCTGTAGATGTGAAAACAGTTCGCGGCGCAGTGCGTGCGCGATTCGATAACCGATGCGTGACGTGATCGATGTTTGCGCGTAGACGGAGAAGCCTTTGACGGCGCTCAATACGATCAGCACGCTCGCGACTGCGACTGTGGTCCAGACCTTCTGATCGTGGAAAAAACTCTCAAACGACCGAAGCGAGTGCGGCAGTGTTTTTCCGAGGAGAATGTTGTCGACGATTAGTTTTAATGGCCATGGGCGCAACAAGTCCGCAATTGAAACGATGAGCGTGCAGGCGATCGCGACGACGAAGTTCCATTTCTCGGCGGCGAGATTGCGAGTAATGATGTTTCGGAACTTAGTTTTCAATGACGCCTCCGTTCAGCACTGTCTCAGCGACGTGCAGGATCTCCGGCAGCTTTTGCAACGTGGCTGTGCGAATGCGAGTGACGGAGCGCAGGGCGCGTTCCTGAAGTAATGCTGCGGCGATATGCCAGCGCAGTTCAGGCGAGTCGTGCACGCTATAGCCGTTCAGTAAGGCGCGCTTCAATACGGACGCTTCACGCCAGGTGCGCGAGCCGGTGCAGGCGTCGCAGTAAAGACCGGCGATCACACTACCGAGATCTGCTGTCGCAGCGCCAGTCGCAGCCTGGTCCAAGTCGAGCAGGAACAGAGTCTCTTCGTTCAGAAAGATATTTTTAGGATGAACGTCGCCGTGTAAAAACACGGGTTGGCCGTGCGTGTATTGCGCAATGAGTTTGGCGCTCAGGTGTTGGACCAGAGCTGCAACGTCGGGTCGTGCCTGGCTGATCGTGGCGCTCGCTCGCGCAACTGCTTCGGGGGTAAGTCGCGTAGCGCGCTGAAGCCACGATGGTGGGTTGATGTGATGATGAAGACTATTCAGCGCCTTGCCGAGCCGGAAAAAGGCGTTCTCGCTTTCGGCGACCGTTGACAATGGAACACCATCAACAGGCTCGAGTAGCAGCAAATGATGTGTTTCGGAATACGCGAGTGCTCGCGGGATTTGTACCTTGCCTGTTACGGCTCTGTATGTTTCGAAGATCTGGCGGCCCTCGTCACCGGCATAGATCTTCGCGTAAGCGATGATCTGTTCGTTGTTGTCGAGACACTGTGCTGTAACTGATTTCTCCGGTGCGTGGGCAACGATGCGACTCCTGGTCCAGGTCTGTCCTTCGATGTTTCGTAGCTCGTCGGGAATGTTGTCGAGCACGGCAAGGTTCTTGATCTTTCGGTCGTGTGGAAAGATCCAGAAGGTCGCGTTCAACTCAGGGGCGTTGAGCTCTGTCTGCGATGTGGATTGATTAGCAACCCGGCGCGTTCTTGGAAAGGCGCGGACCGCGATGCGATACGACCGCCCACTACCGCGTAGCTGGTAGAGCACGCGCAGGCTTGTACCGACGCGATACTTTGTCCTGAGGCGCTCGCAGTCTTCAATTCCGTATTTGATCAGATGAGACAAGTACTCGGTCATCAAGGTCTCGTCGAGTAACAGATCGCGTTGCGGGAGCGCCGGATCGACGGCCAGCAATGGAGTGGTGTTCATAACGAAACGCGCCTCCATGTTGGCTCTGTCTCACCTTGCCGGCTAAGCTCATCAACTTCATTGAAGTCTGCGCCGATGCCCTCAACCCGAACGTGGCCGTCGCTCAAGACTTGGAGCTGTGGTAACGGCGCGCCCAACTCTCGCGGCGCGATCAGCGTGTAGAAATCAGTGTTTGCGAGTCCTGTGGAAACAAAACTGACCACCGGCGCGGCTTGTTTAATCCCGTAGCGCGGCGAGATCCATCCATGACTTAAAGAGCAACTGTAGGGGGGGCCCTCCGTGGCCACCCGTTTCTCAACCACTGCGCGGTTCCGAAGAACGGGTGGCCACGGAGGGCCACCCCTACAGTTGTTGCTGAGGGATAACAAGACCATGTCGGGTGTGCGGATTCCGCCGGCGATGCGCGTGCAGTGATTTAGGGCTTCGGTGGTTAAATGGAAACGAAGATCGTATTTGTGAGGGACGCTTCCTCTGAGACTGTCGACGATCAGCCAGTACTCACCTGCGACAAAGAATATTCGTCTCGTATGGATCGCCTCGTACGCCGGACTGCGAACCTCGCCGCAGAGCATGTCGAGGCCTGGCGCTGTGAGGCGTTCGAGCAAACGCCCTTGCGCGAGTGGACCCTTCGGCTTGCCGCGCCGGTACTCCATCTGGTCCAGATCGTCAACACAGACTGTGTTATGCGCCGCCGTTCCTTTGAATTGACGACGCCAATGCGAATCGTCATACGTGAACCGTCCGGGATCGACGATGAGCGGGCGACCATTTGCCGCGACTTCGATGTTCAGCAGATCGTAGTGCCCGTGGCCACCGTCACCGATTGGACCGCAGTCGAAGATCAGATATCTCGCGCCATTGTCCCAGCCGCTGCGCTGAATGAAATAACCACCGTCAGGAAAACTAGAGCATGGTTCTGCCGTGGCGCCGTAGAGAAAATCCTCGCGGTTGAAAGTCGACGCCGCGAGCTGCAACAGATCCGAGTAACTACCCGTATCTGCATCCGACAGCGCCGGTATCAAACCGTCCGGCCGCTGAATGTGCAGCAGGAACTCACACGCCTTTTCGAGACGCTCGTCGTAACCAGCAGGGAACTCAACTCCAAAACGTAGAGCGTTCTCACGCGCGCCCAGGAACGAACGCAACGCAGTTACATGATAGTGCGTCGACTGCTCGCGATGTACGCCGTCCGGCCGAACGTCCGTGAGCAGATTGCGATGCAGCTCCGCAACAGCAAACTCGAGCAAATCGTCGTGGTCGATCTCCGGAAGCGCCAGAGCCACTATGAGCAATGCGTAAAGCTCGAGAGTGCGGTGATTGCGTTCGGCGGTTAGATTACGGCGTAAATGACGGACTTCAGCGGCGAGATGTGTAATGACCTGGTTTTCAAAATCCGATCCAAACTCACCCCCGCGTGAAAAAATATTCCACGCGTAAATCCAGTTTTGTATCCGACGAGCCGCAATGTCGCTTGAATCGCAACCAACCGGCGCCTGCGCAATCCATGACTGGACCAACTGCTCCCACGCCTGTCGATACTTCAACTTGCCCGTGACACCGAATGCGTGTGCGAGATCGAGACCGTAATAGAACTTGTACCACTCGATTCGCCATTCATCGTCTTCCGGCAAGACTGTGCTCAGCCAGTTTGGCTGTGTCCCGAGCCCCATCGTCTGTCCGGCAAACGTGAAAATTCCTTCACACACGCTGTCAGCAATCGAGATGTCTTGATACGCATTCTCGATGATGCAAAAAACGTCGCGCCACCGGCCGTTGACTGCAGGGAAGGAGCGAGTAGTTTGTTCGACTGCGACTTGCGCGCTCACGCTTCTCCTCCCGTTGCTGTTGCGAATAGTGCCGCCAGCTCCATCGCTGTCTTGTCGCCGTCGAAATGTTCAAGCACCGTCAATCGTCCGGCGCGACCGAGATTCCGGGCCAGCATGCGGTCGGCGCTGATTCGCTGAATCGCATTTGCCAGCGCCTCCGCATCCTCGGGCGGAACGAGCGCTCCGTTCTGACCGTCTTTAATAATCTCCGGAATGCCGGAAACAGGCGTGGTGATTACAGGTAGCCCGCACGCCATCGCCTCCATCAACACGTTTGGCAGGCCGTCGCGATCGCCGTTGTCGAGCACGCGGCACGGAAGGCAGAAGATGTCAGCGCGCTGGTATTCCGTGTAGAGCCGCGACTGCTCCATTGGTCCAATCAGGCGCACCTGATCTTTCAATCCGTGCGCTTCAATCTGTTTACGGAGCTGAGCCTCGTGTTCGCCATGTTCGCCGACGATCGCCGTTTCGAAATGAAAGCCGCGACGCTTCAGGATCGCGCAAGCCTCAACGAGCACGTCGAAGCCTTTCTTCGGAACGAGCCGCCCGACACCCAGGGTACGTAGGCGGTCGGTTTTCGCAGGCGCATTCGACGCGTCCAACAGCAAGTCGGCAAATTCAGCATTCAGCCCGTGGTAGATGCAACGAACGTTCGCGCTGGGTTCAATGTTGAGCAGGTGTTCACGGTTGGCGTCAGTGCAGGTAACGACAAACTGCGCCGCGCGCATCTTTCGCCGCAACAGCCCAGCGGGATTAAGCGACTCGCAATAGATGTCTTTGGCGTGCGCGGTGAAAGAGAACGGTAAGCCGGCGATGATCGAGGTGAGCCACGCAACTGTGGTCGAGCCGTGACAGAAGTGGGCGTGAATGTGGCTGACATCATCCGCATCAAGAATGAATTGAGCCACCCAAATTGCCTGGAGAAATTCCTTCAAGTACAACTTGCGCGGCCATGCGAAGAAACTCCGGCGCGCTCTCACCGCTTGCGTAAACGCCACAGCCGCAGCACGAGCAAAACCCGCGGGTCTCTGCTTAGCAACGCTATGAAGCGCCGGTAGAAAATCTTTTAGGTGCAGGCTGAGCCAATGTCGTAGCGATGTTTGCGACAGCGACGAAGTTTGCGGCAAGTAGTTTGGACGTGCTCGAACTTTGTTGAAGAGACTGTTCGTGTGCTGCTCATCGCCGTGCTTGATCACTGCCAGCCGTAGCTTCACTCCAAGCTGTTCGAGACGGTAGATCTCGCTGGTGATAAAGATCTCCGACAGGCGCGGATAGCCTTTCAGAACATATGCGACTGTGCCGTGTGTTAGGTCCATAATCTTGTTGGCCGGTCTTCTCTGTGCAACCTCTGTGTTCTCTGTGTCTCTGTGGTTAACTAATTTCCAGTAACAAATCACCACAGAGACACAGAGAACACAGAGGTTGCACAGAGAAAGCCTGTTTACGCATAAATAGTTGTCAGCAGCCGGTGAAAACGCTCACTACACCGGCCCACTTCATAATCAAGCTCAGCACGCCGCCGTCCGTTGCGGCCTAGTTGTTCGCGAAGCTCTTTGCTTTCCGCCAGCCGCCTGATCGCCTGCCCCAGCGCGACCGGATCCGCCGGTGGCACAAGCAATCCGTTTTCGTAGTCAGTAACCGCACTGGCGATCGCACCTGCATCGGTGGCCACGATCGCGCGACCCGACGCCATGGCTTCGAGCACGACGTTTGGCAAACCATCACGATCGCCGGAGCTATCCCGAATCGAAGGCACGACGACAACATCCGCTTCGGCGTACATCCGCGGCAGCTCTGAATGCGTAACCGAGCCACAGAAGCCGACGCGATTTTCGAGGTTGTTGAGACTGATGAGTTGTCGCAGACGTTCTCGCTCTGGTCCGTCGCCCGCGATCGTGAGCGTGAAAGGGATCTTCACGCCCGCAAGCGCCGCAATCAGGAAATGAAAACCCTTCTTTTCAACCAGCCGGCCCACAGCCAGCAACCGCAGCACGCCATTTGAACTCGCCGCGCGCGGCGTGAACCGCTGCAAGTCGACGCCATGCGGCAGAAGATGAACGTCTGAACCAAGCGCACGAATGTCACGCGCGACGTCGGTATTGCACGCGACAACGCACGCCGCGTCTCTTGCACGTTGGCTCAACACCGATGGTGCGACTTTGCGAGCGTCACGCGCGTGAGTGCTGAAGCCAAACGGCACACCCAACATTCGGGCCGCGTGCTGCGCAACTTCAGCCGGCCGGTGCGCGAAGTACGCATGAATACCGCTAACCCTTTTGCGCGCCAGCATCATGCGCACGGCCCGCGCCTGCTCTTCGATCGAGACATCAGGCAGAAACTCGACATACTTCGTCAGCCGCTCAGTACCCGGCTGCGCAGGACCTGTCTCGCCGACCTTCGTCGCAAACAGACCGGCCAACGCGCCTTTCGCTTCAAGTGCGAGCAGCTCGCCGAGCATGAACGTCTCAGACCGTCGTGGGAAACCGCTTACAACCACTGCAAGCTTCATCGCTTCTTCTCCTCGAGAAGATCGCGGATGCGCTCACGAATGCGCGGCAAACCCTGCAAGTCAACACGAACCGGTTGTTCGGACGCATGCTTCAACGACGCGAGCACTCTCGTCATCAGCAAATCGGGCGAAAGATCGTCGGGTTCAACCATCTCAAACAATCCGGCAGCAGCTAACAATCGCGCGCGGATCAGTTGTTCCTTAACAGGCTGCGCGCGCGGAACAAGAATCGCGTTGCGACCAAACGACAGCAGCTCGCAGACGGTGTTATAGCCCGCCATCGAGACGACGAGATCCGCTTCCGCGTACAGCTCTGTCATGTCGGCCTCGAATTCGCGAAACTGCACGTCAGTCAAATAGCCAAAGCTGTCAATGAGCGCCGAGCGTTTGTCGGCAGACATTTGCGGTCCAAACACGACCGTCGATTTCAACGCGACGTTCCGCGGCAGGTTAGAAAGACCTTCGAGGTAGGTTTCAATCATTCGACTGCCGTCGCCGCCGCCTCCGGTCGTGACGAGAACGTGCGGCGGTCCATCATTTCGAGAAGGCGCTGCGGTCGGTCGCTTCAGATAACCGCAGTAGTGAGTCATGAGCGCGACGTCTTTGGGAAAGTCGTACTCGCGGACCGTGTCGAAGATCGTCTGGGAGCCGTAGATCCAGACCTCGTCGTAGTAGTCGCGAATGATGTCGAAGCTGTGATTGTTTCTGAGTGTCTCTCGCGTCTTGCGTGGCTCGTCGAGAATGTCGCGCACGCCCAGGACCAGGCGCGTAGGGTATCTGCTGTTGCGTAGTGATGTGAGCGTTTCCGTTAACTCGCCATCGACTCCCGCGGGTCGCTTGTCGACGATCATCAAATCAGGAGCAAATCCCAACACAGTTCGCTCGATGATGGCACGCCGGGTGCTTTTAACCGCTTCCGAGCATTCGAGCAGAAAACGTGATTCGTATCGTTCCGCATCAATTCGATCGAGACACGGCAGCTTGATGTAGTCGACGCCTTCGGGAATCCGGAACGAATGAATCATCTGCGAGCCGGTTACCAGCAACACGGCCGCTTTCGGATATTGCTCGATGACTTCCTGAGCCAGCAGCAACGTGCGGCGGATATTGCCGAGTCCAAACGTGTCGTGCGAATAGAGAAGAATTCTCGGATTCGTTAATCGAGCTGGCTTGACTGTTCTAACAGCCGGATGAATTAACGCAGTAGCTTGTTTCAACTGGAGCATGTGCCTCAGAACCGATGCCTTGGATTGGGATTTGCCGGGGGAAACAAGTCAAAACGACTCGTGCAAGGAAACAGTGCGATGAGATTTGCGGAAAATACACTTAAAAATTTATCCTCAAGTTTTACTGGCGTTCAGGTCGACCCGATCAACTACATGCAAGCTACTGACAAGGAACTGGTGATGTCGTGCCGGCAAGGGAATGAATCATCCTGGCAGGCGCTCGTCGATCGCTACCAGCGTTTGGTTTATGCTGTTCCCAGACGCGCCGGTCTCAATGAGGATCAAGCGGGCGAGGTCTTCCAGGAAGTTTTTGTGACGCTCTTTGAGAAGATGAATGAGATAACCCAGCCCGATCGCTTGCATGCGTGGCTGGTGACGACTGCACGACGCAAGACCTGGCGCTTGTTGAGCAAGGAGCGGTCGCATCAATCAATACAGACAGGCGAAGATGACGAGCCACTCGTGGTGGTCGATGATTCGCCGCTGCCGGATGAAGCACTCGTGCGTCTCGAGGAACAACACCGGGTCCGTACGGCGCTCGCAAGTCTCGACGACCGTTGCCAGCAGCTTCTAACAATGCTCTATTACCAGACTGAAACGCCGCCCTACTCAGAGATTGCGGCGATGCTGGGAATGCCGGAAGGAAGCATCGGGCCCACGCGCGCCCGTTGTTTCAAGAAATTGCTGAAATTGCTAGGTAAATGACGTGTATTTTATTCGTTCGGTGAGGCACTGTTTGGTCGGGTAGAGAGAACCCACCTCTTGAAGGATGACCAAATTATGAACATTTTCTCACCACACATTCCGTTTTCAGAGTTGACCGCGCTGGCGGAAAAGCAGTCAGAGACTTCGCCGGAAGCCACCGCTCACCTCGCATTCTGTTCCGAGTGTTCGAGCCAGTTGCAGTTAATCAGGCAGACGATTGGATTCATGAGATCCGATACGGCCGAAGACGCGCCGGCCGAGTTTATTCAACAGGCGAAGAGTGTTTTTCGTCGAAAAGTCGTGGCGCACGGTCCATCGTTATTGCAGGTGATCATTGCGTCGTTGACTTTCGATAGCCTGACAAACGCGCCTGCGTTTGGCCTTCGATCGCAAACAACTGCGGGGCGTCAATTGATTTATTCGACTGAAACTGCTGATATTGACGTGCGCGTTTCCCCCGAAAATGATCAGTGGCAGATTGCAGGGCAGCTTCTCGGAGAAGATTGCCCCGGCGGCGATGTTGAGCTGGAAGGCGACGATTTTTCTGCGTCCGCGGAGTTGAATGAGCTTTGCGAGTTTTCCTTCGGCTCTGTGCCGGCGGGCGCCTACAAGATCTCGATCCGAACCACCGATCAGTTAATCCAAACCCCCCGACTCGAACTCGGTTAAGTCCGCGAAGCGGGCGGCAGCATAAAGCTCGCGAAGCGAGCGACAGCATAAAGCCTGGGGCGCAAGCCCCAGGATCGCGATTAAAAAAAGCGATTGAGCCCGCGAAGCGGGCGACAGCGCGTCATTGCTTTGGGCTGTCGTCCGCTTTGCGGACTCCGCTCCTATTTCGACATTTAACCTGGGGCTTGCGCCCCAGGCTTTATGCTGTCGCTCGCTTCGCGAGCTTCAATGCCGTCCGCTTCGCGAGCTTTGCTGCGGTCGCTTCGCGGACTCGGCCTTCTGATGCAAGCGGTAAATCGACAAATTGAGCTGGCGGAACTTGCGGCGCGGTTGGTGGACGCTGATGAACACCAGCGAAGTGCTTTGCTGCAGGCTCATCGCGTGTCGTTCGACACACAACTCGCCTACATTCTCAAAGACATTTGTCTCGACGGCTGGAGCAGCGATCCGATGCGTTCGCTCACTGCCTCCGCCACACTGCGGGAAATTGCCCAGAATGCGAAAAATTCCGAAATCACCGCACTTTCCCACTGGACACAAGGTATCGAAGCGCTGATCAGCGGCGACATGGTCGGTGCGATCGCCACGCTCGACCGCGCACGCGAAGGCTTTCTTGCACTCAACAAACCGCACGTCGCCGCCGCTACCGAAGTAAGCAAAGTCATCGCCCTCGCGATGCTCGGCCTGTACGACGAAGCGATCGCCTGCGCCCTGCGCGCGCGCGAAGTGTTCCTGCAACACGACGATCTACTCGCCGCAGGAAAGATTGAGCACAACGTCGGAAACCTTTACTTCCGCCGCGATCAGTACGTCGAAGCCGAAAAGTTCCACACGTCTGCGCGCGAACGCTTCATCGCGCTCAATCACGAGAAACAACTCGCCACCATCAACAACTGTCTCGCCAATACGCACGTCGTCCTTCACAAATTCGCCTCCGCCTCGTCGCTGTACGACCAGGCGGCGCAACAGGCCGAGCACGCAGATGCACCCGTGACACAGGCAGAAATCGAAGGAAACATCGGAAACTTCGCGTTACTGCGCGGCAGATACGATCAGGCGCTCGACTACCTCGAGCGTTCGCGGCGTCGTTACGAGTTTCTCGGCATGCCGCACCAGTCAGCGCTTGCCGAACGAGAGATTGCTGACGCGTATCTCGAGTTGAATCTCGTACCTGAAGCCGCTGAGATCTACGCTCGTGTCACCAGCACTTTCGCAACGCTCGGACTGCGCGCAGACGAAGCACGCGCGCTCGCGTCTCGCGGCCGTGCGGAGCTGTTATTGCGCAACGATAACGAAGCGCTTTCAACGTTGAAGCGCGCGTGCGAGCTTTACCAGGCTGAAGGAAACAAGGTCGGCGAATCGCTCGTGGCGCTAACGCAGGCGCAGCTTCATAACGCGCATGGCAACACGGAAATCTCCTATCGCCTCGCTGTTCAGGCCGAAGCGGATCTCACTTCGTTTGGTGGTTGGCACCAGATACTGCTGGCTCGCTGGCTGCGCGCTGACATAGCTAGAACACTCGAATACACCGACGAAGCTCGCCGTCTTTTCGAGAGCGCCGCACAGGATTCGATCGTGAAAGGACAACCGCAGATCACCGAGCGTTGTCACACCGGACTGGGATTAGTGGCGCTTGCGAAAGGCGAGACTGCCGTCGCTGAACGACATTTCAGAAACGCGGTGGCCGTGACCGAAGAGCTGCGCGCGCCGCTGCCCAGTGAAGAATTCAGAACGGCGTTCTTTGGAAACAAGCTCGCGCCGTACAACGAGCTCGTCCGGATCTGTCTCGCAGCCGGAGAAGAGCGTGCGGTTGAGGCGTTGACGATCGTGGAGAGCGCACGCTCACGCACGCTCGTCGATAGTCTGGGTGGCAGTCAGGAAAACCTGATTGAGCCGCAGGATGCATTCGAGGCGAATCTACTCACGCAGATCAGCGAACTGCGTGAAGAGTTGAACTATCTCTACAAGCAAATCAACCAGCCGGCCCATGTCAATGGAAGCAGCCGACTTCCGGAGTTGCAAGGAGAGCTGCACGAGCGCGAAAACAAGGTGCTGGAAGTCACGCGCCAACTGCATCACCGTCGCGAGAGCGCGGCTTCGCCTTCGCAAACGTTCGACGTTCAGCAACTGCAACAACAGCTCAGTGAAAACGACGCACTTATCGAATACACGGCTCTTGGCGATGAGCTGCTGGCGTTCGTCGTCCTGCACGACCGGATACACGTCGTACGCAATCTCGCGTCGATAGAAAAGCTCGGCGAACGACTGGCTGCCCTGCGTTTTCAGATTGATTCGTTACGCTTCGGCGCGCGCTCAGTCCGCAGGCACCTCGCGAGTCTGACTCAAAAAATCAACATTCACCTGCAACAACTACACGCTCAACTAATCCGCCCACTCGAACAAATACTCGAGCAGCGCAAGTTGATCATCGTTCCGCACGGCGGCCTGCATTATCTTCCGTTTCACGCTCTGCACAACGGCGATGAGTATCTAATCGAGCGTTGCGAAATCTCAGTAGCGCCGAGCGCCGCCATCTTTCAGCAGTGTTTGCAACGCGGTGAGCACACGTTGAATCGCGCGCTGCTCGTGGGGGTGGCTGACGAACAAGCGCCATGGATAGTCGATGAAATTCAGACGCTAAAAGAAGTCTTCCCAGCCGCGATTACGCTGATTCAGGACGCCGCCACAACTGCAGCGCTGCGACGAAACGCCGCCGGCGTTGATGTTTTGCACCTCGCGTGTCACGGGCAGTTTCGCTCCGATAACCCGCTCTTTTCTGCGCTTAGACTTGCAGACGGCTGGTTCACAGTTCGCGACGCATATGGACTGAAGCTCGACAACGCTCTCGTCACGCTGAGTGCATGCGAAACCGGCGCAAATGTCGTTGCGCCTGGCGACGAGCTGATCGGATTGGCGAGAGGCTTCTTTTCCGCCGGCGCACGCTCAGTTTTGTTGAGTTTGTGGATGGTAGACGACGAAACCACCGATCAGATGATGGTTGATTTCTACGAGGAAACAATGCGCGGCCGTTCGCTGTCCGCGAGCCTGCGGGCGGCGCAGCTAAAGATGTTGGCAGAAAGACCGCACCCATTTTTCTGGTCGCCTTTTGTTCTGGTGGGACATTGGTAGAATAGCGGCACGCCAACTGCAACCGGAACTTCCCGACCTTAAGTCCGACTGTTGTTGCGAAAAAAGTCAGGTTCCCCCAGGTATTTCCCGACTCATTTCCGAGACTGTTCAGACAAGGCCGTATCATGCCAAAGAATCTAAGGATTTTGTTTGTGCTAACGGCGCTTCTTGCCGTTGCGTTGTATTTTGTCTCCAGCAAGCACGCGCCGGTCGTCCATGCGTCGAACGGAGACGAGGATTTCGTCGCCGGTGAAGTCGTTGTACAGCTAACAAGCACTACAAACCTTGCGGGCGTCGCGGGGCAACACGGGCTCGATCCCAATCCGCTGGATCAGTTTGGCTCGCGCGCGATTTACCGGCTGCGAATCACTGATGGCGGGCGCGTCGAAGACCGTGTCGCCCAGTTGCTGAGCGACAGTCGCGTCCTGTTTGCGGAGCCGAATTTTGTTGAGAAACCACCTGAGGGCGGCGGCAATGGCTGGAGTGTCGGCAATGGTTGGAGCGTAGGCACTCCATCGGATTACACCGCTCAGTGGGCCCCGCAAACGATCCATCTTGCTCAGGCTCATGCGATCAATCGCGGCACTGGCAGCGATGGACAACCGGTGCGTATCGCGGTGTTGGATACCGGCGTTGATACAACACATCCGGCGCTGGTGGGACACCTGCTGCCGGGTTTTGATTTCGTTGACGACGATGCGAATCCGAGCGAGGTAGGCGACAAGACTACTGGCCCGTTCGGACACGGAACACACGTCGCCGGCCTGATCGCGCTGGTTGCGCCGGAAGCGAAGATTATTCCGGTTCGAGTGCTGGATCAGCACGGAATCGGTAACACGTGGGTCCTCGCGGAAGCGCTTGCATTTGCTGTCGATCCCGACGGCAATCCGAACACACGAGACGGCGCGGATGTGATTAATCTGAGTCTCAGCACGCTGCGACACACGCACTTGTTGAAGAGCGTGCTCGAGAAAGTTTGTGATGATCAGCCTTCGGGCGCAGACGATATTCCGGCGGTTGGAAATGCGAATCTAGTGATCGTCGCGGCTGGCGGTAACGGCGGTAATGACGTCGAGCAGTATCCCGCGGCGGAGTCTGTCGGTGGTTTGATTGGCGTGGCCGCGTCTACTCAGCAAGATCAACTTGCTACTTTTTCAACGCGCGGATCGTGGCTACGGGTAGCTTCGCCGGGGCAGGGAATCACGAGCACGGTTCCGGGCGGGGGATACGGAGTTTGGAGCGGTACTTCGATGGCGGCGCCGCTCGTTGCGGCTGAGGCGGCGTTGATCCATGCGCAATTTCCGACGCTACGTAATACGAAGATTGTCGACCATATCGAGAAGACGGGAAGCCGGATTGACGGGCCGATACAAGAGCGGATCGATATCGGCCGGGCGCTGTCAGTAACACCTGAGGACGCGACCCCGACGCCTTCTCCGACACCGACGCCAACAGCAACGCCGACCCCGACTCCCACGCCAACTCCAACACCGATACCAGCGCCAGTCCTCTTAACGAATGGAAATTCGAATCGCGCCGTTGCGGTTCACTCGGTGCTGATGACCGTCGAGCCATTCCCGCTGTTGACCCCAAACAATTTTGGGCCGGATCAACGGACACGAATCGCGTTGTTTGCGATGAACGTGGGACTGTTACAAGGTGAAACACTTTCGGCGATCAATGTCTCACTGGTGGACACTCGGAACATCACTTACAACCTTCCGGTTGAGTCTCTGACCATCGTCCCCGGGTTCGATTGGCTCTACAGCGTAATTGTCCGACTGCCCGAGGACACCGGCCTTAAAGGTGACGTGGCGGTAACGCTTACTCTGCGAGGACAGACAAGCAACACCGTCCTCGTCGCCATTCGCGCTCCATAAACCCACTCTCATCGTAATCGCCACATAAGGGCACAAAAGGCACAAAATCATTTTGTGCTTTTTGTGCCTTTTTGCGGCATTCCTTTCTGAATTGCGATCAGAGTCGTATTAAACCGTATAATACGCTCTCGTTATCGTTGACGAAATCGTCTGAAAGGATTAATAGAATGAGCGAACTACTTACACCGATGCAGGCGGCGCGGGTGGCGGGAGTTAGTTACCCCACGTTGAAGCAGTGGATTTATAAGGGAAAGATCCACACGACCAAAACTGCGGGAGGACATTACCGCATCGCGCGCAGTGAAGTTGAGCGTGTTATCGGCCACAGCGCCAAGCCGAAGCGGGGTAAGCCAGTTGGACTGGATGCGATTAGCGGTCGAAACAAATTGCAGGGTTTGATAACCGAGCTCCGTTTTGAAGGTTTGTTGGTCCAGGTGACGATCAATATCGGGGGCCAGGAGATTACATCGATCATCACCAGCGACGCGGCTCGAGCACTGGGTTTGAAAATAGGAACTTCTGTTTACGCCTTGATTAAGGCTACAGAAGTCATGGTGATACGAGGCTAATCTCTGCGCAACCTCTGCGTTCTCTGCGCCTCTGCGGTTTATTTATTTTTGCAGATAAGTTCACCGCAGAGACGCAGAGAACGCAGAGGTTGCGCAGAGAGGGAGTTACGAGATGAAGCTTATTTCATGTCTCAGTTTCTGTTCTTTGATTCTCCTCTCGTTCGCGGGCGCGGTATATCCTCAAGCAGCTAAATCCGAGCTGGTCGGCGAGGTGAGAGATCAAAATGGCGCACTCGTTCAGAACGCAAAAGTTACTCTGACTGAAGTTGCTACGGGCCAGACGTCTTCTAAAGTCTCTTCCGATGGTTCGTTCATCATCACGAACCTGAAACCGGGAATCTATAACATTGCAGTCGAGGCAGAAGGATTCAAACAGTCTCTGCGCGAAGGTGTGCGACTGGCGACTGGTGAGCGCGTACGCCTGGACGTCGTGCTCGATCCTGGAGCTGTTACCGAGTTAGTTACAGTTGTTCAGGATGCTTCGCTATTGAGAACTGAGAGCGGTGGACTCGGGCAGGTTATCAGCAATCGCAAGGTTGTTGATATCCCGCTCAACGGCAGAAATTTTCTTTCCCTTGTGACGTTATCTGCCGGTGTGGCGCAACCGCCGCCGACTACGGCCGGTCCTTCATTCCCACGCATCAATGGCGGGCGTCCACGAACGAATGAGTATCTGTTTGACGGCATTTCCGTGTTGCAGCCTGAGCCGGGTCAGGTAGCTTTCTTTCCGATCGTCGAAGCCATTCAGGAATTCAAGGTGGAAGTTAACAGTCCGCCGGCTGAGTTCGGGCGCTTTAACGGCGGCGTTGTTAACCTGACGACGAAGTCGGGCACAAACGACTTTCACGGATCCGCTTTCGAGTTTCTGCGCAACAAAGCACTGAATGCCCGCAACCTCTTTGCGCCTGCCACTGCTGCGAATCCAAAGAAACCGGTGTTTCGACGAAATCAGTTTGGCTTCGTTCTTGGTGGACCAGTAATAAAGGACAAAACATTCTTCTTCGGTGACTATCAAAGGACGCGACAACAGATCGCGAGAGTCCGCATATCAACGGTACCTACGCTGGCTCAACGTTCAGGGAACTTTTCATCCAGTCTCGGGGCATTACTCTTCTTGCAGTCGAACGGTTCGATATCAACAACTGTGACGGCCAATCCGGTGAACGTCGTCGACACGAACGGCAATACGATCCAGGCGCGAGTGGGCCAGATCTTTCGGCCTTTGGATCATCGCGCATATGCGGGCAATTTGATCCCGGTAAATACGTTCGATCCGATTGCCGCGGAGTTGTTGAAGCGTTACCCGAATCCGACCGGCGCCGGCGCGGCAAACAATTTCACCCGAATCGGAACAGAGAACACCGACCAGGATCAATTCGACGGTCGCCTCGATCATCGTTTCTCGCCGCGCGACCAGATCTACGGACGTTATTCACTCGCGAAGGATCTCACCTCGCCGGTGACGCCTTTGCCGGATGGCAGTGGAAACATTACGAGCGGCGTCACGGGATTAACCGACACTCGCGCGCATTCGTTTGCCGGAAACTACGTTCACGTTTTCAACTCTCGCGCCCTCAACGAGCTGCGATTTGGATATACAAGACGATCGATCGATCGAGCAGCAACGTCACTCGACGCACCGCCGTCTGACAGTCTGCAGTTGCTCGGCATCCCGACGAACGGCGCGTTTAATGAAACGCTTCCGACCTTCGCAATCGCCGGGTTGCAGCAACTTGGTCCACCCGCCAACACGGCATCGAACTTTCGTACCGACGTAACCCAGATCTTCGACGCCGTCTCACTTCAGCGCGATCGTCACTCGCTCAAGTTTGGCATGGACTCTCGCTGGGAACGGCTCGATGTGATTCAACCGCCTTCTCCCACGGGCGCCTTTAACTTCAACACTCTGTTTACGAACTCGCAGGCGATCCCCACGATCGGATCAGCACTGTCGACCTTCACCGGAAATTCTTTAGCAAGTTTTCTGCTCGGCCAGGTGCAAACGTTCTCGATCGATATTCAGGAGCAGGTTCTACGCCCCAGGGCTCATACAACGGAGCTCTTTGTGCAGGATGATTTCAAGGCGTCTTCTCGTCTGACCATTAACGCGGGATTGCGTTATACGCTGAACTTTCCATCCACCGATGCTGACAACCAGGGCGCGGTTTTTAATCTGCAAACTCAACAACTGGAGTTCCTGGGCCAGAATGGTTTCAGTGAATCGGCGAGAAGATTACATAAAGGCGATTTTGGGCCACGGCTCGGCATTGCCTATCGTTTCAACGACAAAACCGTCGTGCGTTCTGGCTTCGGTGTGATCTGGATCGAGCAGGCTGGTATCACGACGCCTTTCACCGTCCCGCAGTTTCCGTTTATTCAGGCAGTTTCGCAACGCACGCTCGATAACATCAATCCCGCATTCACACTTGCAAATGGACCAACGGTCGCACCGATTCCGATCGGTCCTGACGCCGGTTTGGGACAGGGAGTCTTCACTGTCGATCGAGATCTCGGCAGCGGTTATGCGCAACAGTGGAACTTCGCCGTGCAGCGCGAATTGACCAGGAACATGGTGGTTGAAGTCGCGTATGCCGGCTCCAAGATCACACACGTCGGTATTCCCGACACCAACATCAACCAACTGACGGCCGAACAACTCGCGCGCGGGCCAGCGTTACTTGCTCGCGTTCCTAATCCTTTCTTTGGCCAGATACCGAGATCGTCAAGTCTCGGCGATCCGACGATTCCACTCGCGCAGCTACTCAAACCGTTTCCGCGGTTTACGAATGTGACGTTTTACCGAAACAACGTCGGTAACACTAACTACAATGCGTTACAGGTGAAGTTGGAGCAGCGGTTCACGAATGGATTCTCGTTCCTCGTGTCGTATACGAGATCGAAGTTGATCGACGAGGCTTCATCGGTGTTCGATGCTTCGATTCTGACTGGTCCCATTGCTAATTTCCCTGTCGCTGACAGCTTCAATCGCAAGCTTGAACGCGATCTTTCGACCGGTGACATCCCAAACGTTTTTGTCGCCAGCTTCACTTATGATCTGCCGATCGGTAAAGGCAAGCTCCTGGGAGGCTGGGAATTGGCGGGCGTGATCCAGCTTCAGTCAGGATTACCCCTCGCGGTTACACAGGCGACGAACTTCAATGCGTTTGCGGGTTTTGGTACGCAGCGACCGAAC
>DASYFE010000114.1:0-2526 GCA_036498585.1 Pyrinomonadaceae bacterium | reverse complement strand
CTGAAGCGCATGGCGCTCGAAGGCACGATCATCATCAACAATCCGTTCTGGTGGTCGGCCGACGACAAGTTTTTCAACTATTCACTCGGCAAAAAGCTCGGCGTCGCGATTCCCAAGACCGTGCTGCTGCCGCAGAAGGATTACATTGAAGGCATCGTGAGCGAAAGTTTGCGGAACCTCGCGTTCCCGCTCGACTGGCAAGGAATTATCGATTACGTCGGTCTGCCGGCGTTCATGAAGCCGTTTGACGGCGGTGGCTGGAAGAACGTTTCGAAGGTCAACACACTCGAGGAGCTCTGGGCCGAATATGACAAGACCGGCACGCTTTGCATGACGCTTCAGGAGTCGATCGAGTTCGAGCAGTTTGTCAGGTGTTACTGCGTAGGCCAGCAGGAAGTGATGATCATGGCTTACGATCCACGCAAGCCGTACTTGTCCGGCGAGCAGTACGTACACGATCCAAATTATCTTGCGCCCGCGCTTCATGATCGCGTAGCGAAAGATGTGCGCACGCTCTGTACGGCGCTCGGTTACGACATCAATACGGTTGAGTTTGCGATCAAGGACAACGTGCCTTACGCGATCGATTTCATGAATCCGGCGCCTGATGCTGAGCTGGCGTCAGTGGGCGAGTTCTATCACAACTGGATCTCGAGCGCTGTTGTCGATCTGGTGTTCAAGCGATTGAGTGAAGGACGGCCGCAGTCGCGCTATCGTTGGGATGCGCTGCTCAGTCCGGAGCCGGTGCAGGCTTACGCGGTGGCGTCAGCGGCTGAACAGCAGGCGCGGACGATTACACCCGCATCCAAAAAGACCGCTTCGAAAAAGAGAAAGTAGAAGCGCCGGGTCAAACTCGCCGACGAGCGCTATAGATGAAATTGACCCGGCGCTACCGCGCTCGGTTCTGTTAAGGTTTGGAGCGCTCGAAGAGCATTTGAGTGCCGGCGAGACTGAGTAACCAGATAATTAGTGCGGATGAGGCCAGCGACCAACCGAGACTTCCCGCGAGCGGATCGATAAGACCACCTATCAACGCAAGCAACACACTCGCATTCGTCACTCGCAACGCCAGTCGACGAATGCGAGTTATATTTTGTAACCAGTTGATCCGCCGCAGCTCTGCGGCGAGATAGTCGTCATCATTATTCAACTGCATGTAGTACTCGCCTTCGCCACGTGCGTAACGCGCCAAAGACTGCTCAGAACTGACACGCGCGGCTTCCTGATAATGATGAATCACGTGGGCGAGCTTCCCTTCGCGTAGCGCAATGTCGGCGAGACCGACACGCGCTTTGAAGTTGCCGCTATCGAGCTCGACGACTCTTTCCAACGCGCGTCGCGCGTGCCTCGCGTCACCACATTCGAGAAAACTCTCGCCGATCAGTGGCAACAGTACGACGTCGTTTTCCGCGCGAATACTCGCCAGTCGTAAAGCAGCACGCGCGCGTGATAACAGTCGCGCATCTGCCTGTGCACTCGCCTGCGATCGCAGCAAACGCGCGAAGTCGTAAATCAACCACGCGCCGTGTGGCCGAACGTTCATGGCCCGACGAAACGCTTCACCGGCTTCTCGCAAACGACCAGAAACGCGCAACTCGTTTCCGAGACGACGAAGCAGTCGCGCTCGCTCGAGCTCTTCAGAAGTCGCCGGCGTCTCAGCAACATCAGCACGCCGCCTGAATTTGCGACCGAGTCTGAAATCGGATCCCGTCACGTCGAGCAGATCTGACGAAGCGAGTTGTGATAGCTGCGTCTTGCGATTCAGAAAATTCGGATCGTTGAGATAGTCACGCAGGTCGCGACTGCGATTGTCGAGCTTGCTTTCGTGAATCAGCGGGAACAGCCCGCGTACGAGTTTTCTGTATTCGCGACCGCCCGACACGATCACAAACTCGCGACCCTTGCCTGTGATCTGCGTGCGATAGCGATAGCGCACGCGTCCACCACGACGAAGCGTGCGGACGGCTTGCGTCTCGACAGTTTCAAAGTCGTCGATCGAAAGCTGTTTGCGGTAACCAAAAACGAGGTGAAGAAACGTTGCGAGCGGTCCCTGGCGTCGCAGTGACGCGCCGTCGAAAGCAATCCGATCGCTGAGTGCGAGCACGGGAATCATCAGGCAGGCGACCGCGATCATTATCAGTGCGGCGGCATCGTAGTTAATACGCAGCAAGAGTGCGGCAACGAACGTGACGACGCCTGCGAGTGCGAGATATGGCCCGGGCGAGACGCGTACGCTCGCGATGTTTGGCTTCTTTCGCGCGCGCTCCCGCTCTTCGCTTACTTCGGAGAGGACGGGTAGGGTATCGAGTTCTTTTGTCTCGCTCATCTTGCTGATCGTGCAACCGGGCAATCGATTGGTAACTCAAGTGAAAACGTGCCGCGTGATCTGCCCGGCTCAGTGTAGCGCAAGTCGGCTAATTGAACGAGAGTGCGCGTGGTGCATCCAGGATCTGCGAGTTTTAATACGGGAAATCGTGCGAAGCCTAGAAAAACCTGGGCCGGTCTCTGCTGCGAAACGTAATCAAC
>DASYFE010000113.1:0-15908 GCA_036498585.1 Pyrinomonadaceae bacterium | reverse complement strand
GCAGTCTCATGTCAAAGAGCAAAGCTTTATCAATAGAGCAAACGCAGGCGCTGCGGCGTCGCGGTCAAAGTGTGCTTAAAAAACTCTTGACAACGGAGACCGCTTCATAGATGGGCTGAAATTAGCGAACGCCTTCGGCGTAATCAAAAATGATTACTGCGTGGTCGAGGTGTTCGTGCCGTTTGAATCGTCGAGGTATTTCTTGAGCCATGCGTATAGCTCCTGGTACCAGTAACGACTGTTCTCGCCTTTTAGTATCCAGTGGTTCTCGTCGGGCCAGACCAGCAAGCGACTCGGAATGCGCAGCCGTTGCAGTACGCTCCAGTTTTCCAGCGTTTGATTTAGCGGTACGCGGAAATCGTTCTCGCCGACTGACAGCAGTATCGGTGTGCGGAAGTTCTTCGCAAAACGGATCGGATTCTGTTCGCGCCAGACTGGTCCCTGCTCCCAAACTGGTCCACCATTGTTTACTTCGCGCGAGTAGATCGTGTCGCTCGTTCCCCATTGCGACTCGAGATTGATCAAGCCGGCATGACTGACCAGCACTTTGTAACGCGTGGTCGTTGCCTGCATCCAGTTGACGAGGTGACCGCCGTAACTCGCCCCAGCCCCAGCTTGTCGCGTTCCGTCGACAAACGGGTAAAGCCTGATTGCTTCATCCGCAGCTTCGTTGATCTCGTTCCCCGGTCCTTTAAAAGGATCGCCTTGAATACTCTGCGCAAAAGCTTCACCAAATCCGGTGGAACCGGAGTAGTTCGTTAACAGCACGACATATCCCGGTCGTGTAAGCATGAAATAGTTCCAGCGCAGTCCCCAGTTGTCGCGCCACATGCTGGCTGGTCCACCGTGCATTACCACGAACAGCGGATACTTCTTGTGCTCGTCGAAATTCGGCGGCAGCGCGATCAGGTTGTGAATGCGTTTGCCTGCTTTGCTGGTGAACCAGAAGTGACGCAGCGGTTGCCAGTCGATCTTTGCGACCTGTTCGGCATTGAACGACGTGAGCGGTGTTTGAATTTTTGACGACAGATCCAACCGGAAGATCTCTGGCGGGTTGATCGCGCTTTCCCAGCTCGCGAGCACGATGGTCGTTGGCGCTTTTGAAGGAATTCGGAGGTTGGTGTAAACGCCCTTCGTCATGTCCATCGCGAGGCGCACTTCGCCACCGTCAGCAGGCAGCGTGAAGAGTTTCTCGTTGCCGGCCTCTTCCGCCGTAAGATAGATCGACTTGCTGTCAGGCGTGAATACGAATCCACCAACCGATCGATCCCATTTGGCGGTGAGTACTTCAGGCTGCCCTACGTTCGGCCAGGTAAGCTTCGCCAGACGATCGAGATGATAGGTTTTATTGTCACCTTCGACTTGGGTAATCGCATACAACGCTTTGCCGTCAGGCCGAAACACCGGATTGGTGAAACTGTTGTCACCGGTCGTGAGGCGCACCGGCTCGCCACCGCTGGCCATCACTTTGAACAGCGAAGTGTTTGTATCTGCATAGGCCGCGGCGTTTCTGTTTGTTGAAGCGACAAAGACGATTGCATCACCTTCAGGTGTCCAAATCGGATCCAGCTCTTCACCGGAGTCGGAGAAGCGACCAGCGAAACCTCGTTCGCTGACTAACTTTGTTCCCGCGAGTAGATCTTTCGCCTTCGCGCCCGGCTGCGCGGTTTGCACAAACACGTGCGCTTGTGTGTCTTCGATCCACTTATCCCAGTTGCGAATGGGAAACTTGTCGTAAACGCGCACGCGATACTTCTGCGCTTTTCGTTCCGCCGCGATCTTTTTATTGGCCTCGTCATCAGCCGCACCAGGATAGACCGTGCTGACGAACAGTAACGCTTGTCCATCGGGCCGCCATTGCGGAGCACGCGCGCCAGTCGAAAGCGAAGTCATGCGCACTGCCTCTCCACCATCAGCTACATCCAGCACGTAAATCTGACTGACCTCGTCTCCTTCGCGTCGCGCTGCAAATGCGATCCGGTGACTGTCAGGACTCCACGCGACACCACTCTCGCCGCCTTTGGTCGACGTCAACCGGCGCGGCTTCGCACTGCCGTCGGTCGGAACGATCCAAAGGTCCGACACCTGGTCCTTTTCGTCATAAGACGGCTCGACGAGGGAGAACACGACCCACTTTCCATCCGGACTCGGCACAGGCGCGCCGACACGCTTCATCATCCACATGGTTTCGTGAGTTAACGGCGTTTTCGTTTGTGCGCTAACGGACAGCCACACGCCGCAAAGCAAAGTTGAAATAAGCAGCCCGCGTACAAAATGATTCCTGGGACGTTTTCGAAACATGGATTGTTCCTCCTGCGAAGCTGATGGTTGGCGGCGAAATGATACCGAAGTCTTAAAAAAGTACAAAAGTACGACCGATTTGGCTCCTGCATCCATGCCTTTGTGACTTTTAATTGCAAGAATGGCCTAACGAGCGAGGGGGTTCGATAACATGACAGTTTCCGTTGAGCGCCGCGGCATCTACCGCCGCACTGAAGACCTCTACCGCAAGGCCATCGAAGACATCCGAGACTACGCCATCTTCACCATGGATCCCGACGGCCTGGTAACCAATTGGAACGTGGGTGCGCAACATATATTGGGGTACACCGAGCCGGAAATAATCGGGAAAGACGCGAGCAGGTTTTTTACCGTCGAAGACCGCGCCAAAGATGTTCCTGCGAAAGAGTTAGGCACAGCGGCAACATTGGGGCGTGCGGAAGACGAACGATGGCACGTCCGGCGTGATGGGTCTCGTTTTTGGGCCAGCGGTATCGTCACCGCTGTCAGAGATTACTCGTCGGGCAAGCTGATTGGTTTCTCGAAGGTCATGCGCGACATGACGGAGCGCAACAAGTTGACCGAAGAGCGCGATCGGTTTTTTGCCCTCTCGATGGACATGTTGTGCATCGTTCGTCTGGACGGCCGGTTCCAGCGAGTGAATCGCGCGTTTCAAGAAGTGCTCGGGTTTTCTGAGGAAGAATTGTTGGTGCTCACCGTATTCGATCTGCTTCATCCGGATGATTTGGCGGGAACTTTGACTGGGTATAAAGAACTCGCTACAGGCAAACCAATCGCATACATGGAGAATCGTTTACAAACTAAGCACGATGATTATAAATGGGTCGCGTGGAGTTATTTTCCAGTCCCGCAAGACGGGCTCGCCTTCGGAGTCGGCCGCGACACGACGGAGTTGCGGCGAATGCACGAGATATTACGGTTGCGGGCGGAGGAGCTCGAGGATGCGAATCGTGTGAAAGATGAGTTTCTCGCCACAATGTCGCACGAGCTGCGAACGCCGTTGACTTCGATTCTCGGTTGGTCGCGTCTGTTGCAGTCGAATCAGTTGAGTGACAAAGAGAAGGAACGCGCCGTTCAAGTCATTCAGCGCAATGCGGAAGCGCAGTCGAAATTAATCGAAGACTTACTCGACGTATCACGCATCATCACCGGGAAATTGAAGATTGAGTTTCAACCGGTGTCGTTCGCGTCAATCACTGAGGGCGTGATCAATTCGCTCGGACCTGCGGTTGATGCAAAGCAGTTGCAACTCGAGATGGAGATCGATCCGGCGGCTGGCCCAATCCTTGGAGATCCGGCGCGGCTGCAACAAATCGTCACGAATCTGCTTTCGAACGCGATCAAGTTCACGCCGAATGGTGGAAGTATTTATGTTTGTCTCGAACGCCGTGATTCGCATGTCCATCTGGAAGTGCGGGACACGGGAGTGGGAATCGCAGCGGAACACTTGCCGCACATTTTTGAGCGATTCAGGCAGGTCGATTCATCGAATGTTCGCGCGCATGGCGGACTTGGGCTTGGGCTCGCAATCGTCGATTACCTCGCACGCCAACAGGGAGGAGCTGTTGGGGCGAGGAGTGAAGGATTGGGCAAAGGCGCCACTTTCACGGTCGAGTTTCCGTTGACCTCTTCGGAGGTCATCAGTGGGAATCTCGCCACGGTCGATTTATCCACCGAACGAGCATCAGCCGCATTGGAGAGTCTGGAGAGCTCGCCAGACGAGAGACTAAGGAACCTGCGCATTCTGGTTGTTGAAGATGATCTGGATACACAAGAGCTACTAAAGACAGTGCTGCAACGACATGGTGCGAAAGTCGTGACGGTCGGGTCTGCTGCGAGTGCGTTGGCAGAAATCGGGCGAGCGCAGCCTGACGTCATTATTAGTGACATCGCGATGGCGGGTGAAAATGGTTACGAGTTGATCAGGAAAGTACGATCGTTAGAACCCGAGGCGGGTGGTCATATTCCTGCTATCGCACTTACAGCATATGCGAGCGTGGCGGATCGGCGTCGAGCACTACTGGCTGGTTTTCAAACACACCTTTCAAAGCCGATTGAGCCCGATGATCTGTTGGCGGTCATTTTGAGTCTCACATATCAGCAAGACGTGGGCTGCGGAGAGAAGGTCGAAGACTGATTTCTCTGTGCAACCTCTGCGTTCTCTGTGTCTCTGTGGTTGACGATTGCTTAGGAAAAACAACCACAGAGACACAGAGAACGCAGAGGTTGCACAGAGAAGAGCATGTGTGATCGTATTAGTCCTTCAAGATTTGTTGAACTAGCTGGTGATTGTGGGCGTAATCTGCCAAGTCGTCATTAAGTTCGGCAACTCGAAATAGCCTACAAACATCGTAACGGGCCGCTCATTTTACGTGTCTAACTTGTTGTGGAGGATTCCGTATTGATTTTTAGCGCAAATTTTACTGGTTTTCGAAAAGCCGCGCTTTTGCTCGGCTTTGTCGTGATTGGGGTATTTTCAGCCGCATCCGTTCAGGCCCAGGCAACCACAGCCCCGAATCCCAAAAGTGAGATCACGTCGAGTCTGACTGATCTTTCGAATCTTTATAAAACTGAAGTCGAGAGACTCGAGAAGCGACAACAGCAGTCGCAGGATCTCTATAAGGACGGGCTCATTTCTCGCGTCGATATGGAAAAAGGTGACAAAGAGTTAGCTGACGCTCGCGCCAAGGTTGAGCAGATCACGAAAGAGATCGCCGCAGTGAATCAGCCGGCGCAGGCGCTGCCTGAAGTTGTCTCGAATCTCGTGGCAGCGGGTAATCAGGTTTGGTCTACAGGCAATGTGAAGGTTGATAATCTGATTCGTCTCTACGGTGGACAGTATGGCGTTGATCCTTTCTTGATCTACTGCACGATGGCGCAGGAGTCGAGTTTCAGTTCCGGTGCGATGAGTCCGAAAGGCGCGCAGGGCTTGATGCAGCTCATGCCTGACACGGCGGCGCGATACGGCGTGACGAATCCTTACGACGTGGGGCAAAACATTAAAGGTGGCACGCGTTATCTGAAGGATCTTCTGAAGATGTTCAATGGGCGTGTGGACCTGGCGCTGGCGGGATACAATGCGGGCGAAGGCGCGGTGATGAAGTATGGCAACACGATTCCGCCGTATACCGAAACACGTAACTACGTGCGTCTCATTCTGAAGCGGTACACCACGAAGAAGTTAGTCTCTTAATTCAAGCCTTTGTGGCTAGATTTCCATTAAGTCTTTTCCGACGATAACTTGTCCTTTAAATGTCTTGCGTGCGCCTTCGGCCCACTGTTCGTCAGTGATTGAGGCGTCGTCACCGGGAACGAAGTGTGACAGCACCAGAGTCTTCACGCCGGCTTGCGTCGCGATCTTGCCGACGTCTTCTGGTAGCGTGTGAGCCGCCATGAGGTGTTCGCGAAGTCTCTTTGCGTTAGGCAGACGTTGAAGCAGCGCCTCGATGCCGGGTAGGTACATCACTTCATGCACGAGCACGTCCGCGCCTTTCGCAAACTCAGCGAGCTCGGGCGCGTATGCCGTATCGCCGGAGATAACGACAGAGCGATCCTTCGCGTCGAAACGGTAAGCATAGGATTGCTTGATTGGCGGATGACGGACGAGGCAGGAGGTTATTTTCACGTCCGTATTAGTTAACACGACGCCGGGTTTATCAAAGTCGTGCGGCGTTAGGAGAGTGCGTGGGTCTGCACGACCTTCGTCGTCGATGCGCGTATCGATGTCAAACTTCAGATAGTTGAAGAAGTCACGCGTCATCTGGGTCAAGCCTGGTGGACCATAGGCGTCGACACGCACGGGCAGGCCGGTGATCCAGGCGTTATAGAAGAGCGGGCCGAGCTCGAGATTGTGGTCGGAGTGGTGATGGGTGATAAAGACGTACCTTACCCGATTGAGCTTCACGCCCGCGCTGATCAATTGCCTCGATACTCCGTAACCGCAGTCGACGACGTACGGTACGTCGTTGATCATTAGCAGGGTCGCCGGATTACTTCGTCCTGCGTTACCAACACTTGGCCCACCTTTCGTTCCCAGCAAAATAATCCGCGTTGGTTTCATTTGTTGCTGCGCTAATACGCGCCTGGGAAGTAGTGTATACGAAACCGCGAGGCTGGTAACGCCAATTAGAAACTGTCTACGTGTAGTCTGCATCTGTAAGCGTGAGAATAATCAACTATGCGTTTTTAGCCAAATCCATATAATCCCTGGCGCAAGGAGACACCCATGAAACGAATCTTCATCCTGATCTGTGTGCTAATGGCTGTGACCCTGGTGCGTGGTGACCAGGATCCACTCAAGGTAAACTCAAAAACGATCGCGCTGAAACTCGAGAACCCGCGTGTGCGCGTGCTCGAAGCAACGATCAAGCCCGGCGACAAAGAGGCCACCCACTCGCATCCCGCTTACGTGATCTATGTTATCGCGGGCGGCAAGTTTCGCAATCATGCTGTCGATGGCACTGTCACTGACGGTGAGTTCAAAACCGGCGACGTTATCTATCGCGATCCCGTAACGCACTGGGCCGAGAACATTGGAGACACGACGATCCGTCTCGTGCTGGTTGAGCTTAAGAGTTAACTCCGCCGGTTAAGCTGCCGGATACTGGAGGCGAGAGCAGCCTCGCGATGAGCAGGTGCATTCGGTCGAAGTCGATCGGCTTGGTTAAATATCCGGAGAGGCCTGCGTCGTAAGCCGCGCGCTGAAAACCCTCAGTGCCGAACGCCGTAATCGCTACGATGGGTACGTCTCGCATCGCATCGGTTTCACGAATTCTGCGCGTCGCGCCAAGGCCGTCGAGTGTAGGCAGGTTGATGTCCATCAAAATAAGGTTGGGCAACATCTGCGTCGCGACAGTAACAGCATCTTCACCATCACTCGCCGTCACTACGCGATAACCCTGTTGTTGCAGATCGAGACTGATCACTGCCACGTTATCGGCCGAATCGTCGACCACGAGAATCAAAAATTTCGGCTCGATAGTTTGCCCTTCGCGCGGGGACGGAGTCTCATTGAATGCCGGGAGCCCCGACGTCGCTAACGGGTCCTTGGGTGCCATATGTCGACGATTATAGCGGTCCTCGTGGTCGTTTAGTAAACTCACCTTATGGACGCGAAATTTCATCCTGCAATCGAGGCTATGCGCGCGGGCGACGTTGAGAAGTTGAGAGCACTTGTCGCCGCGGATCCGTCGCTCGTTACCTCGCGATCGTCGAAAAGTCATCCCACGTTGCTGCAAGCCGTGGTGTTGGACGGCAAAGACAAACCGAAGAACGTCGAGATTATCCAGGTGCTGATCGACGCTGGTGCAGAGTTGAACGAACCGCTCGTCGCTGCCGCCAGTATCGGTAATCGTGCCGCTGCTGAATTGTTACTCGATCATGGCGCCGCAATCGACGGCACTGGCGGCTGGTCGCCATTGGAAGAAGCTTTGTACTGGAACAGTCGGAACACAATTGAGTTGTTGCTCGAGCGTGGTGCGAAAGTGCAGAACCTGCGCACCGCGGCGGCACTCGGTCGCACTGATCTGATTGAGAGTTATTTCAACGCGGATGGGAGCTTGAAACCGGAGGCCGGCAGAATCGATTGGCCGTTTGGGAGTCTCGACAAGATCGCGTGCTCGAATCACGATGCGGCGGGCAAGCAGTCGCTCGCGGATCGTGTAAACGCCTGGTCACAGGACCAACAGGGCATCGTCAACAATGCTTTTGTCTACGCGTGCATGCACGGCCATATCGACGCGGCGAAGCTGTTGTTGGACAAAGGCGCTGAAATCAGTGTCATCCTGGGCGGATTCGATTACGCGGGCACGGGCCTACATTACGCGGCGATGAACGGGCATCGACCAATGGTTGAATTTCTATTGGCCCACGGCGCCGATCGTAGCGTGAAAGACACGAAAGTCGGCTCAACCGCGTCCGGCTGGGCCGACTTCGGCGGCCACCCAGATCTGCGCGATCTGCTGCAATGATCATATTAATCCTGCCAATCCTGTAATCCTGTCTTAAAGTTCTTTGAGCCGATTGCGTGCCCGAGTCATAACTTGATCGCCTGGATGAGCTTCAATTTCGCCTTTTGAGTAGGCTTCGTAACGGCATCTAGACTCTGCAATCCACAAGTGGTCGGCATTGTCACCATTTGGATCGTCAAGATTCGGCTGCTCTTCAGGAAGTGTGGTCATATATTGCATTCTAGCCTAACAATGCACTGCAGTTGCTATACTGCACTCATTACATGAGCAAAGATCTAATCGAACAAGCAAAGAAGCTCAGCGTTTCAGATCGAATTCGCCTCGTCGAAGAGATCTGGGACACGATCGCCGAAGAGAACGAAGCTTTCGAACTAACGGACGCTCAGAAAAGAGAACTCGATAAACGAGTCGAATGGGTGAGAAACAATCCAGGTCAGGGGCGTACATGGGATGAAATCAAAGCTGAATTCTTGGAGTCGCGAGTGAATTAAGCGCGTCTGCGTTCAAGCGATGTTTTAGTCTTCGTCTTCCCAACTTCCGCCAGCACTTTCTTTGCTTCTCGAGCTTGCCACTGCGCATTGTTCAGACGCTCGCGGGCCTGGCCGAGGTTCATTTGGGTCAGACATCCTTGCGCATCTTTGATTGCCCGCAATGCGAAGTTCAACCGCTTGCACGCTTCGCGCAGGCGGTCGAGCTCGGAGTCTTCAGAAGGCCCGGGGGCAAACCCGATTGCGTTCATTACTGCAACTTAGCGAGCCGATTTTCGTTTGGCAATAAAACAAAAACTAAGGAGTAATCACGATGCGAAGAGACTTTTTACAAAACCGAGTGTGAATCGTTTGGGTGAGTCGATCGGAAAGATCCTTTACAACCAACCTTACGAGCCGCCGAAGATGTCGATCATCTCCGTGCTCAGCACGACCATCGCGAAGAAGGGAATCGAAGCCGGCGTCGCACAGTATCGCGACCTGAAAGCAAAGCAGTCGGCGACGTACGACTTTGCAGAACCGGAGCTGAATCGACTCGGTTACCAGCTACTGCGAGCCGGTAAAGCGAAAGCGGCGATCGAGATCTTCAAACTCAACATCGAGGCGTATCCCAAGAGCTCCAATCCTTACGACAGTCTTGCCGAAGCCTACGTGACGATCAACGAGCGCGAGCTGGCGATACAAAATTACAAGAAGGCAGTTGAGCTAAACCCGAATAATACAAACGCCATCGAGATCTTGAAGCGACTCGAAAAGGGGCCGATCAAGTAGCCGGATTATAGCGACTTCGTAGCTGCTGATTTGCCGCTCGAGCGCGCTGCTGTGGTGGCAAAGTTTCCGGTGAGGCCGCGTCCCGATTTGTCGATGCGCCATACGAATCTGCCGTTGGACTTTCGCGCCGTGCCGTCCTCAATGAAAGTCGCTTCAATCCTGTCGCCGTTGATCGATCCCTGCACGTGAATTGGAGTTCGGCTGTTTGCAGGCAGGCTGCGTCCGTTCTCGGAAACTTTCCTGCCTCGACCGGTAAAGGTTGAGCCCGTCTGATCGATCGAGAGGTCGAAACCGATCTTCATGTTCTTAAAAGAGCCGTAGGCTGTCGTGTCAATCGAGTTGACTACAGTCCATTTGCCGGACAGATCTCGGACAGCGCTAAGCGGTTTCTTATTTTCCTTGACGGAGGCCGGTGCAAGCTTGGCGGCGGGCGACACCGGTTGTTCTACTGGCGTCGGCCGCGATGGCGATTCGGTGCTTGCAACTACGCTCGACGATGCAGACTCGTGCGCCCTGTTCATAAAGATTGCGACTGCGGCCATAACAGCCATTACCAACACAGCAAATGCGACTGCTGTCCGATAAGAAAATCGTGAAGCGGGCGGCGGCGGAAGCGGCGTGGGCATAGCGGCGCCCTTCACGATCGTGACTTCCTCAACCTCGTCTGGAACGGTAACAGCCGGTGCGACTTCTTCTGCCGGCAAGTCCATAACGGGCGCAAAATACTGAGTCGCGGCCGTCTCGATTCCGAAGAATTGTTTAAGCACAACTCGCTCACTTGCCGTGATCGAACCGGAAGCGATTGGAGCGAACGCCGAATCAAAACTGAAACGAGTGTCTTGCAGAGCCGCGATCGCATTGACTGCCCGAAACCCAGTGAGATGGCCGAAGCGCGCGTCGACGAGCTTGCCCTCTGAAAAAGACAATTCGCCCTGAATCGCGCCGGCGAGGATTTCGAGTCTGCCACTCTCACCGCTGGCGCAGATGGTGTGAATGAAATTCAGAATGTTGCCATTGTCATACATAGTTGTAGTTCACCCCGGCGTGTATGCTCGAAGCGTTAGAGGGAGGTTGTGGGAAGAGGGTTGCAGTCTAAATTTTGGGGTCGAGCGGCTTTGCACAAAAAGTATCAGTCGCGCTCTTCTCTGTGCAACCTCTGTGTCCTCTGTGTCTCTGTGGTGTGGTTTTACTCGGAATTCATCAACCACAGAGACACAAACTACTCGTACCGCAGCGCTATCAGCGGATCCACCTTCGCGGCGCGTCGCGCAGGTATGTAGCACGCGAGGAAGGCCGCGACCGATAGCAGTACCGAGATCAGAATGAACGTCACCGGATCGGTCGCACTCGTATTAAAAAGAAGACTGTGCATCAGACGCGTCAAAGCGATCGCGCCGGCCACGCCAATCAACACGCCCACTGCCGTCAACTTCATTCCACGTCCAACAATGAGCTTGAAGACATCGAGCCTCGAAGCGCCTAGCGCCATGCGCACACCGATCTCGTGTGTTCGCGTCTGCACCAGAAAAGCCATCACTCCGTAAATCCCGATCAGCGCGAGCAACAACGCACCACCTGCAAACGCGCCAAACAACCTTGCGTAGAGTCGCGGCTGCCAGATGGATTCAGCAACCACTTCTTCCATCGTCGCGACTTCACTCACCGGCAAATCCGGATCGAGCTGCGCCACTTCGCGCCGCAGCGCGCCCGTTAATTCCTGCGGATTTGAAGTAGTTCGAAGCACGAGCGCCATCCCGCCGACGGGTATCTTCGCGTGCGGCAAGTAAACACTCTTGCGCGTGTCTTCCTGCATCCGTTGATGCCTGACCGCGCCGACTACGCCGACGATCGTGTGCCACGGCTCGTTATCTTCAGGCGGTCCAAAACGAACACGCTTACCGATCGGGCTCTGGTTGGGCCAGTACTCACGCGCGAGCCGCTCGTCGATGATCGTTACGTTCGGCGAATCCTTCGCGTCGGCATCGTTGAAATCACGTCCGGCGAGCAAGGGTATTCCCATCGTGTGAAAGTAACCCGGAGTTACAACCGTGTGTTGAATCGAGGGCGCTTGTCCGACAGACAGCACCGGAAAACCTTCGACTGTAATACTCCGTCCCCAGCCGCCTCCTCCTAACGGCAGAGTCCCCGTCGCACTCGCGGCCTCAATGCCGGGCAGGTTACGCATACTCTCCAGCAACCGTTTGTAGAACCCGATACGCTGGTCGTCTTCCTTGTACTTCGCGCGCGGCAGACTCACGGCGGCAGTCAGAACGTTGTGTGCATCGAGCCCGATGTTGACACGCTTCAGACGCAGGAAACTCTGGATCATCAACCCGGCGCCAACCAGCACCACGAGAGACAACGCAATCTCTGCGACGACGAGCAGGTTGCGTGCACGGCTACGAACACCGGAAGCTCCGCGGCCACCTTCTTTGAGTGTGTCGTTGAGATCGACGCGTGAGGTCTGCAGCGCAGGAGCAACGCCAAACAGCAGACCCGTTAACAGCGTGATCGCAGCAGTGAAACCAAGCACGCGCAGATCGATGCCGAAGTTCATCCAGAACGGTATCTGGCCCGGAATCGCAGTCAACAACAGGCGCAGCGCCCAGATCGAGAGGAAAAATCCGACGACGCCACCGACTAACGCGAGTAACAAACTCTCAACCAGAAGCTGGCGCATGATCCGCCAACGACTTGCCCCCAGCGCCGCGCGCAACGCAAATTCTCTCCCCCTCGCAGTCGCACGCGCGAGCATGAGGTTCGCGACGTTCACACACGCCACCAGCAACACGCAGCCGACAACGCCGAGTAGAATCAGCAGCGCCTGTCGATAGTCGCCGGTCAGAGTGTCGTGCAAACTCTTCACCTTTACGCCGAGACCTTCGTTGGTGACAGGGTTCGCTTGCTCGACACGCGCGGCGATGTTGTTCATCTCGGCCTGCGCTTCCGTGAGCGTTACGCCGTCTCGCAAGCGCGCGATCGAGAGCAGACCGTGATCTGTTCGCGTGAACGTCTTCGTCGTTAATGCGAGTGGCGCCCACAGCTCAGCGGTATCGGGAAACCTGAAACCCGGCGGCATCACACCGACCACCGTGCGCGTGCGGCTGTTGAGCATGATCTTGCGGCCGATGATGTTTGGGTCACCGCCAAAGCTTCTTTGCCAAAGATTGTGACCGAGGATCACGACCCACTCTTCATCCGGAGTGTCCTCGTTTGCCGTAAACGTGCGGCCCAGTTGCGGCGACACGCGCAGAATCTCGAAGAGGCCATGTGAGATGTATGAGCCGCGAACCTCGGTCGGCTCACCCGCGCCGCTCATAGCGAACCGTTGCGTGCTGAAGTAGACGCCGATGTCTTCGAAGCTCTTGTTTTGCTCGCGCCAGTCGAGAAAGTTCGGGTACGAAACGGCCATCGAATCGCGGCCCTGTTTGTACGAGAACTCATCGAGTACCGCGAGTCGATCGGATTGAGGATAGGGAAGTGGTCGCAGCAGAATGCCGTTGGCAAAACTGAAGATCGCCGTGTTCGCGCCGATGCCGAGCGCCAGCGTCAGCACGACGACGATCGTGAAGGCGTAATTCTTGAGCAGTACGCGCACGCTGTAGGAAGCATCACGCAAAAGGTTCTCAATGAATCCGACACCGCGAGCGTCACGACACTCTTCCTTCGACTGGTTCATGCGACTGAACGACTTCATCGCCGCGTAGCGTGCGTCTTCGGGCGTCATACCGTGCCTGATGTTTTGCTCGATTAGTCGATCGAGATGAAAGCGCAACTCTTCGTCGAGATCCTGGTCGAGTTCGTCGCGATGAGTCAGAGCCCGCCAGCGGCGTAGCAAATCTTTTAAGTTCACGGAGAAACCTCACGCATCTCGTAAAACCAGAGCGACTGCATCGGAGAATCGCTCCCATTGCTTGCGTTGCGCCTCGAGCTGTTTGCGCCCGCGCACGGTCAAGCCATAAAACTTTGCTCGACGATTGTTATCAGAGGGTCGCCAGACGGCGGAGATGAGGCCGCGCGCTTCGAGGCGATGGAGTGCAGGGTACAGAGCGCCGGCGGTTACGGTGAGAACGTCGCCGGACAACAGCTCGATACGCTGCATGATGTCCCAGCCGTTCAGGCTGCCGGAATTGAGCAGTCGCAGGATTAAAAGTTCGAGCGTGCCCTGTTTGAACAGGTCAGCTTGTTTTTGGTTCATGTCTTCCTCTAGTCAGCCAATAGGAAGCCGAAGTCTAGCGGCTGCTCCTATTGGCTGTCAATAGGAAGACACGGATTGCTTGAACGGAGCACACGGGATGCTTGAACGCCGAAGGCGTTCGCTAATTCAAGCCCAGGGTTGGAGCACCAGCGACAACCCTGGGTTAGCTTCAGAAATCATTACAACCCTGAAAGGGTTCTGCGGTTGGCGAACCCTTTCAGGGTTAGAACGCTGTTGATGTGCTGGACCCAGGGTTCTCGCAAGCTCGAACCCTGGGCTGAAATTAGCGAACGCCTTTCGGCGTATGCTCCAGGTACTACAACAAAATCGCGGCAGGGAACTTCTTGTGGAACGGGCGTGTGGAATTGAGCCTGTTCGGTCGAGCCGGTGAGGGCAGTCACCCATCAACGTAATCGCGCGTTGGACCAGCGTCTTCTAGTTTTTTGCTTGAAAGTATTACAAACATGCCGCATCGAAGTGAGGCGACGCGCGACTGTACGCTAGCGTGCTTTCAACACCACGACAATCCTTCACGCGCGATGCCGGCAGGAATCTCGTGATCGCCGTCAAACTCGCGAAACGTGACGTCGTAGCCGTACGACTTCAGTCCCGCAGCGATGCGGCGTCCACAACGATCGATCGGAAGAATGTGATCGTGCGTGCCGTGTGAGATGTAGATGCGTGGCTGGCCGTGCAGATCGCCGCTGATCACGAATCCCGGTGAGAACGCGACGATGCTTTTGAAGAAGTCACCATTGATCAATCCGAGCGAGAGCCCGTAACTGGCGCCATCGGAAAATCCGCCGATCGACACGCGCGCCGGATCGATCGCTGTGGTCTCAAACACACGCTCGAGCGCGCGATTCAAATACTCGACATCTATTCCGAAACCGTTGCCGCCCATCGCGTCCCACGTGGTGTCGCGTGAGTTTGGAGCGAGCACGGCGATTCCTGCTTCTTCGTAAGTCGAGCCGAGATACCAGAACATCTCGTCAGAACTCTGTGTCGCTCCGTGCAACATCACGAACAGAGGCAGCAGCCGTTGACCGCCGTTCTTTGGTATCTGAAGCACCGCGTCACGTTCACTATCGAGGCCAAGCTTGATCTCTCCGGTGGCGGCAGTCTTAACACCGTTGCGCGGGCGCGCGGTTAGCCGTCCATCACTCACGATCACCGAGCCACCGTTTCGTTTGCACGCACTGCCAAAGGCGAGCGCCGCAATCGCGCAGAATTCACGTCTGCTGAGATTCACGCTCATGTTAGACAGGATAACAGGATTTACAGAATTTACATGATGTAACTATTCGAATCGCAGGGCCACGAGTGGGTCGACTTTGGTTGCGCGCCGCGCCGGTATGCAACACGCAAACAGAGCGACGATGATGAGTCCGAGGGCGACGGTGACATAGGTGAGAGCGTCAGTTGCCGTCACGCCGAACAGAAGGGTCGTCATTAATCGCGTGAGTAAAAGCGCGCCGCCGAGTCCGACGACGATGCCTACGAAGACGAGTTTCAAGCCGTCGCGCATGACGAGGTTGAGCACGTCGATCGTCTTCGCGCCGAGCGCCATGCGAATGCCGACTTCGCGTGTTCGTTGTGCGACTGAATACGAGATGACGCCGTAGATGCCGACAGCCGCGAGTATTAGCGCCAGTAGTGCGAAGACAGCCAGCAGGATCATCGAGAAACGACGCGCCGCCACCGACTGCGCGAGCGCCTGTTCCATCGTGCGTACATTGAAAACAGCCTGATCTTTGTCGAGCGCGGAGATTTGATTTCGTACTGACCCAGCGAGACTGAGCGGCTCAACTGTCGTCCGCGCGAGGAGATTCACGCGCCGCACGTACCTCGGCAAAGTCGCGAGTGAAAGCTGATCGAAGTTGAAGTAAAACTCCGCTGTGTTGGTGGTCCGTCCTTCGAGTGATGAATGTTCGACGTGTCGCACGACGCCGATGATCTCGCGACTCTCCGCGTCCGGCGTGTTGAGTTTGAATCGCTTTCCGATCGGATCTTCCCCCGGGAAATACTGGCGTGCGAACACCTCATCGATGAGCGCGACCTGCGGCGCATCTTTGTGGTCTTCAGTCGAGAAGAGACGGCCCCGGACCAGATCGATCCCCATCGTTTTGAAGTAATCTGGACTCACGATGTAGAGCAGCCCGCTCGGATCCTGGCCGGGCG
>DASYFE010000112.1:0-25044 GCA_036498585.1 Pyrinomonadaceae bacterium | reverse complement strand
CTCAGTGGTGAGAGCTTTGCGCGTTTTGGTCTTTTCCTTCATTTGAACGAAGGCCCACAGTTCATCACACTGCACGTCTTTCACCGGAACGTTTCGGATTAAGTTTTCGAGAAGCATCTCGCAGCGTTCGCCAACGCGCTCAAGTAGCGACAGGATCGTTTTCTTCTCTACGCCAGTGATGCGTTCTGCGCTACGGACAGAAACGCCTTCCACGAGCAGTTGAAGCACTTGCAGAGCCTTGTCTATCGGAAGGCGCATTGTGCCGAGCGGGCGATCCTGGATCTCTTGAAATGTCTTTTTGCAACCGTTACAGCGGAAGCGTTGATTGCCTTTGCGATCCTTTCCAAACTTCTTGGTCTGGATCTGGCAGTTGTGGCAAACCATCGTGGACTCTCCTATTGAGTCCACACAGTGAAAGGCGTATATTGCGGGTGTCAGATCGCATAGCCTTGTGCTGTGTGGTTAGATTGCCTCGCTGGAAGTTACAGCTTCCGGCGGGGCTTACATTCGCGGAGACGGTGGGATTCGAACCCACGGGCGGGGCTAGCCGCCACGCTGATTTTAAGTCAGGCACCTTAAGCCACTCAGTCACGTCTCCAAAGAGAACAAGGCTCAGCCGACGATCCGATCCACCGGGCGTTAGCTGGGCTTTTTCCTTGTCTCTCAACACGTTACATAGTATAATGATTTTATTATACGAAGTCAAGGAATAACGCTATCTAAAATAATAATTTCGTTATATACTCCTATGTGGAAACTTTTCGATTACAGGGACGAAAAAGGAAATAATTTAATTGCGAGGTGGACTCGAAAATTACAAAAACCGCAGCGAATAAAACTCCGCGCAAAATTAGACGATCTGGCTAACTTTGGTCCCGAGTTGCCGCCGGGACTTTTAATGAAAACTGAAATCGAGCACGTCTACAAATTAAAGGTTCAGGGAAATCCAAAACTTAGGCCGATGATTTGTTTCGGACTATTTTTTATTAAAGATGTGAAAACGGGAACAGAAAAACGAGAAGAAGCAATTACGATTCTGGTAGGCGCAAAAGAAATTTCTTGGGAATTTGAACCGCCACAGGCAGACGTAGAAGCAGCGATAAGACGGAAAAAAATTTTAGCAGATCCAAACAGGCGGATACCTCATGAGCGAATTGACTAAAAACTGGATCAGAGAATTTCAAGATAAAGAGACACGACACATCTACGCCGAGAATTTTCTTAATACTTACATTGCTACTCAGCTAAAAGTATTGAGAGAAGATCGGGAATGGACTCAACAACAAGTCGCAGAAGAAACCGGAATGAAACAGGAACGGATTTCGGTTTTGGAAGATGTAAATTATGAATCGTGGACAATAAAAACGCTCAAACGTTTTGCTCGGGCCTTTGACCTTGTTCTCTCGATTAAATTCGAAAACTTTGGAACGTTTCTCAAAGATTACGATTCCTTTAGTCGAGACAATCTCAAGCGACTCTCTTTCGATAAAGACCCCGCGTTCCATCCTGAATTATCCCCTAAAGCTGTTGTAGCACGAACCGGGACTGGGAAAATGGCTCAGTTTGCGCGGACGGTTAACACGGGATCGGGAACGGCTGTCTACAGTTTTAGGGGCGATCCAGCCCAAGCCAAATTCAACTTCATGTATGAGTCCACGCCCACGATCGATCAGTTAATCATTACGCACCCAGACGAAGACCACCTAACTATCACTGTTGAAGATTTCATCGAAGCTAATCGCGATCTCGCGATTGCCTTTTGGGCTACAAGAAACGTGGAAGAAAAAGAAGCCGCGTAAACGGAGAAGCTAAAAATGCCAGAAGAAAAAAAGGTGACACTTAGCGAACTGGAAGCAGCAACCCGCAAGGTTGTTCATTCCGGCGAAGCACCAAGATACTATACAAACAATACTGAGGTCGCGATGACTTCCTACGATCTCCATTTGAAGTTCGCTATAGTCGAAAGCGCCGACGCGACAACAATAAACGTTAAAGATCAAGCCATCATTTCCATGTCACTGCATCACGCAAAAGCTCTTTTAGGGCTTCTGTACGCTTACGTGGCCCAGTTTGAGAAACAACACGGGCCACTTTCTGTGCCGGGCATAGAGGACGTTGAAATCCCGCACGAGACCGTTGCGATCAAGGCAGACTCAAACGCCTAAACCACAGGTTGCCGCTCCCGCGCCTCGCAAAAACTTCCCTTTTCGCTCAGCAACACATTGTTACCCCACTACCTAGGGGTGGCCCTCCGTGGCCACCCGTTCCTTATCAATATCTGATTGGAAGAACGGGTGGCCACGGAGGGCCACCCCTACAGTTGTTTACAATCGATCGAGAGCCTTTACCGAACGCGGGCGTACTGTCGATTCAGTGTCTCGCGCAGTCGCGAGAAGTAAGAATCAAAAGTCACAAAACCTGTCGTGCCCTGGAAGAACGCGCGGCCACCAGTCTCATTACTAATCCGGTTCAACGAGCTCTGACCATAACTCGCTGCTAAAAGATTGCGGCTTGTCAGACCCACTGACGGCGCATAGAAACTGAAGATCGAAACGTGACGTTTGTTAGCATCCGAGATCGCGCGATCGATATCGATCGTGTGACCCGCTGCAGTTACATCAAAACCACGCGACGTGTCCAATCCATCCGAAATCAATAACACCGCGTTCGCGTTGGTCCAACTATCGTCAAACTTCTTCAATGCTTCCAACACCTCGACATAAGGATTGAAAGCCGAGCTACCCCGCGACGCTAACGGTATCCGCAACGACTTCGCCGCCTTGTCGAGATCGGTCGTAAACGGCTGTCGCACTTGCAAAGTACCAGTCGTGATGTAACCAACCATCACGCGCGATCCTTCCGGTAGTGACCGAATGAAATCGCGTGTTACACCAAGCTCATTGCCTACCTGTGAAACGAGGTCGTCCTGGATCAGGACTGCAAGATTCAAAGGCTGGATTTCCTGTAAACTTCTCTGCTCTTCGTTACTTGTACTCGCTTTGGCTGTTGCTACTCCGAGCGATGAAACCGCGAGCAAAACGGCCACTGCCCAAGCGAGAAACTTCCGATAGTACATGACTTCCTCTTTCTCCTATTCCAACGGGTCTCAGATGCTAGTAGCAGGCCAAAAGATGGCTGTGAGGAGCTTCGTAGAGAAACGTAATGAGAACTCATGCCATATCGCAAAGTCGCAACGAAAGCCGCAAGAAAAAGGCACCTCAACTTGCCTTTGACCTTGGCGGATGAGTATCCTGCTTCGCTAAATCCACATGCCGGAAAGGAATCAAACATATGAAAGTCTATCCGACCGAAGCGATCAGAAATCTCTCTGTCATTGGACACGGCGACGCAGGGAAGACGCAGCTCGTCAGCTCGCTTCTCTACGTCGCCGGAGCCACACCGCGCTGGGGAAAGGTAGATGAAGGAACAACCGTTACCGACTACGAAGACGATTCCATCGCCCGCAAAATTACATTAAATACCGCACTCGCCCATCTCGAACATCGCGATATCAAGCTTAATTTTATAGACACGCCGGGGTACGCAGCCTTCGTATCACATGCGCGACCGGCCCTGCGCGTCGCCGACTGCGCTGTGGTCGTTGTTGACGGTGTCAAAGGCGTTGAAGTGCAGACCGAAAAGACGTGGGCCTACGCCAACGAGTTCATGGTCCCGCGCGTGATGGTGATCACCAAGCTCGACAAGGAACACGCTGACTTTGGCATGGCGCTCGAAAGCGCACAAAAGACATTCAGCAGGGCCATCATTCCTTTCACGTTGCCGATTGGAAAAGAGAAGGACTTTCGTGGTGTTGTGGACGTGGTCCATATGAAAGCTTACGAGCTCAGCGCAGACGGCCAGGCAAAAGAGATTGACATTCCAACCGAAGGCCGCGACATCGTCGATAAGACGCGCGAACGGTTGGTCGAGCTCGTTGCGGAGTCGAACGATCAGTTGATGGAGAAGTATTTCGAACAGGGCACACTCGACGAAGCAGACATTCTCCCGAACATCAACAACGCGATCGCGCAGAGCAAACTGTGCCCGGTGTTTGCCGTTTCGAGCATCACGCAGGTTGGTCTGCGTGCGTTGCTCAACGCTCTCGTCGACTACGCTCCTGATCCGGCGCACCATGAAGCTGAATGGGGCAAGCCGGTCGATGCGGGTCCGGACGCCGAGCGCATCGGTCGCAAGTACAGTGATGGGGAACCGTTTTCAGCTTACTGTTTTCGCACTGTCGCCGATCCGTTTGCGGGTCGCATCAACATCTTCAAGATCATCAGTGGACATTTAGGGACCGATGCGAACGCGTTCAACTCCACGCGCGGCGTAAGTGAGCGTCTCGGCGCGTTGCACAGTTTGCAGGGCAAGCAACTCGAGAAAATCAACGAAGCGCACGCCGGCGACATCGTCGCGTGCGTTAAGTTGAAAGATACGCAGACGGGCGACACGCTGTGCGACAAGGGGGCGCCGATCGTTTACGACCCGGTCGAGTATCCCGAAGCCGCAATCGCGTTTGCGATAGAGCCGAAGTCACGACAGGACGAGGAGAAGATCAGCGTCGCGTTGCACAAGATTCTCGAAGAAGATCCGGCGCTGCACTTTAGTCGCGACGCGCAGACGAAAGAGTTTTTGCTGTCCGGCTCGGGACAGTTGCACGTCGAGACAGTGGTCGAGAAGTTGAAGAAGCGTTACAGCGTTGAAGTGACGCTGCATCCGCCGAAGGTTCCTTACAAGGAGACAATCACGCAACGCGCCGAAGTCCAGGGAAGACACAAGAAGCAGACTGGCGGTCGCGGGCAGTTTGGTGATTGCAAGTGTGTGTTTGAGCCTTTGCCGCGCGGTGGTGGTTTTGTTTTCGAAGATAAGATCTTTGGTGGCTCGGTGCCGCAGCAGTTCCGTCCGGCGATCGAGAAAGGAATCATCGAGGCCGCAAAGTCCGGGGCGATTGCCGGTTATCCCCTCGTCGACTTCAAGGTGCAGCTAGTCGATGGTTCGTTCCATCCGGTCGATTCCGACGAGCACTCGTTCAGGGCCGCCGGACGCAAGGCGTTTCGCGCCGCGATGGAGAAAGTTAAGCCGTCGTTGCTCGAGCCGGTGATGGACGTTGAGATCGCCGCGCCGCAGGAATACGCCGGTGACATCATGGGTGATTTGAATTCACGCCGAGGACGCGTGCAGGGAATGGAGACGAGCGGCAAGCAACAGATGATCAAAGCGCAGGTGCCGATGGCGGAGATGTTGAATTACCAGTCGACCCTGAATTCGATCACCGCGGCGCGCGGCTCATTCCACATGCAGTTCTCTCACTACGATCCCGTTCCCGGCCAGCTCGCTCAGAAGATCGTCGAGCAGTCACGCGCTGAGGGACGCATCAAGGGCGGCGAAGAAGAAGAATAACGCTGAAAGCGTTCGCTAATTTCAGCCCAGGGTTCGAGCTTGCGAGAACCCTGGGAACCATCACATCAAAGGCGTTCAAACCCTGAAAGGGTTTGTCTTAGGGCGAACCCTTTCAGGGTTTAATTTTTGTGTGGGTTGTGATCCCAAGGTTGTCGCTGCGCTCCAACCTTGGGCTGAAATTAGCGAACGCCTTCGGCGTAATCTCTGACCAACCCTTCGGCGTAGCTACTGACCAACGCCTTCGGCGTGAAAAGGCCACTCGCTAAGCGAGTGGCCTTTGCGGTGTAACCGAGAGAGCGGTGGTTACTCCGGGTTTGCCAGCTTCTTGCGCGGGAGCGGGGCGATCTTTGGTCCGATGCCTGGGCCTTCCTTGACGGTGTAGTCAGACGGCACTTCGAACAGCGACTTCGCCGGTTCTGAACGGTTGATGTTCGTCAACTTGTACGTCGTCTCGCCTGTGCGTGGATCGCTGTGACGAGTCATCACCACGAGTTGCAACTCAGTTGAATACCAGCGCTCGCTGACGATCTCTATCGGACGCTCATTACCAATCTCACCCGCAGCAATCGTCACCGTCGTGCGCGTGCCTTCGGCCTCGACGCCTTCGATATTCTGTTTGCCGAGTTCTTCCTTCACTTCGTTCGCGTTGTTGGGCTTCGACCTGAAAACAAATGTCTCACCAACACCACCCTCTGTTCGAAGTGTGAACTGGTCGACGGGCGGATGCTCGCCACGTGGTCCCGGCAGCCCGCCGAGTGGCGCAGTCATGATCAGCTTTTCAGCCGGTCCCGCTCCAGGCGCGACTTTAAATTCGAACTGCTGACGTTCACCCTTCTTCGTGTCGAACTCAAACGTGAACGGCACACTCTTGTGCGCAGTGTGTGAGCGAGAATCAAGCGCGAAAGTCACGCCAGCGACGGGATCGTTGATGAAGATCGTCTTGAACGGCTCCTCACCTGCGCCCAAAATGCCGAGACCTTTGAGGCTCTGTTCGCGGCGCGTGCGACCTTCACTGTCGCGATAGATCATGCTCGACATGCGATTCACGATGCGATTGCCGTCGCCGAGTGTCTGGATAGTTTCAGTGACTGCCTCGGCCGAGTAAGGGGCTCCCTTCACGACCTTGCCACCAAAACTCTCCGTGGCAAAAAACACGACGTTCGCATCAGGCGGCGGCGGAGGCCCACCTTCCGGTCCCTGAACAATTCGCTCTTGCCTGACAACAATGCCTCCCGCCGGTCGTTGCGCAAGCGCGATGCTTGCGCATGCGAACAACAGAGCCGCGCCAAACAGAAGCCCCGATATTCTTTTCATCATCTCTTCCTTTCAACTTACCCGGCGTTACCACGCTCGGTCCTGCACTATTCATAGGCTGCTACGGCGCTCGGTTCTATAGCCACCCTTGATTGACAGAACCGAGCGAGGTAGCGCCGGGTACTCTATTGAACAAAACGTATCGCACGGGCCATTCCATCGACCCCGTATAAAACGTCAGCTTTAACTTTCTCGTTATAACGATCCATGTTGACCAGCAGACCAAAATTCGCGAGCGCCGAGCGTGGCACCTGCACACGTATGATCTGCCCGCCTTCCTGAAGACTTGCCGGACTCATGTAACTCAACGGTATGAAGTCAGTCGCGATCTCTTTTGTCACGTGATTCGCAACGGCGGCGTTGTTAGGCCGGCGCAAACTCACCGGACGAATTCGCTTCGGCTTCCATCGTTGCGGCAATAAGTAGTCAGCAGAGGGTTTCTCGACAGTCTGCACCAACTGCTCGTTCGACTTGTTGGTCACTTCAAGTTTCGGTTGCGGCTGTTCTTGTTTCGCCTGACGGGGTTCATCGGCAGGTCGATTACTCCAACGGAACACCACGACACTGATCGCAATCAACAACATCGCCGCGATCGCTGCGAACCAGTAACGAGTATTCGACTGTCTTTTCGTAATCGGAACAACCACCTCACGCGCACGAAACGCTTCGAGCAACTTCCCTTCAATCTCGCGCGGCGCTTCCAGCGACTCCATCTCCGACGCGAGCGACTGCAACCCGAGCGTCAGCATCTGCTCGTCGCCGAGCCGAGCCGCACAATCGTCACACGCATCACTGTGCGCCAGCGCCTCAGTCCGTTGCTCAGCAGCCATCATCTGGCCTCGCGCCAGCTCACTCACCACAGTCTCGAATCTTTGACAGTTCATGCGAAACACCTCGCTGACTTCACCGTTGCGGCGCCCGTTTCTTCCACCTCTTCTGCCGGTCTTAACTTCGCGAGCAACAGCGCCCGCCCGCGATGCAAACGTGATCTCACCGTTCCGATCGCGCAACCTAAAATCTCCGCCGTCTCACCGTAACTCACATCCTGTAGCTCGCAGAGTACAACTACTTCGCGGTACTTAGGCGGCAAGCTCAACACCGCTTTGCGCACCGACTCGATCGTCTCAGCCCGCGTCAAATCTTCAAGTGGACAAACATCAGTGGCCGACTGCATAAATAGATCGTCGTCATCTGAGTCGTCGCCGAGCGGTGCGAGACGATGCTCGGCCCGTAAACGTCGGCGCACGTGAACACGCGCCACGCCTAGAAGAAATGCGCCTACCGTGCCTTTGGAGTCGTCGAAAACGTGGCCTTCACGCATCAGGAACAGGAAGACTTCCTGCGTGACATCCTCGGCAATCGACCTCGACCCGCTCATTTGCAGGGCAAAACGATAGACACTGCCCTGGCGGCGACGATAGAGAGCGGAGAGCGCGTCCTCGTCTCCGGCCAGCATCAACCGCAATAAGTCGTTATCGTTGACGTCGCTTTTCAGTTTCATGCGCCGATGTAAGCCCGTGGTCAGTGGTATTCGCTTCGGGCGGCGGGAAAGTTCCAAAAAGCTCCTGAAATTCCACAGTCGAGCGGCGCAAGTCGAGCCACTCGATGAAAATCTGTGGATTTTGTAGCCAGACTGTCAACCACTGGGCCGCTTCGCGGGCGACGGCGCGTTTGGTCGCGAGGAAGTCGAGCTCCTGCTTGATCTGCTGGACTGATTGGCGCAGTGATTGAGTTTGCTGGAGTTTTTGCAGCTTCTCGATGAATGCCACCGCGGCGTCGATCGTGTCAAATGCGAGATCGTCGGCGGTGAAGAGATGTTCCCGTTCGCGCCAACGCGAGTCGGCCTGAAGAATCTCAGGATGACCAAGACGCGCACCGTGATCGGCAAGCACGCGCGCAATCGATGCGGGACTCGACACCGATCCGAAGCGTTGGACAAGCGCGTCCTGAATCAAACCGAGCTCACCCGCGCCTACGACTTCCCGGCCGGTCTGCTCCCAAACCTCAACAATCACCTGCTCTTTTGTGATTTTGTGGCTCCTCTCTGCGGCCTCAGCGTATCTCTGCGTTCTCTGCGTTAAAACGGCAACTTAACGCAGAGGACGCAGAGATACGCAGAGGACCGCAGAGGCTACTTCTTCTCAAGTTTCTCGATCTGCTTGATTAAACGTAGCGCGTGGTTGCGGGCGATGAGCGGCACGTGCTCGTCAGTGCTGAGATCCTGGAGCAGCTTGAGGAGCTGGCGCGGATCTGACAACCCGTTTCGCTTCAACAACGACTCAATCGTTTCCATCAGCTTCGGCGCATTCAGCGGCTGGTTCTCACGCGCAATGGCGATATCGAACACGAGGATCACCTGGTCGGCCGCTTTGCGATACTCGTTGATGAGTGTCTCCGCATCGCGGTTGTTGGTCCAGTTAAACTCAGCCACACGCTTGCGATCGCCACGCTCCATGCCGATCTTCATCGTGCCGAGATGAGGAAATTGTTTGTCTGCCTGGTAGTTTGTGTCTGAATCGAGGAAGCGCAACCCCTGCCACGCGGAGTTGAGGCGCGCGAGGGTTTCAGGCGAGAGCTCGAGCGGCTCGGTCACCGGAACGTCTTCGTTCAAACGCTCGAAGGTGACAGTGCCACGTCCATTCGCATCGTGTTCGAGACGAATGTGTTTGACGTAAAACTTCGGCTGCGAAAACTCATACGAGTATTTGACAGCATCCGTGTTGTTGGCGCTAACGGCCGGCGCGGGCACAGCTTGCTGCGGCCGCGCATTGTGCTTAGCGCCGTCCGAATTTTGCGCATAAATGGAAACCGCCGCGCTCAAGCACAGCAGCGCGGCGGGGAGCCCTTGCAGCAATGACTTTCGTTTATTCACTCAAACTTTACCGATACCAGCTTCGAGACACCTGCCTCCTCCATGGTTACGCCGTATAACGCGCGCGCCATCTCCATCGTCCGTTTATTGTGCGTGATCACGATGAACTGTGTATTCGCAGACATCTGGACGACCTTATCAGTAAAGCGTCCCACGTTCGCTTCGTCAAGTGGCGCGTCGACCTCATCCAATAAACAGAACGGCGCGGGACGGTAATGGAAGATGCCGAGCACCAGCGCGAGCGCCGCCATCGCCTTCTCGCCACCCGACAACAACAACACGTTCTGCAAACGCTTGCCCGGTGGTTGGGCCACCACGTCGATGCCCGATTCGAGCACGTCGTCAGCGTCGATCAAACTCATCTCGCCACGCCCGCCGCCAAACAACTCAAGGAACAACGAGCTGAAGTTCTTGTTGATCTCCTCGAACGCATGACGGAAACGTTCGCGCGAGCGACGCTTGATCTCTCGCAGCGCTTCTTCCGTCGCAGAAATTCCATCGATGATGTCCTGGCGCTGAACGGTCAGGAACAACAACCGCTGTTCTGCTTCGGCGAGCTCTTCGAGCGCCATCATGTTCACGCCGCCAAAGCCTTCGAGTCGCGTGCGCAGATCTTCGACGCGTGTGTGACTCGCTTCGAGATCGAATTCTTCAGGGAACGTAAGCTCGCGTGCGAGTTCTTCCAGCGACTGGCCCAACTCGGTCTGGCAGTTCTCGTGAACGAACGTTTGCCGTGCCTGCGCTTCGGCGCGTTGCACTTCGAGAGCACCGCGCGAGTCGCGGACTTCGGCGGCGCGTCGATTCAGCTCTGACAACTCGGCGGAGAACTCATCTGCCTGCCGGCGCGCTTCCTGCAAGCGATTCGAGAGATCCGCAATCTGCTCTTCTTCACGAGCGCGATCGCTCTCGACAGTGCTGGCCGCCAACTCGAGATCGGTGATCGAGAGCGTCAACTCGTCGCTGCGGCCGCCCATCTCGGCGAGCTCCATTCGATGTCTATCGACACGCGCAGCGAAGTCGGCAAGCTCACCTTCAATGCGACGCAACTCTGCAGTCGTAGCGCGGCGACGTTCAGAGGCGGCAGCCGCAGCCGCACGTTGTTGCGCAAGCGAGTCGCTTTCAGTTTCCGCTTCCCTTCGTAGGTCTGCTAGCGATGCGGAGGCTCTAATGACTTTATCCGCAGCGGCCTCTCTGGCAGTTTCAGCGGCTTCGGCTTCCAACAAAGCCTGGGCGCGACGGTTTTCGATTTCGACTCGTTCTTCGTCGACACGCGCGGAATCCTGTCCGACGACGCGCATGTGGCGCTCGGCGCGTTCGACTTCCTGTTCGAGACTGGTTGCTGTGTGCTCGTGAGCCAGCGCTTCGCGTTCTTCGCGACCGATCGCTTCGTTCAGGAGTACGACTGAGTCTTCGAGCTCGACCATGCGCGCGCGCGCATCCTTTGCCGAGCTCGCAACAGTGTCAACTTCTCGCGCGAGTGCTTCCGCGCGTGTTTCCAATTCTCTCAACTCGCGTTTGAAGGCGAGCAGTCCTGCGCCTTCCTCGAGATCACGCGCGTCGCCCGCGTTGACGAATTGACCACTCGCGATCCAGTCGCCATTCAGCGTCACGTACATCTCGCCAGTCGCAATCGACTTGACCATCGCGTCTTCGAGATTTGCAGCGATGCGCGCGTCCATCTTCTGCGGAAGCGTGCGTTTGAGAACGGTGACGAGTTGCTGCGGCGCGCCGAGCAGGTCGGAGATGCGCAAGTCTTCACGAACGGGTTCCGTGGAACCGCTGGTCAAAAGCAGTAACGGACGCTCTTCGAGACGGCACGTGAGCGCCGTGAGCGTATCCACTTCTTCGACTTCTTCACTGCCGCCGTGCAAACCGGCGACGAGGAAACTGGCGCGACCGCCGTTGTTCTCACGCAGCCACTGCGCGGCGCGAACCGCGTCGTCAGGCGTCGGCACCACGATCGACTGCAGAGACGATCCGAGCACACCTTCAACGGCACGTTCCCACTTCGCGTCAACGTTCAATGCGTCAGCGAGCGTGCCGATGAAATGAAAATCGCGTGGTGTTTCGGTCTGAGAAAAGATGAGCTGCACGGCCGGTGAATAATAGGCGCGGCGATTGTCCAACTCCTTCAAACTTTCGAGCCTGTGACTCGCACGCGAATGCTCGTCGCGCACGCGCGTCAGCTCTGCTTCAGTGTCGCTGACTGCTTCGTGACCACGAACGACGGCATCGACAGCCATTTCACGTTCGGCTTGCAGTTTCGCGACTCGCGCACGTGCGTCACCCAGCTCTCGCGCATATCTTTCAGCTTCGAGCTTTCGCTCGGCGTGCTGGCTGGCGGCGCGATCGCCCTCGCGCGCGAGACTCTCGGCCTGTTGCGACAAACGTTCGAGCGTCGTCTCGAGTTGTCTTGCAATCTCGCGAACTCTCTCGGCAATCGCAGTTTGTGAAAGCAGCTCGGCGCGTGAGCTTTCGATCTCGATCTCGGCGGCGTTCGAGGCGGACAGCTTCTCCGCGTACGACTCCTCAGCAGTCCGTAACACGAGCGCGCTCTGGTCAAACTCTTCGCGCAGCCGCGCGTCTTCCTGTTGCAGGCGACGGCATTCTGATTCGATCAGCACGAGTCGCGACGTCAACGCCTCGATCTCGGCGGTAACTTCACCTTTGCGCTTCTCGATCTCGCTTAGCTGCTCTCGTTGATAAACACACTCGCGCGCCTGTCGATCGCGTCGCAGCACCGCTTCGGCAGCGGCGGCGCGAGCAGTCGACAACTCATCTTCGAGACTGCGTGCTTCGTGAGTCGCAGCACGCGCTGCTTCTTCTCGTTTGGTCAGATCGTCGGCGATGCCGACCTCGAGCTCAGTTATTTCGGAGAGTTTTGAATTTGTCTCTTCCAGGACGTTGGCGAGCTTCTGATCTTCGGCGACGTAGACGTGGCGCAACAACTCGCGCAACTCTTCACGCAGCACACCGTAACGACGCGCTTTTGCGGCCTGGCGTCTGAGACTATTTACCTGTCGATCGATCTCGGCGACGATGTCAGAGATACGAGACAAGTTCGAACGCGCAGATTCGAGGCGCGCTTCAGTCGCTCTCTGCCGCACGCGAAACTTCGTGATGCCGGCTGCTTCCTCGATGATGGTGCGCCGGTCCATCGGCTTGGCGGAAAGAATCTGTCCGATGCGGCCCTGCTCGATGATGGCGTAGTGACCGCCGGCCAAACCCGTTCCGGAAAACAGATCCTGGATATCGCGAAGGCGGCAGATCTTCCCGTTCAGCAGGTACTCGCTCTCGCCCGAGCGATAAAGTCTTCGTGTAACTGAAACAGCTTCACCGGGTGCAAACTCGAGCGCGAGATTGCGACGACGCCAGTGTCGCTTGTGTGTGATCTTTTGAGTGGGAGTTTGTTGCGGCGCGGCTTGATCGGCCTCCGAAGCTGGGGCGGTGTCGTTACCCGGCGCTACCGCGCTCGGTTCTGTTGATGCTTCGGTCGCTTCCTGTGGGATGATCTCGTCCAGATTGACGATGCGATCGTCGATCCGCTCGAGCGTTGAGTCAATGTCTTCGATGTCGGGCTCGACCTCGTCGACTTCGTCGCGGATCATGTGCATGACGACTTCGGCCATGCCGCTTGGAGGACGATTGCGCGCGCCCTGGAAGATGACGTCCTTCATCTCGCCGCCGCGCAGATGCTTAACGCGCTGCTCGCCGAGGACCCAAGCGATCGCGTCGGCAACGTTGCTCTTGCCGCAGCCATTCGGGCCAACGATGGCGGTGATTCCGTCTCCCGTGAAGAGTATTTCGGTGTAGTCGGCGAAGGATTTAAACCCGGTGATTTCGAGGCGTTCAAGTTTGAACATTACGGGGAAGCCACTATAAGTGGGAGCTACATCGAATGTCAACCACAACTTAAAGTGATACTTGGCTTTGCACAAAAAGTCTCAAGCGCGCTCTTCTCTGTGCAGCCTCAGTGTCCTCTGTGTCTCCGTGGTTGATGAATTTCGAGTAAAACCACACCACAGAGACACAGAGGACACTGAGGTTGCACAGAGAAATCCCCAGAACAAGGACTTTTATGCTAAGCCGTGATACTTAGCCTTTTTGCTACTGTCTGCGACGCTGATAGAGGATCAGACTGACGCCCGGGCGCAGCTCAAAGGTAGCGCCGGGATCAGGACCGGGTACCTGCTCGTAGAGGTGTCCGAAGTTCGTATCGACCTCGTCCTTCTGATTCGCATTCGCGATGATGACGGGCTCAGTCGAGGCCGCCATCCGCCCGTAATATCCCACGCGGGTGAAGTTGCGGAAGTACCACGGCAGCGGCCAGTAATCAGGACTCACGATCGTGATACCCGTCGTGTTGCCAGAGTTTTCCTTCGCGATCCGTTCGACCTCGTTAACCAGATTGATCGTGTGCCTCTTCGTGTGCGCGTAAACGTAAACGTACTTCTCGTTGTCGTTATCGTAGTTGATGAAGTTCAGATCGATCGATTGATAGAGAGCGATTCCCACCGCAAGCAACAGCAGCGCAGCAGCAAGTCGTAACTGCCGGTGGTCCAGCTCGTAGATCGCCTGGATTGCATAGCCGGCGATCAGCGCCAGCGGCACGATGAAATTCAGCACGAGCCACGGCGTCTTGTACGGAATCAACGAGTAAGCAGCGATAAGACCAAACGACCACAACGCACAGAACAGCGCCAACGAATTCTTCGGTCTCAAAACCGCGATCGCCGCACCAATCGCGCCGAGGAACAACAGCGGCGACTCCTGTTTCACCAGCCAGATGAGGTACTGTTCGGCCGGATGCACATGCGCTTCGTTTCCCGTCTTCTTCCAGATCTCAAACGTTTGCAGTGAATCGTTGATGCCTTTGTAGTTTTTAAAGAACGATGAGTAGAAGAGCAGGTAAAGAGCAACAAAGACCGTGAGCGCGATCACGATATTAACGACGAGGTTTGGTTTGCTTCCCATCTCGTCAATCACTACGCTCACTCGTTCCGATACGCTACCTTCCTTCCCCGCGCCACCAGTGAGTCTCATGTAAACCCACATAACCGCGAAAGCGATGATTAGCACTGCTACTGAAATCATCGCCGTTTCTTTCGTCGCAAAAAGAAGCGCAGCCGACGCAGCAGCAGGAATGAGATAGGCCGAGTTGCGCTCGTCGTAGAACCGTACGATTGCCACAACGATTCCCAAAGTAAAGAACACGAAGAGGGTCTCGTGAATGAAATAACGCGAGAGATAGACCGCGCCGGGCGACACCGCCAGCATCAAGCCCGCCGCGAGCACCGTGATGGTCCCCAATCTTCTTCGCAGCAGGAAAATCAGACCGATGGTCGCCAGGCCGAAGAGGACCGGTACGAGCCGAATCGTGAAAGTCGTCATACCGTAATTATCGCGACCAGAGCTGCCGAATAGTACCTTCGTGACCCAGGGAATGATTGCGGCAAAATAGTAGAGTGTTGGGCCGTGGTAGTTTGCTGGATCGTACGTATAAATTCCTTCGCGAACGAGCCGCACAAGGAAGTTTCCGTTCACTCCTTCGTCGTGGTGCAACGGCACGAGATTGAGGTCGTACAGGCGCAGCACGGCGGCAATCAGGAAGATCGCAATCATTCCGATGCGCCATGCTTTTTCCGGAATGTCTGGTTCTGCGGCGACGGCCGTTTCAGTCTCGAAGCGCGAGTATTTACCCTGACCGCCGCGGTTTTTTGGCGGGGCTTTTTTAGCGCCCTGTTTTGTAGAGCTTGTACTCACCAACTTCTCCAGCTTTCTGAAAGCGATTGATGAACTGATCGTTAACCATCGTTACGATTCGCTCCTGTGGTCCGACTACAAGATACTCGATGCCGTACTTCGTGATTAACTGCTCAGCATCCGGCGCGCCGAGATAGATGCGTTTGATCTCGCCTTCGCGCTGAACAAACTCGAGCCCGTGCGTCCAAATGTGTCCCGGATAACCCATCAACGAACGCCGCCCCGTCAGAAACACGGGTGTGTTGTGAACCGGCGCATGAACAATCAACGAGCGTGGCGTGGTCTGGGCTTTAACAAGCTCAGCGAAGCGAAGACCGTCAGCGTCGAACACCTGGTACTTGATCGATCGCATGGCAATCCCTGCCACATCAAGCGCTCCGGCGAATGTCACACAGACAAAAAGCACGACGGCAATCACACGTCGAGTCATGCCCTGTTGCCACAGTTTCGCCAGCAGTAACGCCACGAGCGGCGCAGATGCGAGCCACCAGTAATAAAGCACCTTGATGTTGTCCCAGATCCACGGCGCCATCTTCAAGAAGTTTGGAACGATGAAGCAGAGTGTGAAGGGCAGATAGAAGATCAACACTCGTCTTGGGACGACGTAACTTCCGTTTTTGAGAAGTACCGCGGCAAGCAACAGCGGGATGAACACGCCCGTGTTCTTGAACCAGAAATACACCGGATTTTCCTGGCCGTGATCCCAACCGACTTCCAACGCAAAGAAACTGCCCGCATTCACAGCGCTGTGCATGGTGGACCAGAGTAGTTGCGGGACCGCGATTACTGAAGCGACCACAAAGAACGTAATCCACTCGCGCCAGCGAATCTGAAGCAGTGCGAGACATCCGGCCATCGCCATCACAACGACAAAGCTGTGCGCATGAACGAGCGGCAATAATCCGGCCGCGACGCCGGCCGCTATCATGCGGCGTGTGTTGAGAGGAAAACGTGTGTGTTGTAACTGATCCTGCCAAACGTGTTTTTGTTTGGCGCGTGTCTTCTTTGATTTTTCAGGAGCAGGAGTTTGCGGTGGCCGCTTGTCGGTCGCGATCCACCATTGCGTGAACGCGATCACCGCGAGCGGAAGTCCCATCAGAAATCCGCGTTGCGGGACGAGGAGAGCAGAAATCGCGTTGCCCCAGCGCCACGTAGTTTCCGGAATCACTGTGAACGAAGGGGGCAGATCCATCAGCACACCGAAGAGCCCGCCTTCGTTTGAGCCGGCCTTTTCAAAGAGCAACGTCCAACCCATGCCGCCGTTCAGAAGAACTATTAGCGGCGTGATGATCGCCGCCAGCCGGTCGCGCAGCATTATGATCGCCCAGCGATGGATCAGGCCGACAAAAGCAAGTCCGAGAAGATAGTTCTCGATGAACATCGACTCGCGCAAGTCGGCGCCACATCGCACGAACACCGCGGAGACGAAGTCTGAAAGGAATGGATAAGTAAACCTGACGCCTGCGTACGTCGGATCTTCGGGTGGGAAGTTGTTTCCGAAAACGAAACTCGTGATCACGCTGAGATGAAAAGGAAGATCGCCGAAGTTGTTTAGTAATCCCGTGCTGAGGCCGGTGTTGTCCACCATCACGGCGCGACTAAACACTTTCCACAAGATCACCGCCGCCGCCATGTAGAAGAGAAAATAGATGACCGCCCATGAATCGAATCGCAGTAGTTGTCGCGTGCCGGTCGAGATTCCTGCGAGATCTTGCTGGAAGCGTTTTAAGGTGTTTGAGTCGGTCAGTATCGCGAGAGGACTACAGCAGATCAGCGTGCTGAAGAAAACAGCCATGCCGCTCAGTCCGATAAGTGACGCGACTACGAAGCTGACGAGACCGAGCGCCGATAGGCCGAGCGCCGCTCCCGCGCACAGCCGCGCGCCCAACGATGCGTTCTCATCGTAGAGATAGGTCGCTATGGTACCGCTTAGGGTGACTAGTAACGCCAGTAGTAAGGACGCAATCATTAGGTCGGTTCGGATTATAGCCACGAAAAGGCACATAAGTCACAAGACAGAAACTCAGTTTGTGCTTTTGCGCTTTTTTGTGGCTTCGGTTACGTTTCTGCAAGAGGCAAATAATGTTAAGAGCAGGCATTGTCGGGCTGCCCAACGTGGGCAAGTCGACCTTATTCAACGCGCTCACGGGGCAGTCGTCCGCGCTGGCGGCAAATTATCCTTTCGCAACGATCGAACCGAACGTCGGTGTGGTTTCGGTTCCGGACGAGCGTCTCGAACCGCTCGCGCGACTCGTGAAGACGGAGAAGATCGTGCCGGCCACCGTCGAGTTTCTCGACATTGCGGGACTCGTCCGCGGCGCGTCGAAAGGCGAGGGTTTGGGAAATCAGTTTCTCGCGAACATCAGGGAAACGGACACAGTCGTGCAGGTGGTGCGCTGTTTTGAAGACGAGAACATCGTTCACGTTGAAGGCGCAGTCGATCCGTTACGAGATATCGAGACGATTCAGATCGAGCTGGCGCTTGCGGATCTAGCTACTGTGGAACGTCGACGCGAGAAGGCACAGAAGAACCTCAAGAGCGGAGACAAGATCGCGCGACAGGAGTTGGATGTGCTCGACAAGATTCAACCGGCGCTCGAGCAAGGTCGATCGGCGCGGACTGTCGCGCTCACTGATGATGAAAAAGCTGTGGCGCGTAACTTTTTTCTGCTAACGACGAAGCCAACGATTTATGCAGCGAATGTTGAGGAGTCGGCGCTCACCGATCTCGAGAATAATTCGATGGTGAATGCGGTACGCGAGATCGCGGCGAAGGAAGCGGCAGAGTGCGTCGTCATCTGCGCGCAACTCGAAGCCGATCTGGTCGCGTTGCCGCCGGAAGAGCGTGTTGATTACTTGAAGAGTCTGAATGTTGACACAAGTGGTGTGGACCAACTGATCAAGAGCGCGTACCACCTTTTGGGTTTGATGTCGTTTCTGACTGCTGGTGAGAAAGAAGTTCGCGCCTGGACCATTCCGCAGGGCACGCGCGCCCAGACCGCAGCCAGCGCCATTCATTCAGACATCGAGCGCGGCTTCATCCGTGCAGAGATCGTCAGTTACAACGACTTAATCGCCGCCGGCTCCTACGCCACCGCCCGCGAGAAAGGCCTCCTATGTCTCGAAGGAAAAGACTACATCATGCAGGAAGGCGATGTAGTCCATTTCCGATTCAATGTGTAACGGTCTAATCGGAGGAGTTGCCGTTTCTCTCCTTGCGAAGACTTCTGATTAAAGCCTGCAACTCCTGGTGGGTAAGCTTCTGAGATCTTCTTAATTCGCCCATTTCCTTTTCGTGAATCGCGTGGCTAGCGGCTAAGTCAGCACGGAAGTCACCGCTTAACTTATTTATCTGCTCAGTAGTCTCCATCTGGAAGTGAATCAGTATCTTGATCTTCTCGTCCTGTTCGCGCGATCGCACACGCCACCGGCGGCCTTCTCTAACGAAATACCCTAATACCCGCTCAATTCGCTCGAATCGTTGTTCTGGTGTCATTTCCTTCCCATCCTTCAGGTGAGGTGAAAAATCAGCGGCATGATCGCATGTGCGTATAGGTTTGGTCAACTGGATAACCGCCACAAAAAAGCACAAAAGGCACAAGGAGAAGATTCTCGTTTGTGCCTTTTGTGCCTCTTTGTGGCTAACTAAACCAACTAACGTAGCAGGGCACGAATACCGACAAGGACGAGGTATGCAATCGCCAGCGTCACCGCCACCTTGATCAACAGTACTGCCAGTCCAATTATGATGCCCAATGTAATTCCCACCACTTTCAACGCCAGCGGCAGGACAACCGCAAAAACAAATACACCCAGAAGAATCATTCCTATGATTCTCAGAACGTTTCTCGCATCCTTCATCGTCTGCTCTCCATTCGCTTTCGCGAGCCCCAAAATGCTTCGGTTTATTGCTCGCAGCCAACTATACGCAGATTCTCACAATCGCGTTCCAATGAAGATTGTGAATACTTTGACCGTAAAAATGGCTACCCGGCCAGTCGCGCGTTTAATTCTTTTCGGCGATAATTATACACACTTTTGAGCCATGGACCGCTGGAATTCACCAAGCCTGTTTAGCAACGACGCTCCTGAGACCGCGGCGCCGGTCGAGGGCGTCCCGCTGGCCGAGCGGATGCGGCCGCGCTCTCTCGCGGAGTTTGTCGGCCAAACGCATCTCGTCGGCGAAGGCCGCATCCTGCGACGACTGCTCGCGGGCGGCGGCGCGCTGCCTTCTTTGATCCTTTGGGGCGCGCCGGGCACAGGCAAAACAACCCTCGCCCGCCTGCTCGCCGACAGCAGTGGCCTCCGCTTCATCGCGCTTTCCGCAGTCTTCTCAGGCGTGAAAGACCTGCGCGAAGCTATTCAACAGGCGAAGGCGGAGCAACGCTACGGCAAACGCACAGTGCTCTTCATCGACGAAATCCACCGCTTCAACAAGTCGCAACAGGACGCACTGTTGCACGCAGTCGAAAACGGCACCGTCACACTGATCGGAGCGACCACCGAGAATCCGTCGTTCGAAGTCACGGGGGCACTCCTTTCACGCGCTCGAGTGCTGGTGCTGAATCAACTCTCCGAAGTTGACATCAAAACGATTCTCCAGAACGCCATTAGTGATAACGAGCGCGGCCTCGCACGTTTCAACCCTGCCATCTCCGACGAATTACTGGATCGAATGGCGCACTCCGCGAATGGCGACGCACGCGTTGCACTCACCGCTTTAGACGCAGCCGTCGAGTCGACCACACCAGACTCAAACGGCGTCAGAACAGTTTCCGAGCAAACCGTGATCGAGGCGCTCGGTCGCGCTCACTACGCCTACGACAAAGGCGGCGAAGAACACTACAACCTGATCTCCGCGCTGATTAAGTCTTTGCGTAACTCAGACGCCGACGCCGCGCTCTACTGGCTCGCGCGAATGATTGAAGGCGGCGCCGATCCGATCTACATCGCGCGACGTTTGTGCATACTCGCTTCCGAAGACATCGGGCTCGCCGATCCGCAGGCGATGGTCCAAGCCGCCGCCGCTGCTGACATCGTCCAACTGATCGGTTTGCCTGAAGGACTGTTTCCACTCTCGCAGGCGACGATCTATCTCGCACGCGCACCCAAGTCGAACGCAATCAAGAGTGCGTATTTCGCAGCGGCGACAGACGCGGAAGAAACCGCGCGAGTGCCAGTGCCACTGCACCTTAGAAACGCAGTTACACCGTTAATGAAACAAGTCGGTTACGGCAAAGATTATCGTTACGTACACAGCGATCCAGCCGCGAAGGAAGAGATGGAGTGTTTGCCCGAACAACTGCGCGGCAGAAAATATTTTTCAGAAGAAGGTTTACCAGAACAGGAACAAAGGGGTGAGACAACAGGAAGTGACGACTAACAGAAAGTCTGACAAGGAACGTGCTTTTCTTCAGGACTTATTCATCGCGCCCGATTGGGGCGAACGTTTTGCAGAACTAATCGACGAGCACGTAGCGCTTCCAAAAGAAGGCGAAGCGCTTTACGTCAATGCCGGCACAGGCGGTCATGCAATGGCGTTGCGCGAGCGCGCGGGCGACAAACTCCAGCTTCTCTGCGTTGACGAAAACGCAGAGTGTACGGAGCTCGCGCTAGCAAAAGCTGCTGCCACCAGCGAACAGATCGTCTTCGGCACTACACAAGTCGACAATCTCAATCTAAAAGACAATCGTTTCGACTTGGTAATCGGTAACGCATCACTCGTTTCGCGCCAGCGCGTGCGCAAGATGTTTTCCGAGCTCGTGCGCGTCGCAGCGCCCGGCGCCACGATCGCTTTAACTTTGCCAACCGCCTCGAGCTTCGGCGAGTTCTTTTCGATCTACTGGGAAGCGCTACACAACAACGGACTGCTCGATCACGAATCAGACGTCGAGCAGTTGATCACTGAGCTGCCGACAATCTCAGACATCGAGCAGCTCGCAGAAGACCAGGGCTTGCGTGACGTGAAATCATTCACGCGCATCGAGGAATTTGACTTCAAGTCAGGCGAGCAGTTTTTAAGCTCTCCACTCGTAGCAGAGTTTCTGATACACGATTGGCTGGCCCTCGTACCTGACGGTAAAAGGGCCGCATTGTTCGATGAGATCTCTCGGTTAATAAACGAAGAGAGGCATGAGGCGGAGTTCGCGCTTTCCGTGAAAGCGACATTAGTCGTTGGACAGAAGACTCACAGTCATTGAAGCGAAGCCGGGGGAATTCAGCGCTCGACCACTGTCCGCACGAGCGCTACTTCTCCAGCTTCCGGTCCTCGCGTTCACCATCTTCGATACCCTCACGAAAAGCCTTCTTGCTCTGTCCGAGGGCCTTCGCCAGTTGTGGCAACCGAGTGGCGCCGAAAAGCAAAAAGATTACGAGCACGATAACTACGAGTTCGGGAGTGCCGAGTCCTCCGATCCCGAATGCCAGGATTGATTGATTCATAATTTCCTCTTTCTAACGGGCCGCGCCAGGTGGGGCCAAAATTACTCTCTACCGTCTGATTCGTAAAACAGGTACTTCCGCCAGGTCTCGTCAGCTCTGCCCAGGTAACGCATGATCTGTCGATTCACATGCAGTGAAAATCCACGAGGTCTGCGCAACAGGTGCATGCCGGATTCCTCAGGAGTCCGGTTACCCTTCCGATGATTGCAACGCTTGCAACAGGCTACCAGATTATCCCACGCGGACTCCCCTCCGCGCGAGCGTGGAAGCACATGATCGAGCGTTAATTCCGAAGGCGGGTACTGCGTGCCGCAGTACTGGCACGTCGAATGGTCTCGCAGCAGGATGTTCTTGCGCGAGAGCGAGCGACGTTCGAAAGGTATGTGGATGTATTCTGTCAAGCGAATAACAGAAGGTGCATGGATGGAGAGTCTTTGCGAATGGAGCATGTGACCATTGTGCTCCTCCGCCCGCGCCACTCCCTTAAAGATCATGACAACGGCGCGCCTTTCAGTGCACACATTGATGGGCTCGAAGGAAGTATTAAGGACTAAAACTCTGCCATTCATTAGCGCGATATTACGCGAGCGCGGAAGAGGGTGTCAAAATTAAGTGGCCATGCCGCCCAGAATTTGGCGCCTCGGGCTAGAACAAGTCAGGAAGAGGGGCTTGCCCCCGCTCGTCCCGTCCAAGCCGCGGCGGGGGCAAGCCCCTCTTCCTGACTTGTTCTTTCCTCTCTGAATTGTCTAGCCTGTTGTTCTATCCCAAAGCTCGCGCGATAGTTAAGACGAGCACGCTTTCAGCCCCGGCGTTGATCAATACCTCGGCGCAGGCCGATATGGTGGCTCCGGTTGTAAACACGTCATCCACCAGCAAAATATTCTCACCCGCGATTAGCCGCGGGTGAGCGACGCGGAACGCTCCAGCCACGGTATCCCGCCGCCCTTTAGTGTCCATGCCGGTGCGGTATTTTTCCGTAGTCGAGACACGCACAAGACTGACTTCATCGAGCGGCAACTTCAGCACTCTCGACACCGTTTGGCCGATGACCGAGGCCTGATTGAAACCTCTTGTCTTTAGCCGTTTCGGATGCAGCGGCACCGGAACGACTCGCGTGCTGCGACTCAGCGGCTCGCGCTGCACCACATCTGTCAGCAGATTCTCAACGTGTCGCGGCACATACGGCTGTCGTTTCAACAACAACACCGACTCGCGCAGCGCGCCCTCATAGATCCCTGCCGCCCGCGCAGCAATGAACGCCAACTCCTCGCACTGCCCGCATCGCTCCTGATCCGGCAACCCGCACTTCAAACAGATCCGTTCCTCATCCGTGAAAATCCGTGTTTCCCTCCAACACGCCTCACACGCAACTCCGAATCGTCTTTGCTCAACACTTCTTCCACAGATTACGCAGACTTGTGGATATGCAAGCGTGAGAATCGAGTCGTAAAGTATTTCTGCAGTACGCGTGAGGTTCATTCTTATGTGCCTTTTTGTGGCTAATCAAAACGGCCTCCCCGAATCGAGGAGGCCGCAAATTATCTCAAATCAAAAACCAAAAACTTAATCTTCGTCGTCGCCCAGCAACCCGCGCTCCTGCAAGTCCTGGCAGCGCACGCAGTGTCGCGCCCACGGCACCGCGTCGAGACGCTTATCCGGCACCGCCTCACCACAGTGAACACATTTGCCATAGCCCGCATTTTCAATACGTTCAAGCGCTTCATCGATGAGATTCAGCAACTGCCGATCGTTGTCAGACATCGAGACCAGCAGCTCTTTGGTGTATGCATTAGCCGCCATGTCCGCCGGATCCTGCGTGGCTTCCGCATCGCGCTCGCGGCTGTAAAGCTCAGCCGCCTGCACCTGTCCCACGAGGCCTTCGCGACGATCCAATAACTTGTCTCGAAAAACTTTTGTGCGCCTCTTATCCATTATTTATTTTTTCCTCCACCACCCTACTTGTTATTTGCCAAAATTACTTCTGATCCGGGGATCACTTTTGATACGGCAAACCATGAATGATCGTGTACGCTCGATATAACTGTTCAAATAACAGCACTCGTGCCATTTCGTGCGTCAGTGTCAAGCGCGACAGTGACCAACGCTTGTCTGCACGTGCTTTGAAATCGCTCGCCAAACCGTTAGGCCCGCCGATGACAAACGCGACCTCCTTAACCCCGCTTCCTTCCCAGCTCTGCACCTGTGCAGCTAGCTGCTGCGACGTCCACTCAGCGCCTTCGGAATCCAAAAGCACCGTTACCGCGCCGGGACGGAGAGCGTCTGAGATGCGTTTCGTCTCCCGTTCGATGCCCGCCTTGTCCGCGCGTCCAAGTTCTCGCAATTCAGTCACTTCACAACGTACAAAGTGACTGAGTCGCCCGGCGTAATCGTCAACGAGCGCGCGCAATCTCGCATCGCGAGTCTTTCCTGTCCAGATGATCCGCAAGCGCATCGACTAGATCTTGTACCGCGCGATCTTCTCGTAGAGGTTCTTGCGGCTAATTCCGAGTATGCGCGCGCACTCTGCTTTGTTCCCGCCGGTCGCCGTGAGCGTTTCTGAAATGTAAGACGCTTCCAACTGCGCCAGACTCTGCGGCTTCGCCTTTCGCTGTTGCGCACTCACCGCGGCGCTCAATCCCGCCGGTAAATCCTCTTCTTCGACTTTCTTTCCCGTCGCGACGATCACCGCGCGCTCGATGACGTTCGCAAGCTCGCGCGCATTGCCAGGAAAGTCGTAAGACTTGAGCACTGCCCGCGCCGCCGGCGACACGCGCTGTACGTCGCGTCCATGTTTCGCGGAGTAATGCTTCAGAAAATGCTCGATCAGTTGTGAAAGATCGTCCTTGCGCTCACGCAGCGGAGGCAATCGGATGTTTATTACGTTCAGACGATAAAAAAGGTCTTCCCGAAATCGACCATTTTTAACTGCGGTATCCAGGTCGACGTTTGTTAATGCGATCACACGCGCGTCCAGCTTTATGGTCTTGCGTCCACCGAGTCGTTCGAACTCGCGACGCTCGATCACGCGCAACAACTTCGCCTGGGCGTCAGTCGAAAGATGCGCAATCTCGTCGAGAACGACAGTGCCTTTATCCGCCGCTTCAAAACGCCCGGCCTTTACTTCAACCGCGCCTGTGAAGGCGCCGCGCTCGTAACCGAATAGCTCGGCTTCGAGCAGCTCCGCGGGTAGCGTAGCGCAATCGATTTTGGCAAATGGTTGAAGCGAGCGACGTGACTTCGAGTGGATGAAAGCG
>DASYFE010000111.1:0-12432 GCA_036498585.1 Pyrinomonadaceae bacterium | reverse complement strand
CAAGCTCCCGCGCGAGTTCTACCTTCAACCAGACGTGCTCACGGTTTCTCGTGATCTGTTAGGCAAATTACTGGTTGTGCCTAGTCCGAATGGCGAACGCGTGTCGGGGAAGATCGTTGAAGTCGAGGCTTATCGTGGTCCTGAAGATAGGGCGTCGCATGCTTACGGTGGACGACGAACGAAGCGAACGGAGACGATGTACGGAGCCGGAGGCATTGCTTACGTCTACTTCGTTTATGGCATGTACTACCAATTCAACGTGGTCAACGGCGCTGAAGATGTTCCACATGCGATTCTTGTTCGTGCGCTTGAACCGGTAGAAGGAATCGAGATCATGAGGACGCGCCGGCACGGGCACCTCGATCGCAACCTCACCAATGGTCCAGGCAAGCTCTGCATCGCGATGGGTATCGATCGACAACTCAACGCCGCGGATCTGCTCGGCGACAAAGTTTGGCTCGAAGACTTCGAAACTGTCTCGCCACGCCGCATCGCCCGCGGCCCACGCATCGGTATCGACTACGCACAGGAGTGGATCGACAAACCCTGGCGCTTCTGGATTCGCGATAATCCGTTCGTCAGCAAGATCCGTGGTTAAAGAATAAACTTAAGTGGTGTTCCCTGTATTTTTGTCGTCGTCACCGGCTGTCCTGTCAAAAACTCCATCATTCCCTCTTTGATCTTCGGCGACGATAGAAATAACGGATCCGAATGCACCGCACCTTCAATGATCATGTGCGTGCTGTTTGCGAATCCTCTTCGATACTCCTCCGCGTTGCTGATTGGCGTGCGCGCGTCCAGCGTTCCCGAGATGAACAACACGGGGACATCTGATTTCAGTGGCGCACGAAACTCATCACCGAGATCCGGCGCGTTCCATTCCGTGCAAACATCCGGAAATGGGAAGTTGAAAATGTCTTCGAGCAGCGTCCCCTTCGCTTCGCGCGCAATCAGCTCGCGCCGCGCTGCTGTCTGTCCTGAAGCGCAATCCATCATGTAAGACATTGCCGACCCTATCTCGCTACGCGATTGATTGAGCCAAACCTGCGCCGGGTTCGTGAAATCGCCTTTCGACGCGCGATAGAACAGCGCGGGAAACCTCGCAGCCACCGTGGTGCCGATGTTGTTGGCGACGATGTACTGCATCACAAACTTGTTCACGATAACTTTGACTTTGAGCTTCGTGCGCTGATCCGTGATCTCGACTGTCTCTGGTTTCGCGTCGAGGCGATCGAAGACTGACTTCATCAATCCGAGGAAATCGGGAACCTCTTTTCCGACTTCTGGATCAGCTTTGATCACAGCCGCGAGACCTTCGAGGTGTTTCTGAATGTTGCTCGGAAGCTTGTATGTGTGGTCCGGGCCTTCAGTGCCGGCGAGGATCGCGCGATGGATGCTCTGCGGATGCCGTCGCATCGCTGCGAATGCGAGGTGAGTTCCGTAGCTGATCGACCAGAGGCTGATCTGGTTCGCGCCGAGAGCTTTCCGCAAGTCGTCGAGATCGTCGGCGTTCTCATTTGTGTTGTAACCGGTAAGATCAACACGTTGAATGTCGCGCCAGTATGAAGCGCAACCGCGTGAGTTCTCGCGCAACGCCTTTATCGCAGCTTCGCGCGTGGGCGCAACGTCTAAGGGAAGCGCGAGTTGCTCGTAGCAACCGAGGTTCGGTTTCGAATAGCCGGTGCCGCGCTGGTCAAAGGCGATTACATCCGCTATCTCGCGCAACGCCATGAACAATGGAAATCGAGAGCCTTTGGCGGTGAAGATGCCCGAGCCGCCTGGACCACCGGCGAGATAGACGATTGGCGGGCCCGGATTCTTCGCCGTGCTTTTAAAACGCACGAAGGCGAGCTCGATCAGGTTGCTTTCCGGGTTCGAGCGGTTTTCGGGGACGAGAAGCGTGCCGAATTCCGCCTCGGTTTTTTCTTTCTTCTCGTTCTCGAACACATACGGCTTGATCTTGAGCGTGCCCGCTCTTGGTTGGGCGCAGATCGTCGTCGCTAAGAAAAGTATTAACAGGACACACTTGTAGCTGGACATCGGCGATGCCTCCTTTTATGAACGCGGATTAACGCGGATTAGCCTTCGATTTCGGAGATGGCCCAGGCGGCTTTGGCGCTAACGCTGGGCTCCTTGTCATTCAGGGCCTGTTTCAAAGTGGGAAGGGCGTCGGCGCTATTGATCTCGCCGAGTGCTTCGGCGGCGCCACGCCGTACTTCGACACGAGTATCTGCCAGCAGGACGTTGCAGAGTGCAGTAACTGCCCGCGCGTCTTTCATCTCGCTCAACGCCCAGGTCGAGAGCTCGCGGACGCGCCAATCATCGTCTGAAAGTGTCGCGACGAGTTTCGAGAGTGCACGTTCATCGCGGAGCTCGCCGAGTGCGCGTGCGGCGGCCATTCGTACCCATTCGTCAGAATCGCCGAGCAAGGTGATCAGTTGTGGGACGGCGTTCGCTCTTTCGCCCGGCGCCATGTTAGTCAACTCGCCGATGGCCCATGCTGCGTTACGACGCACCGTTGCATTTGAGCTGTCGAGTTGATTCGTCAAAGGCGTGAATGCCGGACGGCCGAATGATGCGAGCGCGAGCGCGGCCTGTTCGCCCGGGCTTGGATGTTTGAATGTTTCGAGAGCCGGGCTCCAGCGACTCGTGTCCCAACACTTTACGAGTTGGGATCTGCTATCGTCGCCGAGCATTGCGATGAGCAGCGGAATGGCTTCAGTGTCACCGCTCCGGGCGGCGTTACATGCGGACGCGGCGCGGTCGTCCTGCGGCGTTCTGCTCGTCTGAGCTTCGTTGCGCGATTCCCGAACTGCTGCAACACGATCCTGAACGGCTGCGGTGGTCGAAGTCAGGATGGACTGCGTCACAGCGGCATGCACCTGCGTTTGTAGCTCGACGGCAAACATCGATAAAGACAGCGCTGACAAACAAAGAACCGTCATCGCTGCGAACATCAACGCTCGCGCGAATCGCGCGCCAACGCGCGTGTCGTGTTTCATAAGTCTCACGATCCTTTCTTCCAAGATCCGGCCGTCGAAGATGCTCAACATGAATGCCTGCGATGAGTACTGGCGTGTAACGTCTGCCGCCCACAGCAGCGAGCGCGCATAGACTTTCGGAGCGAGAACGCGTCGCGTCACGAGCTCGTCGCAGGCAAGCTCACGGGTGCGGTCGATCTCGCGCTTCAGCAAATAGGTGAGTGGATGAAAAGAGATCGGCAGCGATAGCAGCTCACATATTAGGTTTGTCAGAAAATCCCGACGAGCGACATGCGCCATCTCGTGACCGATAACGGAAAGCAGCTTTGCTTCGTCAACAGTTGAGCAGTAAGCGTCAGGCAAGACGATCAGTGGATGTCGGGCGCCGATTGTGTACGGCGCGCGGGCTTCAGTCGAACGCGTCACAGTTACATCCCGAATGCCGAGCAATTCGCGACATCGTGTGGCCGCTACAGAAACTTCCGGTCCGAGGCCCGTGCGGGTCGCTGTCTTGCATAGCCGTTCTTTTCGGCGCCAGAAACGAGCAAGTCTGATCGCGCGTACGAGGATAAAAAGTGCATATGCGAAGACGAGAAAGAGAACGATGCGTGGGGTGGTTGTGACTGTCCTCGTGCGTCGCGTACCGATGTGATCGACGTTCAAATCCTCCTGCGGACCGCTACTATTCACTGGACCCGGCGCTACCGCGCTCGGTTCTGTTGAGTTCCATGTTGGAACAACGTGAGTAGCCGTCAGCAGCGGAACGATTAAACATCCCACAAGCGCAACGATCCAGAGAACATGCCGGTAACGCGCTGGGCCATTCCTCAACAACCACGATGCGAGCGCTGCGACCGCGACGATTGCTGCAATCTGCCAGCACGAATTCAAAACAAAGTTGAGGATGAACTCGCTAGTTCTTAGCATCCCGTTCTTCCTTCTCGATCAACGCACGTAGTTCTACGAGCTTCTCCGGCGTCAGGTGTTTCTCCTGCAGCAGATTCATCACGAGCCCTTCAGCCGAGCCGCCAAAAAGCCGATCGATGAACTCGCGCACCGCGTGGCCGGTAAACTTCGTGCGACTGACTGCGGGTTTGTAGATGTAAGCCTTGTCTTTGAGTGTCCGCTTAACTTTCTGCTTGCGATGCAGCACGGTGAGCATCGTCTGAACGGTGGTGTAAGCGAGCTCGCGCTTCAGTTCCTTTTGCACCTGCTGGACGGTGGCCGGACCCGTTTCCCAGAGCACCTGCATGATCTCCAGCTCCAGCGGTGTCATCTGCTCACTCTTCTGACGCGGCATTTCTCCTCCTAAGACTTTAGGTTGGAGACAATACCGCACGGCTGGTTCACGTGTCAACTAAAAGTTTAGTAGGACGTTGGCTTAGTCGCTGCCGTATCGGATTTCCATGTGGCGGATGCGATAGGCGGCGAGGATCAGGACGATGATCGTGACTACCAGCATACTCGGAATCGCGATATATGCAGGAGTCGGATCAGCTACGACGGCGAAGGGACCTTCAGACAGCGGTACCGGCACGAGTGAGTTGAGATAGTGAATCACGCTGACTTTCTTCAGCAGCGGCGGCAGCAGGAAGTTGAGCCACTCCCAACCGTATAGCAGAAGCGCGGGAATGATCGGATTGCGAATAAACAATCCCACTACGAGGAAGAACGCGCCGTAACCAACACACGCGAGTATCGTGATGCCGGCGTAAGTTAGAAGCTGCGTCAGCCCACGCCCCTCGGTAAAGTAACGCACGCTCTGCGAGTAAAAGTGAGGGAAATAAAGCAGCAGCATCGCGATCACGGTCGTCGTCGTAAAGAGAACGATCGAAGTCACCAGGCCGGACAGATACTTTCCGACAACCAGCACTTCCCTTCTGACCGCGCTCAAAAAGTAATAGTGCAAACTGCGATCGACCAGCTCGCCTCGAAACAGGTTCATGAAGATCCACGCCGAACCGAAGAAGATGAGCGTGCGCAGAATCAAACCGTTGTAAATGATCGAGTAGATGACGCTGTACTGGTTGAAATCTCGCCACTCGTTTCCCGGCGGCGTGACGAGCGCCAGCAGCGCCAGCGGAAACAGCGGCAACAACGCGATCAGATAGATCAGTATCGACCGACGGCCCAACAAGTTCTTCTGGATCTCGAGACGAAAGATCGCGCCGATCTGCCGGAGCCAGAGTCCCCAGCGCGTTCGATTCTGTTCAGATGTGGCTTGAGCTACCTCAACCGCAGAACTCATTCACTAGACTCCTATGCGCTGCCGCCCGTGGTGCCGATCAGGTACTGGTAAACCGCGCTGAGATCGTCATCAACCGGCGCCACTGACTCTACGTTCACTTCACCCTCGGCGACCGCACGATTCAACAACAGGTAGAAACGATCGGCATCGCGCGTCTTTACAAACAAACCGCGACGGTCGTCATGCAAGCGAGCTTCGACGACGTGATTCTGAGCAAAAACGAAAGCGGCGAGTTTCGCCGGCTGATCGCAACGAATCAAGATCTGCATCGGATGCTCTTCCATCTCGTCGCGCACGCCGTGAATGTTGCCTTCAGCCACGATGTAACCATTGTTCAATAACACTACGCGGTCTGACATCATGTCGACCTCGTGCAGAATGTGCGACGAGATGATCAGGTGCAGACCGTCGGAAGCGAGTTTGCGAAACAACGCGATCGTCTCGGAACGCACCATCGGATCGAGACCGTTGAGCGGCTCATCGAGAATCAAGACTGCCGGCTGGTGTGCGATCGACTGCGCGAGGCGAATGCGTTGGCGCATGCCTTTGCTGTAGCCCGCCACTTTGCGATCCGCAGCTTCGACGAGGTTAACGCGCTCTATTGCAAGCTGCGCCAGGTCGTTCGCCTGCTTGCGATCGAAACCGTGGACGAGCAGAAACGACGTAATAAACTCGCGACCGGTCACGCCTCTCGGAAACGAATCGAACTGCGTGCAGTAACCGACTTTGCGAAACAGTCTTTCCGGCTCATCCGTCGGAATACCCAGGAGCGTGATCGAGCCGCGCGTTGGTCGCAGCAGTCCCGTCATCAGGTTCATCAGCGTCGACTTCCCTGCACCGTTCGGTCCAACAAGACTCGTAATGCCGGGCGCGATCTGCACGTTGACCCGATTCACACCGAGTATCTCGCCGTAAAACTTGGAGACGTTGTCGAAGATGATGAGCTGATCCGTGGAACTCATAGTCTGTTAACGAACCACCTCGTAAGCTTTAACTTTCCAGTGCAAGATTGCGAGACAAACGGCAGAGAAGATGAACAGAACTGCCCAGCAGACCCAAAGTGGCGGCTCGAGCAGTAGCACTTCTCTAACAACGTTGTCGTTGAAGTCAGTGATCTGCATGCGACCACTAACACGATCGAACGTGCCGAACAGGCCTGCGGTGACATTGCCCATGAGCGCGAAGAGACTAATGATGTTTGCCCAACGCGTCTGGAAAATTAAATTGACGATGCCTGCAAACACTGACGGGATAAACACCAGTCCCAGCATCGCTCCGCTCGCGACAATGCGCCACTTCAGAAGCGCGGAGACCGTCTGCGAGAGCAACCCGAGCAGCAGTATCCACACAAGCCCGCCAATAATGATCCCGCTCGCGATCCACAGATTGTCGCGAAACCACGCGAAGCCTTCCAGGTACGACTGAAAGAGAAACATCAGCAACTGCGGCACCCAGGTGATCCACGACAAAAGGATAATCAACACCGACATCTTGCCCATCACGTACTCAGTACGAGAGAACGGACGGCAAAGATAAAGCGGCAACGCGTTGTTTCTCAGATCGCGCGAGACGAGTGGTGGTCCAACCAGCAGCGCCACAAAGAACGCAAAGCCGCCCTGGATGTTAACAAAGGTCTGGAAGAACGAACCGTCGACGGGTATCAACTGTCTCGCGTTGAGATTCATGATCGCGAGTGCAGTGACGTTGTGATGTAAATAGATCAGTACGGCTTCAACTAACAGCGGTATGAAGCAAATGACGTAAAACGCCGTGAAGAGCTTGGAATTGAACACACCTCGCAACGTGTGCCGCGGGAGAATCAAAAAGCGGCTCCATTCGGGAGTCAGTTTGCCTTTGTACGGCTTATAAGTCTGCTCATAAACCGCCATAGCCGTTCTCCATTGCCTTCAGGAAAATGTCTTCGAGCGAATCACGCTTGTAACTCAAACGCCTGAGCTGCACCTGCTGTTCTTCGGCGAGACGATAAAGGTCGCGCACCTCCACGCCTTCCTGCAAAACGATCTTCAAGCGATGATCGCCTGACACAGCATACTCACAACCGAGTTGCTGGATCGCCTTAACAAACTTCTCCTGATCTCCGCGCGTTTCGAGCATGAGAAACTTGCGATTCGATTTACGCTCTTCTTCGAGATTGCAGTAGACGGCGATCTGGCCGTCTTTCAGAATCAGGATCTCGTCGCAACACTCTTCGACGTCGAGCAACAAGTGCGACGACAGAACTATGTGCGCGTGACCGCTGTCGCGAATCTCACGTATCAACTTGATCATGCGCAGGCGCGCCGGCGGATCGAGACCGTTTGTCGGCTCGTCGAGAAAGATTAGTCGAGGACCATGAACGATCGCCTGCGCCAGCTTCGCAAGCTGCTTCATGCCGAGGGAATAAGTCTCGAGTCGTCGATAACGCGCTTCGCCGAGTCCGACGTAGAAGAGCGCTTCGTGTGCGCGCTCTAGTGCGGCTTCCGAAGGCAGTCCTGACAGTTCACCCATCAAACGCACGAAGTGAACTGCGCTCATCTTCGCGATGAACGAGTCGCGCTCCGGCATGTAGCCAATCAACGATCGGATCTGTTTCGTCTGATCGTTGATGTCCATGCCGAAGATTTGCGCGGTGCCGGAAGATGGTGCGTGAAATCCGAGGAGCGTGTGAATCAGCGTCGTCTTGCCGGCCCCGTTTGGACCGAGCAGACCAATCGCCTTACCACGCAGATCGCCGCGTAGGTTCTTTAGTATTGGCCGGTGACCGAAAGAAACGCTGAGACCGTGGAGGTCGATCACTGGTGGCTCAGTAAGAGCCGCTTGAGATCTGATCGGTTCCTGTGGAACCGAAGCGGGGAGTGCCATACTCTCTTCTTATAACGCTGCGTCCTGATAATTCCAAACGAATCCGAGTCCGAAGACCGTGCCCATCAGTAGAAAAGCAACAATGCATGCTAACGCATCCGAGGGTGCTAAAGTTCTGCCGATCGCAAGAAATTCGATCAGGAAGACAGGCGTGTTGAGTACGACAGCGGAAGCAAGAGGAAAGAGCAGTGCGGGCTTGCAACCACCCATGCGTTGTCGCAGCCAGAAGAGCGAGGGCGCATAGGCGAGAGAGAACAGCAGCGCCGCCATGATCATTGATGTAACTGCGACGCTGGGACCGTTCCCGTGCCCTATATAGAAACTCGAGAGGATCGCGAGGGCAGACAGCCACGAGATGAGAGACATTAAAACGAGCTTCATTACATGATTCCCATGGTTCAGTTGAAGACAGGATTAGCAAGATTGAACAGGATTTACAGGATCGCTCCTGTAAATCCTGTAAAAAATCTTGTCAATCCTGTCCAACCTTACTTGTTCGAACCCATGCCTCGCGAGATGATGTGTTGCATCTCGAGCGCGTTGGGCATACCCAGGAGCGTTGCCGGACCAATTCCGAATGGTCCACCTTCAGTGTTCGCCATGAACGTGATGGTGTCGCCTTGCGCGTAAGCGTAAGCGAGGGTCGGCGGCATGTCAGAAGCAATCGATTTGATCGCCTGCTGTGGTCCACTCGGAAGGTTCTGCGCGGCGGTGGCAACACCAGCCGGAACGAGCCCGCCGATGTTGTGATAGAACACCGCCGAGAAGTTTGCATTGCCGTCAGCCGGCAGGCCCGCCGTGAACTTCGCCGACCGCAATAGCGACAAACCGTTCTCCTGCGAGGTCAAAGCTCTTTCGACAAGGGCCCTGCTTGGACCAGCGATCATGTATCCATTGGCGTACACGTAGTTCATCTCGAGCGCTCCGAAGTCTACGGAACGCAGTGTGTAGTACGTGCGGCCGCCGACGTCCGCTTTTTCCCATTTCAATCCTGACTTGCCGAAGTACGCGGCTTGTTTATTCACGTCAGTGACGACACGTTCGAGCGCCTGTTGCAGGTGCGCCGGATCGTTGACTTCAAACACTATCTTCCACGACGGCGTCGGCAGGATCGGTCCGTCAATCGCGAAGGCAAACTCTCCACCCAGCGGTGCGGCAATGTCGTCGCGGATGTTCAGACCGTGCTCCGATTGCAGCTTGTCGAGGTTCTTGCGCAACTCGGGATTTACCGTTTCCAGCACGCCGAGCAGTTCATCAACAAGTGTCGCGGGGTTCTTCACAACAAAACCGGCTACGACATTCGCGTCGGGCGAGATGTAATCGAGCGAGCCCATCGGTCCCGGCGCGGCGAGCCACGAAGGAATACCGCGGTTCGCGTCGTTGAATGACAGTGAAGCTTCAGTGTGCGTCTTGCCGTTGGTGTCTTTCTGATCGAGAACGAAATACTTCACGCTCAGAATGCCAAGCTTGTTCAGCGCGTTTTCCTGTTTCTCAGCGTTCGGACCTTTGCTGCGCTCAGCCTTCGTAGCAGCAACAACTTTTTCGAGGTTCGCTGCGACTACCAAACCCGCGCCCGCCTGATAAATCTCTGCGATGCGATTGCGGAAGGGGGTTGCAGTGAAGCTCGTCACGTTTCCGTTTCCAATAGCTATGCCAACACCCTGAAGCTGCTCCAGCTTCGGACTGGCAACGAGCAAGTTATCCTGAATCCAAACGTAGAGCCGTTCGTGTTTGTCGTCAGATTGCGAAACCGCTGACATCGGGTTCTCAACGAACACGATCTCCGGTCTGCCCTTCTTGTCGCCTGCATACTTCGCGATCTCCTGCTCGAGAAACTGGCGGAACCCTTGCGAGTTCTTCAGCTCTGCAAGCACGAGCGGCTCGGTCGGACGTCCCTGATCGTTCATCGAGACTGAGACTGCGATCTCATCGCCGAGGTAAGAACCAAACTGGCGAATCGTTTCGACCACCTGGTCCATGTTCTGCGCGCGGCCGGACTGTTCCTTCTCCCACCACTCGCGCAGCGCTGCGTTCTGGCTGATGCGCTCCTGAATCACGCGATGCGATTCGACAATCGTGTTCGCGAAGTTCGGGATTGCGGCGTAGACCACAGTATTTTCCGGCATCAGGTCGAGCAGGTGCGTGGAGTTGCGAACGCCGGGTTGCGGAACGCTCTTCAACGCGTTCTTGACGTTCGCGAGGCCATTCAACACTGCTGTGTATTTCTGGGCGTTGCGGCTCCATGAGACTTCGTCCCTGACCGGAATCGTCATGATCGCGGGATTGGTGGTGGCCTGATCACCCGGACGAAGCACATGATCACTGCCCGCGTGATTAAGGTTCACTTCGCCTTCGATGACGGAGATTCGCGAGCCTTTCGTGCCGTTGTTCACCGAGAAAATAGTGCCGGTAACTGAAACCAGCGAGTCACCACTCTCAACAAACAACTGCCCGTCTTTTTGCTTCGCTGCTTCGACGACGATGTTGCCGCGGCTGAGGTGAATCGTTGTGTTCTTGCCTGTCTTCGTCAGGTAGAGCTCCGAGCGATCTTTCATTTCGATCAGAGAGCCGTCGCCCAGACGAACAACAGCGCGACCGTCTTTCGCTGTGCGCACCTTCTCGTTCTGTTGCAGCTTCGCTCCGGTTGCGACCGCGGCGGTGTGCGTGTCAGCAACCTGGTAAACCTGTCCTTCGGCGGCCTGAACGGTGGCGTCGAATTGGCCGTACGGCCAGAAGCGCTGCACGAACGGCACGGCCAAAAGTCCGATACCGATTACGAGCGCAGCGGCGATGGCCCAACGCATGACTGTTGGTTGCATCGAGTAGCGCTTGTTGCGAATGGCTGGTTTGATTGTGACCGAACGTTTCGCGCGCGCCTCGTTCATCGCCTTGCGGCAGGGGATGCACTCGTGCGTGTGGTCCACCAGCAACAGCGAGCGCGCTTCTGACAGCTTACCGGCGAGATGCGCCGGAATCAGTGACTGAAAGTCTGCACAGCCTTCAATGCGGTCGACTGTCGGTAACTGAAACTCAGTCGCGCCCGCAGCAGTGGAGACACGCGCCCAAACACGGTCTGCGGCTGCTGCCACTGCGGTCTGATCTACTTTCTCATTGCGGATCTCGGCAGTAACTTTGTCGAGAATCTGGTCTTCTTTGTTACTCTTCATGATGTTTCTCCAGATAGTGCCCAATCTCTTTTCTGAGTCTTGTGCGAGCGCGATGGAGGACTACGCCGACCACCAGCGGTGAAGTTTTCATAATCGTTGCAATATCTTTGTTGTCAAAACCTTCGTAATAACGCAGGACAAACATCTCGCCGGCAGTCTTTCCGAGCCGCGACACCGCCTCGCGAACGAGTGTTTGCAGCTCGCGATCGGCGTGGACCTTCTCCGGACTTTCATAGCCGCCGGCAATTGAGTCCACTTCGCTTTCGTCGAGCGACACGGACTTCGAGCGGGTGCGGCTTCTTAGTAAATCGAGCGAGGCATTGATGGCGGCGCGCGAAAGATACGCCTCGGGATTTCGCGACCAGTCGTAGTCGTCCTGACCTTTTACAAGGCGTAGGAAGACAGTCTGGAGCACGTCTTCGGCGTCGGCTGCGCTGCCCGTAATCCGCTGTGCGGTCCGAAAAACTCGGCCGTGATGTGCCTGGAAGAGGTTTTCCAGCTCGCTGGCGGGTTCGTTTGTCACTAATCGCAAGGGTTTAGCTGCTGCCTGCAAGGGTGTTTCTCCTTCGTCTACACCCTGATAGACGAGTGGGTTAGGGTGTTATTAACACCCGCAGGCACGAATTTTTGGAGTTTAACGGTGAAACGCTACGCAGCGGTAGCTATTTTGGCGGATTTTTTCAACGGAAGCGCAAACGGCTTCGTTATTGTCTGACTTTCAAGGTCGACCATAAACCCCGCCGCCGTGAGAGCTAGTCTGCCCAAGCGGGGCTGCGTATCGTCAGGTCCAAAGAATATGCGAATTGCGGTGATTTCATCGAGAAATCGCGCTTCGACGAAGGCATACTCACATTCCAGAACTTCCCCGCTGGCGAGTTCATATTCTCTTTTACCTTGCGGATCAATTCCGATTTTCCTGAGTTCGGCTGCGGGCGCAATCGACTCGAATAGGCTAGTATCGATTATGAAGGTCGCCTCCCAAGCATCCTTGTCAGAACCCATGCTGCTTACTTGAACGGCCGCATGTGTGAGGTCGATCTTGCGATCTCGTTGAGCTCTTTTGAGTGTCATGCCAACAGCATACGTGATGCTCAGTTGAGAGTAAAGAGCTAACTGTAGGGGTGGCCCTCCGTGGCCACCCGTTCTTGGAGTAGCATGTGGTTGAGCGACGGGT
>DASYFE010000110.1:0-35590 GCA_036498585.1 Pyrinomonadaceae bacterium | reverse complement strand
ACTGCCTGACACGACTTGGATTTACATGAAGTGACCGAGCTATTTCTTCATGTGAATACCCGTACAGGACGTGTGCCCTGAAAGCGTTTCTGCGCCGCTCGTCCTTAATTTTCGCTAGCACCCTTTCAATCAATTCAATCTCCTGAAGCAGGATTTCCGGGTTTGCCGGATCGACTGGGATCAGAGAAATTGGACCAGAAAAAGGATGATTAAACTCGCGATCATCAATGATAGGAATGATTCCGTGTTTACAATCTTTGCATTTCCTCTTTTTATTAGAGACGGCAAATTCGAGCTCTTTACGCAGCATCGCCTCGGGGATGCGGGCCTCGGGGTAGTTGAGCCGGATTTCATCTTCGACGACTTCGCAATTTTTCCCGAAGGCCAGATCCTGGACCACATCGTGCCCGCATTGTTCCGGTTTGACGCAACCTTGCCTTCGTAGCTTGTAACCAGCGCTGCTTTCGAGACGGCGAATCAAAGGCAAGAGGACCAAATTGCTATCATTGGCTCGATTTTTCTGATCACACATCGTTGTCTCCTTTCCAGTCGTCGATGGCCGCCCGAATGCCGGCAATCGGATGTCATCGTCAGTAGTGAACTGATCGCGCAAACTGGCGATCGATCTTCTTTTCTGCGCGAGAACCGAGGGCAACCTGCTTTCAGAGAGACTTCCGCCCTCTCACTGTTGAGTTCGTGCGAGGAACAAAGTGTGACAGGCTGGCCCATAATTTTTTGCCCGTGTCCGGCGGCTCTCTGTGTCACCGCTTCGTAAATCGTCCGGGGCGAAGGCGACGCAAAATTGCGCGCAGGGAGAGGAGAAACTCTCTAATTCTGTTTGGGCGGCGAGCCTTCACAGGTATCTGATCGGGAGGCAGCGGGTATGCATTAAAAATTTTGGCGAGGTCGAGGGGCGTTACGGGATCGGGGGGCGCTTGGCCCGTGTCGGGCTTGATCTTTCGCATTGTGGCTCCTTTCCGTAAAGACAGCGGGGCAGGGCGGAAATGCCACTAGGTCGTGGTGACGAATCCACCTGCCGTGAGCAATGAGGACCCGCCAACTTGCGAAGCGGAGTCCGTCAATTCCCCTAAATCTGGTTGGCTATCTCTTCAGGAAAGGCTTGCCGAGAGGACGAGAAAGGCTTGCTTTCGGTTTCTAACCGAGTAAAATTGCCAAACCCTGAAGAGGGTACAACCCCTGGCGGGACTGCTTGACCATGCCGGATCTGAACAGTTCCGCTGGGGAGTCTTACCTGTAAAGAACTGGTCACTGAGGTCCTGAAGTTCCTCCGAGTTTCGGGATTATCCAAGGCCACGAATCATATACCTCAGATTTAATTCGATGGCAATACTAATGTTGGCTTTCATACCCATCAAAGGTTGGAGTCGTCACCCGGTTATAGCGCAATAATGCGTGAAGTCCTAGCAAGACTACTTTGTATACTCCGGTGAATACACAATAACCAATTGACACCAAAGTATACTTCCGGTATCTTCACCCCTGTGCTTACTTCGGACAAGGGGCCTCATCAGACGAATCTTATATAAACGGAATTGAAGACAGGTGTCCTAAATAAGCGATTGCTTGTCGCGGCATTTCGTTGAATTGCGGTTCGATTACGAGGCGCAATTAGGGTCTGATCGTCTGCGGTTAAAGTCTGTGACACCATTCGACTCCCCCAAATTGTCCGGCCATCCACGTCGACGTAATGCATCCGTCAGGCTGTTTGATCTGAAATTTTGTGTCGCACGTAAGCCACGCGCCCTTGGCTTCTTTGGGATAGCGCATGCCGGTCTGCGTTCGTCGTCGAATGGTCATCGAGCCGCAGTGTTGAATTCAGAGAGGTAAAAAATGTCTGCAAAATCATCCACACTTGACACAGCGCTCGATGATCTCACCAAGAGCGATACGAACGAATACGAGAAGCTGTTGGACCAACTGAAAGAAGTTGAAAAGAAGTACAAGTTGGGAGACGTTGACGAAAAAAACGAGAATGCAGATGGTTCAATAAGTTTTGCATTCGAGAAAACTCTCAACGATCTGGAGAAGCTGGTCGAGGAGCAAAAGGAGCGTTTCCTAAAAGAGAATCCGGCCTGGTACTACAAGTTTATCGCCATTCAGGGAGAGGCTAAGGAGTATTACGACACCGCCACCGCTGGTTACCGGCTGAACATGTACACCGAGGCGCAGGAACTCTATCGCGCTTTGCCCGCACAGGTAGGACCAGATGAGCACGAAGAACGCATTGTATTGAAAAACAAGATCCGTGTGATCATCCGTGGTCTCGAGCACTTGTACTCAAGTGGGGATTTTGCCTCTGCCATAGATTACGCGCAGCAGCTTTACGATTTCGTAGTTACCAGTGGCCTCATAACCAGCAAAAAACCGGCTCTCGGCACCCTCGCGATCATCTATAACTTTCTCGGACGCGCACACCGGGAGCGTGGTATTGATGACGACTACCAACAAGCCATCGATTATTTCTACAAATGCAGTGAATGTTATTTTGAGATGGCGCGCCGCCGGGAGGGCAATGAAGAGGCAGATGTTATTTACGCAAGAACGCGAGCGATGGTGTCGCTCGCATTCGGTGCGGGATTTCTTTTCTACAACTCCCAAAGTGATCTCGTCCGCGCGAAGGCGCTGATTGCACAGGCACGCAACGCCTTTCTGCGTGACAATTCAAAGATCGCTTGCGAGCTGCACTACAACTCGTTGGAATTGTTCTATGCGTCAATCCTGAGAGCCGAAGCTGGTGAGCTCATCGAACCGGAATCTGAAGACAGTGTGGTCGCCGCCGAACAAGCTGCCGCCCGCGAAAAGCTAAATTGGGCCAAAAGGATCCTCGAAGAGTGTGAGAAAGTATTGGGCAACAAGCCCAAGTATCTTATTCATGTTCTCTTTCACAAAGCTCTGGTCTACATATACCTTGGACCATCGTATTATTCGGAAGCCCTTGAATGCCTTAACCAGCTGTTGTTGAAATGTCTCGACAGTCCCCGTTGGCTGGCGAATAGTCTAGTAGTGAGATCTCATTTGGAGCGTCGTCTGAATCACTTCGACGTAGCTCTGTCAGACGCAGTAAAAGCATATAACCTGGCCGGTAATCACGTGCCGGTGAGGATTGAGGCGCTGTTAGCGCGTGCTCAGGCGCAACTGGCGCGCCGGCAATTTAGCGTGGCGCGCAATGATATTGAGAAGGCGCTGAGTCTGAATAACGAAACCAATCTGAAACTCACCGCCGTGGGAAATCTGCTTCTGGTTGAAATCGCGATCGCAGAACACAAACCCGGGCTGGCATATGAGAAGTTTCGTGAGGTAGAGAAGCTCATGCCTTCAATGCGCCACGGGTACATCCGCAGCAGGTTTCGCCAGATTTCGGCACTGATTGCTAGTATGCAAACGGACTTCGTAATCCCCGGGGCCACCAACGAGCTGGACTATAAGAAGCTCGATTCGGAGTTGCAACGCTGGTTATTGCAGAAGGCTCTTCGTGAAGATAGAAACCTTGTTCGCGTAGCTCAACGTCTCAATGTAACTAAAAAAACAATCTACATGTGGCTTGCTAAATACGACATCAAGGTTTAACGTTGGCTCCGTGATAGACGAACGGCCATCTCTGCGGGCCCTTAACAGTAGTCCTTACCTTCCCACCCTGTCACTAGATCGCCTGTTAAAGGTCAGAGGATCAACATGTCTCACCATGAACCTGGTTGTGTGTTTGCTGCCCACATTCGAGAACAACTGAATAGCGATGAGTTCATCCAGTTACTAACCAACACAACCACCTTTCGAAACATTTCACCCGACCAGATTCCACTCGCCACCCTGGAGCAGATCTGCACAGATCTCAGTCAGAAACCGCTGGTCAAGGGTGAGCATTTGAACCTCAAAGATGAGGGAGAAGTAGTATTCGAAATACTTTCCGGCTGCGTTAAGATTTACGATCGGCGGGAGGACGAACCAGACAAGGAGAGTGAGGAGAATCCTCGGGCGCTTTTGGCTTGGCGTGTTCGGGGTGAGTTGTTGGGCGATTTTGAATTCGCTCGCCCTGGGGAGAGAGACGAAGATTACATCGAGGCGACTGATGAGTCCGTCTTGTTGAAAATGCCCAGCCACCTGCTCCATGAGTGGGCAAAGAATTATCCACAAATCTATCTCAACATCGCGCGGAATCTGGCTGAAAAAGCAAGAAAGGCCCGCATTCGGGCCCAGATTCTTCGTCTTTCCGGTATCAATTACAAGACCGCTCAACTCTTTAGAGAATTACTGAACGAGCGAAAAACTGTAGAGGATCCAGAGAATCCGGGTGTCCAGATCTTGAACGGCAGTTTCCGAATCGCTGATTTGGCGGCGTTTCTGGGTTACCAGGAGCGCGCCACAGAAGGGGCCGTTACGGAGATGATTCGACGCAAGATCATCAAGCATCACAAAAACAATCTAACGGGTCGTTTCGAAATATGTGATGAGTCTGGCCTTGAACCGTACATTAAGGAATTGAAAGCAGCGGACGAGAAAAAACGCCGCGGCCGCAGGCGTATGTAAGGTCGCAATAAATCACAGCCACTATAAGAGTTGAACCATCCGGGTTAGGATTATTTGTACGTTCGCGAAATGCGGATGTTTTAATTGACAGATCGTTCTTTCGAGGGGTAAATTCCGCAACGTAACGCGTTATTTTTCAGACTCTTGCCTCGTTTGCCCAGACAGGGCTGATCTCACCTGCACAGTTACGAATGGTCACATGTCAAAGCTTTTGACCAACGAAGATTGGGATGTGCTGCTGCGAAGAATCAAGCAGGGCCGCTGCACGCCTTTTCTCGGAGCGGGGGCTTCTTATGGCGTGCTGCCGCTCGGTGGTGACATCGCCAAACAGTGGGCCGAGAAGTACGAATACCCGATGGAGGACCGCTCAAACCTGATCGCGGTCTCACAGTTTCTAGCGCTGAAATACTCCGACTCGGTCTTTCCAAAGGATTTGATCGTTGAGATGTTCGAAGGAGCTGGAGAGCCGGACTTCAACGATCCGACCGAGCCTCATCGCGTACTCGCTAACGTGAACCTCCCTGTATACGTCACCACGAACTACGACGACTTTATGGTCAAAGCCCTCGCACGTCATCATCGACAACCCAATCGCATTCTGTGCCAGTGGAACCGCGCCGTAAAAGACTACGTTAGGGACAATCCGACGATCCTCGAAAAGGATCCGGCGTACAAACCGACAGTCGCGAATCCAGTCGTCTTTCATTTGCACGGAGCGGTTCCGATCGCCGACTCGCTCGTGCTGACTGAAGACGACTACATGGATTTCCTGGTGAACATCTCCGCCGATCCAAACCTCATTCCGGCACCGATTGCGCGCGCGCTCACCGGCTCGTCGTTGCTGTTCATCGGTTATCGAATCACTGACTGGAACTTCCGCGTGCTCCTGCGAAGCTTCGATCGGCTCGCCGAAAGCTCAGTCTCGCGACTCAACGTCGCAGTCATGCGCGCGCCTTCGGGCGCTGACGAAGTAAAAGAGAAGACGCAGGATTACCTGACGAAGTATTACGAGAACATCGATGTGCGCGTCTACTGGGGCACGGCGAGAGAATTCGTGAAAGAGCTTTGGGAGCGCTGGCAGCAGGCCGGCTACGCAAACTGATGGTGCTCTTGATTTCTCTGTGCAACCTCTGTGTTCTCTGTGTCTCTGTGGTTAACTGATCACAGCAATACTCACCACAGAGACACAGAGAACACAGAGGTTGCACAGAGAAGAGTGATCGCGAGGTAACAATGCCCGTCAAGCGGATACAGGCCACCGATTGGGAAGTGCTCATGAAGCGGATCAAAGACGGGAGGTGTACGCCTTTTCTCGGCGCGGGTGTCTATTCGGAAGGCCCGTCGCTTCGCAGCTCTATCGCCAAAAAATGGGCCGCTGAATATAACTACCCGTTCGTTGACGGCGCTGACGTAGCGCGAGTCGCGCGTTTTCTCAACGTTGAATACGGCGATGCTGAATACGCTTCCGGCAAGTACGTCGAGGAGTTGGCGGGGCTCCCGACGCCGAACTTTGACGATCCAAACGAGCCTTACAACATACTCGCAAAGCTTCCGCTCCCGATCTACATCACGACCAACTACGACGACATGATGGAGCGCGCGCTGAAGAAGAATCAGCGCGACGTCAAACCGGATCTCTGCAAGTGGGTCAAATCACTGGAAGACACCTCGCCGCTCGCCGAACAGGGCTTTCAACCGAATGTGGCGAATCCGACCGTCTTTCACTTGTACGGATACACGCAAACACAGCAGTCGATGGTCATGTCAGAAGACGACTACTTTCAGTTTTTGATCAACGTCTCGAAGGATCAGGAGCTGATCCCGAAACGCATTCAACAGGCAATCACCGGCACGTCTCTTTTGCTGCTGGGTTACAGTCTTGAAGACTGGGACTTTCGTATTCTGTTTCACTTCCTCGCCGGGTATCTGAAGAACAGCACCAGCAAGACGCATGTTGCCGTACAACTCTCACCGAGCGCCGGGACCGACGATCTGAGACAGCGGGCGCAGGCGTTCTTCGATAAATATTTCGAGTCCAAGAGTCCCGACATTCGCGTAAGCTGGGAAACGACACAGGGATTTGTGACCATGTTAAGAGACAGTTGGCAGAAGTCCGGCTATGCAACTTAACGTTCAGACAACGCCTACGGCGCTACTCGACACGGCTCCGATCGAGCCATACGTTGGACCACGCTCGTTCCGCAAAGACCAGCGCGAGTTCTTCTTTGGGCGTGACGAGGAAGCGGATGAGCTCGTGTCGGTCATCACGGCGCACTCGGCTGTGCTCTTGTATTCGCAGTCAGGCGCCGGCAAAACCTCTCTGTTGAATGCCAAGCTGATTCCGAAGTTGGAAGAAGAAGAGACGTTCCACGTTCTTCCGCCGATGCGCGTTCAGGGCCTGCTTCCAGCCAATCTCAAGATCGGAAGAAACACAAACATCTTCGTGTTGAATGCACTCATAAGCGCCGGCGTCGACATGACGCCAGCGAACATGAACATGACGTTTCACCAGTTCGTCGCGCAATGTGGCCAGTACACGAACGAGTACGGCGAGCCGACGCCGATTGTCATGGTCTTCGATCAGTTTGAAGAGCTCTTTACTTCCTATCCCGGGCGCTGGCCGGATCGAGAAGATTTCTTCAGGCAGATCGGTGAAGCCCTCGAAGGCAATCCGAAAAAGGGACTCGCTGCTAATCCTCTTTTGCGTGTGATCTTTTGCATGCGTGAGGACTACATCGCTGAGCTCGATCCTTACCTGCCGTTACTGCCTGAGAAACTGCGAACACGTTTTCGGCTGGAGCACTTGCGCGAGAAGAAGGCGCTGACCGCGATCACGAAGCCGCTTGAAAAGACGAGTCGCAATTACGCGCCCGGAGTCGCCGAACAGCTCGTCAGAAATCTTTTGCGAATTCCGAATCAGAGTATGACCGGCACGCAGACGATGGGAATTTACGTCGAGCCGGTGCAGTTACAAGTCGTCTGCCAGAGTTTGTGGGACGCTCTCACGCCGCAAGAGAACGTCATCACCATCAAGCACCTGCAAAAGTATGGCGACGTGAGCCAGGCGCTATCCAACTTCTACGAGCGATCGATCAGGAGCGTCGCCAAAGATACGGGTGTGAAAGAAGAGGCGCTGCGGCGCTGGTTTGGCGACACGCTGATCACGCCCGAAGCGACGCGTGCGCCTGTGAACAGAGGAAACGAAACGACTGGCGGCATACCAAACGCCGCGATCGACAAGCTCGAAGCGATGCGGCTGATTAAGGGCGAGTGGAAGGGAACGAATGTTCGCTGGTACGAGCTCGCGCACGACCGCTTCATCGAGCCGATTCGGCGGTCGAACGAGAAGTGGCTCGCGAATCAATCGCGCAACGAGCAGGTCCGGCTCCGACTCGAAGCGAAAGCTTCCAAATGGCAGCCGGGTAACAAACTTCTCGATGCCGAACAGTTACTCGAAGCGCAACGACTCGTCAGGTTGGGCGTTGCCAGTCCATCGCTCAGGGCTCTTGTCGATGCGAGTCGCGCAGGTGAGCAAAGACGGCGCATCCGCTTGTACGGATTCATCATTGCGGGTTGCGCAGTGGCGGCTGTGATCTTTCTCATCGTTGCGTTTTACGCGTGGCAAAAAAGCAAGGACGCTTCGGCTGCGGAAAACAAGGCGAGGTCTCGACTGCTGGCGTTGAAGGCGAGTATGACGCTCGCTGCGGATCCGGAGCTGAGTGTGTTGCTCGCGAAGGAAGCGCTCGAAAAGTATGCCGATACGAAAGAGGCGCGGGATGTTATTCGCAGTGGCTTGCTGTCGCTGTCGACTGTCGGTGGAGCGTTAAGGGAACACGGTGCGAAAGTCGCGCACGCGGAGTTTAGTCACGATGGCAAGTTTATCGTGACGCGCACGATGGACAACAAGGTGCGACTGTGGGACGCGGAGGCGAAGAAGATTATTACGCAGTTCAATGACGATGCGAACTCCGCCACGTTCAGTCCCGACGGTAAGTTGATCGCGGATGGCGGTACTGACGGCGTAATAAGGCTCTTCAACGGCACGACCGGAGCGCCGGTGCACGAGCTCCACGGGCATGAGGGGCCGGTGTATCGCGCCGTCTTTAGTCCGGATGGGAATTATCTCGTCAGCGTTGGCGAAGACAACACGGTGCGGGTGTGGAAACCGTCAACTGGCGAAGGGGTCAAGATCCTGAGAGGTCACACCGCGGATGTCCACGAGGTCGTGTTTAGTCCAGATAAGAACCATTTCGCGACTGAAGCCTACGACGGGAAGGCAATGATCTGGAGTCTTGATAGTGACACTGGAAAAGTGTTGACCGGACTGACTGGCACAAGGGCGGCGCTCGCGTTTAGTCCTGATGGGAAGTTATTAGCGACTGAAGGCGGACCAGGCACTGAGCTCGGCGCTTTGCCGGCAGGCGATTACCCGGCGACCGTGTGGGACGTCGAAACCGGGAAGATGAAGTTTCGTCTCGGTGGTCACCAGGACTACATTGCGAGTGTGAGTTTCAGTCCTGACGGCAACGCGATCGTGACGAGCAGTGGCGACAGCACTGCGCGACTCTGGACGTCGGACGGTCAGCTCGTCAAAGAGTTGCGCGGTCATACGAGACCGCTGACGTTGGCGCTTTTCAGTCCTGACGGAAAGTTTGTAGTGACGGCCAGCGCTGACAACACTGTGCGTGTGTGGGATTCGTTGGACGGAAAATTGATCACAGAGTTTCGCGGACATTCGCAGGCGGTAAACGAGGTTGCGTTTAGTGCCGACGGACAATTCATCATCACAGCGGATGACGATCAGACCGCGCGCCTCTGGCCTTTTCATCCCGGCGAAGGCGTGACGAGCTCAACTATCGAATCGTGGGAACACTCGGCTGCGGTGACGAGTATCGCTTGTAGTCCGAACGGCTCGGAAGTGGCCGCGACGACTCGCGACGGAAAGTTGTGGCTGGATGGTGTGGGTATGCAGCGGTCTCTTCCGTTTAGTTATATCGTCGATCGAAGCGCGAAGGTTGCGAATGCGAGGTTTAGTCCCGATGGGCAGTCAATTGCAACCACGCGCGGTTCGAGTGGAGTGATCTACAACATCGATGCGCTGCGTAGGTTTGTCGATTCGCAGCGATCCGAGTTTATCTACGAAAAAGCCGCGGCGCCGCAGGAGAAGGAGCGAAAAATACTCGAGCCCGAAGGTATTATTACGCTCAGCGGCCACACCGCGGACATCAACAGTGTTGCGTTTAGTCCGGATGGTCGATTTGTAGTGACGGCGAGTGCTGATGGTACGGCGCGAGTTTGGGATGCAGCGACGGGCGTGAGTCGCGGCGAGTTGCGCGGCCACAGTGGGACTGTAAACAGCGCGTCGTTCAGTCCTGATGGGAAGTTCATCGTTACTGCCGGCAACGATGCGACTGTGCGACTGTGGGATGCTGGTCGATTTGAGCAGGTGCGGCAGATCGGCGGCACGTATCCGAAGCCAGTTTCGAGTGCAGAGTACAGTCCGGATGGGCGGTTCATCGTGGCGGCTAGTGGCGAAATAGCGTGGGTGTGCGATCCGAATCGAGGCGAAGTGGTCAGGAAATTGGAGGGCCACACGGGCCAGGTGAATAGTGCTTCGTTCAGTCCCGATTCGCGACTAATCGTTACGGCGGGTGCGGACAACGCGGCGCGTGTTTGGAATGCGCAGACAGGTGAGAGCATCGCCACGTTGTTGGATCACAAAGGACCGGTTCTCAACGCGATGTTTAGCTCGGATGGACGTTCGGTGTTTACAGCGAGCGAAGATTATGCGACGCGCATCTATCCACGTGAGGCGTTTGCGCCGTTTGACGAGTTGCGTGACTTGATTCGTCAACGCGTGGCGCGGGAGCTTACGCCGAAGGAACGGGAAGACTATTTGAAAGAACCGGAGAGCTCATGAAAAGGGTTTTAATAATCGTTTGTTTTCTGTTTGTTTCAACGGGACTGGCGCAGCAGAAGCCAACGCCGACGCCGTTGCCATCGAAGGGTGTTCCGACGATCCGAGTCTGGGTTGATACCGAGTATGGTTACTATCACTGCCCCACCTCGAAGCTCTACGGCAAAACAAAGCAGGGCGTCTACATGACCCAGAAACAAGCCCAGGACCGCGGCTACCGTCCGGCCTACGGCACATTCTGCACCACCGCCCCCAAGACGCTTAAAAAGATTTAGACAGGATTTACAAGATGTTTCAGGATAAGCAGGATCAGTCCTGTAAATCCTGAAAAATCTTGTAAATCCTGTCTAAGGTTTGACTAGTTTACAAAGCGTCGGAGTTGGACGCTGATCGTGAAGCCGATGGCGATGAAGGTGGCGACTAGGGAGGCGAGGCCGGCGCTCATCAATGGCAAGGGGACGCCGATCACGGGCGATATCCCTAAGGCCATGCCGATGTTGATGAAGATCTGGAAGGTCAGGCCGCCCACGAAGGACATGATGAAGAGCATGCCCATCCGGTCCGACGCGCGCCGCGCGCCCGTGATCAAACGTGAAAGAAGTATCACATACGCCAGCAGGACCATGACGCAGCCCGCGAAGCCGGTGTTCTCTGCCGTGACCGCGTAAATGAAATCAGTGTGTGGCTCAGGCAAAAATTTCAGGCCGCTTTGCGAGTATTCGACAGACGCTTTCGACCCGATCAAGCCGCCCTCGCCAACAGTAAGAATCGACTGCCACGTGTGATAACCGATACCACGCCGGTCAGCATTCTCGGGATCGAGAATCACGTTGATACGTTCCTGTTGGTACGCCTTCACCGCGCCGGTCTTGACGCCCATGACGTATGCGGCGGGAATCAGCGCCACAGCAAGAATCGCAGCCGCAATCACGAGCCTCAATCTAATCGCTGACAGGAAAAGCACGACCGCGAGAATGGGCATGTACGTGAGCACCGAACCGACGTCAGGCTCGAGCAGTATCAGCCCAATCGGCAACGCGAGAATCAGCCCGCCTACAATCATCTCTTTGATTGTGAGGACCTCGATACGGTTCTTGCCGAAGTATCGCGCGAGCATCATCGCGGTGGTGACCTTCACAAACTCCGAAGGCTGAAACTGCCCGATGCCCGGCACCTTGATCCACGCGCGCTGCCCGTTGATCTTCAAGCCAATGCCGGGAAACAGCACGAGCACCAGCAGCAGCAGTCCAAAGACGTAAAAAATAGGGGCGAGATTGAGCAGACGACGGTAGTCGGTGAACGCGATCGCGAGCATCGCCACGAGACCGAGCGAGAGCCCGATCAGTTGTTTGACCCAATAGGTTTCCGTCGGCTGCGCATTGCGAATCTGGACCGTGCCAAACAGCACGATACCGATGGCGAGCAGCGCCAGGATCCAATCAAAGTCACGCCAACTGCGTTTGTGAATTATCGCAACCATTTACTACCGGTTGTTACGTGCGGTTTGCTGTCCGGCAGCGGTGACGGCTGCCGTTTTCTTCTTCTCGGGTGTTTCTTTTTTCTTATCTGTGTCGTCTTTCGCGATCTGCTGTTTCACTGCCCCGGGCGGCTCTTCGTGACGAGTCTTGCGATAGTATGCATCGTAAACACCACGAACTGCCGGCGCCGCGTTTGTTCCGCCAAATCCCGAATTCTCGATCAGCGCGACCATCACGAGCTCCGGTTTGAAAGCCGGCGCGTAGGAGACGAACCACGCGTGGTCCTTGTTCTTGCCGGTGTCCTTGCCGAGTCCGACGACCTGCGCCGTTCCCGTCTTGCCTGCGATATCAAATCCATCCATCTTGATGCGCGCGCCCGTACCGCCAGCGTTCACCACTTGCCACATACCCTGGACCACCGTCTTATCGATCGCTTCCGGAATCGGAATGACTTTCGGATTTGGTCGCGACGGGTCGAGCGGCTGGAACGTCACGGCGGCCTTGTAATCCGGCGTGCCGGGAGTGCCAACTGCTCTGATCTCCTTCAGCACGTGCGGGATGTACATGCGGCCATCAACACTGACTGCCCCGATCGTTCGCAGCAAAGAGATCGGAGTGATGATGTCGTAGACCTGCCCGAACGACGCGTAGACAGTATCGATGTCGCGCCATTCAGGATCGCGCGGCTGCATCTTGCGTTTGAACTCGCGCGAAGGCGTGTAGTTCATGATCTCGTTTGGAAGATCGATACCGGTGCGCTTGTTGAGGTCAAAGTCGTCGACCATCTGGACGATGCCATCGATACCCATCTTCAACCCGAGGCGATAGAAATAGCCGTCACAGGACTGCGTGATCGCCGTCTTGATGTCGGGCACGCCGTGCTGTTTCATACAACGTGTGAACTTGTTGCCGACCTGGATACCGCCGCCGCAAACGAGGTTCGAGTGTTCGAGCGTGATCGCGCCCTGTTTCAAGCCGGCGATGGCCATCGGGATCTTCCAGGTGGATCCCGGCGGCTGGCGACTCTGAATCGCGCGATTGATAAGTGGAGTTTCCGGGTCGTTCAAAAGTTTGACGTAATCGGCGCGTCCTTCCTTCGTCGTGATTCGTTGTGAAAAGAGGTTTGGATCGAAAGTCGGAGCCGAAGCGAGCGCCAGGATCTCGCCATTGTTCGGATCGGCAGAGATGATCACGCCACGCTTCGTGACGGAATTCCGCAGTTGCTCTTCGGCGGCGAGTTGCAGATCGAGATCGATCGTGGTGACGAGATCGCGGCCCGGTATCGGAGGAATCGTATCGATCTCATCCTGAATGCGGCCACGACTGTCGACTACAACTTCACGATAACCGTCTTTGCCGCGCAGGTAGTCGTCGTAGGTCTGCTCGATCCCGCTTTGGCCGATGATGTCGCCAGGTTTCAGGCCCTTGTCTTTATAAGCTTGTTTCTGGAGTTGCTCCGGACTGATCTCACCGACGTAACCGACCACGTGCGCGAGTACTCCCTTGTCCGGATAGCGCCGTTGCGGTTGCTGCTCGACGCGCAGCTCCGGAAACTCGAGGTTATGTGACTCGACCCACGCAATGTCGCCCGGCGAAGCGCTCTCCTTAACCTTGATCGACTCGAACGCGGGCATGGTTTTCACCACCTCGAATTGCTCGCGCAGGATGTCTTTATCGACGTTAAGTCCCTGGGACAGCGGCTCGATTAACGACGTGAGATCTTTACCTTTCACGTCCTCGCGCGTGAGGATCACGTTGTAAGTGGGGCGCGAATCGACGATCACACGTCCTTCGCGGTCGAAGATCATGCCACGCGGAGCGGGGATTGGAAGCCGGCGGCGGCGTTGGTTTACGGCAATCTCCGCGTAACGGTCACCTCTGACCACTTGCAGCACGTACAGGCGGATGCTGAGCAGTCCGAGCATCGCGATCACCAGGATCTGAATAAACCGCATGCGCCCGCGCAGGTTTTGAGATGTATCTTCGAATTTCATAGGACTCGGTTTAGATGCCACAAAAGGCACAAAAAGCAGAACAAAGTTTGTGCATTTTTGTGGCTCATCTCCTCCGTAATGGCCCGGTTGAGCGTCGTGCAACGCGGCGGCGTGTGGCGAAGTGTCGCCGTTGCGAGTTGCGCTCGGCTACAAGCGCGTCGAGTATGTAAAGAACGAGCGTGCCGATCACTGTCGTCGCGATTAGTCTGTAAGACATCGTCTGTACGAACGGCGCGACCGGCGGATAGCCCATGACCCGGTGCCAAAAAACGTAGATTGCGGAGTCGAGCAACGAAGCGGCCGCTAGCACCGGAATCCGTAACAACGGGTTTTCAAGATTTACGCGCGTCGCGGCGAAGTAGATGACATACGCCGTCAGCGTCTTCGAAAAGCCTCCCGCCCCGATTAACCCACCACTTGCCGCGTCAACAATCAGTCCTGCCAGTGTGCCGACTACCAGCGCCTGCCAGGCGTCACGTTGCAAAGCGATGTAAACAACAACGACGAGAGGGAAGTCTATATAGGAGAGTTTTCCCCAAACCTCTCGCAGCAAAAGCTGGAGCAGGATTGAGACCGATAAAACTACCGCAATCTTAAGCTTCGACATAGAAGCGTTGCCAATAAAACCGCTTGAAAATTGCCACTCAAATCATCTCCTGGATTTGTCAGCGTTCTGCTGCGGAGTTTGTTCGGGCACAGAACGCGGCGGGGGGTGATAGAGGAGTACAGCGACTTCCTCAAGGTGATCAAGCTGCGCGCCGGGTTGAATGATAATTTGATGGGCGGTTGTTGCCGTCCCGTTTTTTACCTCGACAACACGGCCAATGTTCAGGCCCTGCGGATAAATCCCGTCCTGACCTGTTGTCATCACGTAATCGTTAACTTCCACTTTCTCGAGTCCGGAAACATATTTCATCTCGATCAATCCGACACCGAGATCTGCGCGTCCGCGAACCGAGCCGAGCGCGCCTGACTGACCGAGCTGTCCCACTACGGCGCCGGCGCCGGCCTTCTCGTCCGTGATCAGCATGACCTGCGACGCCCACGGACTGACGGTGACGATGCGGCCGACGATTCCTCCGGCCGTAACGACCGGCATGTTGACTTCGATTCCCGAGCTGCTGCCGCGATTGATCGTGATCGTGTTGAACCACACGGAAGGATCGCGCGCGATCACGCGAGCGGGAATGTTCTGGATGTTCGTTTGCTCGTTGAGATTCAGCAGTGCTTTTAGACGTTCGGTTTCAGCGGCGGCCTGGCGGGCAGTGTGGAGCTCTGTTTCGACCTGCGACAAACGCTCTTTCAGTTCTTCGTTTTGCTGGGCAGTGCTGCGGAAGTTCCAGATCTGCTGGAAAAAGCCGGAGGTCGCCCCAGTCGCTTTCGACGAGGCGTTTTGCAGTGGCGAGGCGAAGGCTTGCGTCCAGATGCGCAGCATCTTCTGGCCGCCGTCGGCGTCTTTCGCGTCAACCGCCATAATGACGAGATTGGCGACCAGCAGCGCCACGAGCCAGATCGGGGCTCGTTGTCGAATCTCTTTTTGTGTGCGAACCGAAGCCACGTGCTAAATCTTAATAGTTCCAGCTTAGAGTTCAAGCTCTCTTCTCTGTGCAATCTCTGCGTTCTCTGTGTCTCTGTGGTTATTTTTTCTTAGCATTGATTAACCACAGAGACACAGAGAACGCAGAGATTGCACAGAGAAGAAGTAATTAACTACATGCCGCTTACCATCGTGTTTTCCCACTTCACACGCTTGAGGAGATCGAAGTCTGACAACATCTTGCCTGTGCCGAGCACTACGGACGCGAGCGGATCGTCGGCCAGCGATACCGGCAATCCGGTCTCGATCGAGAGTCGTTTGTCGAGGTTCTTCAACAGCGCGCCGCCGCCGGTCAGTACGATGCCACGCTCGACGATGTCTGCTGATAGCTCTGGTGGAGTTCGTTCCAGCGCCACGCGCACGGCGTTGATGATCGTCGAGATCGAGTCAGCCAATGATTCGCGAACTTCTTCGTCCGTGATTGTGATCGTCTTCGGAATTCCCTCGATCAGATTACGGCCACGCACTTCGAACGACAGTTGCTCATCCAGCGGATACGCTGACCCAAGCTCGATCTTGATCGCCTCGGCAGTTCGTTCACCAATCAGCAGGTTGTACTTCCGCTTGATGTACTGGATGATCGCCTCATCCATCTCGTTTCCGGCTACACGCACCGCACGCGAGTAGACGATACCACTTAAGCTGATCACCGCGATGTCAGTCGTCCCGCCGCCGATGTCGACGACCATGTTTCCGTGGGGCTCAGTGATCGGTAGACCAGCGCCGATCGCCGCGGCCATCGCTTCTTCGACGAGATAGACTTCGGAAGCTTTCGCACGATACGCGGAGTCTTCAACCGCACGTCTCTCGACCTGTGTGATCTCCGACGGTATGCCGATGACGACACGCGGGCTCACCCACGTCTTGCCATTATGCGCCTTGCGAATGAAGTGTTGCAGCATCTTCTCCGTGACTTCGAAGTTAGCAATAACTCCGTCCTTCATTGGGCGAATGGCGACGATGTTTCCGGGCGTACGGCCCAACATGTCTTTCGCGTCACGTCCGACAGCTTCAACCTGATTAGTAACTTTATTAATTGCGACAATAGAAGGTTCAGACACGACGATGCCGCGTCCTTTTGCATAAACGAGTGTATTCGCCGTCCCCAGATCAATGGCGAGGTCGCTCGAAAACAGACTAAAGATAGATTTGAACGCCATTTAGAATTTTATTCACTTCCCGTGGTTATAGAATGGAACTTCGGGTGGGAATTGGCGGTAAATGTCGCCCAAACGTCCGAAATCCTAAGATACACCCTGAGCACATACCGCGTAAACGGGAAAATATACACGAGTTAGCCGCGGATTACACTCTGCGTAGTCTCTGCGTCCTCTGCGCCTCTGCGGTTTACATTTTTCTGCGTTTCTTTTTACCGCAGAGACGCAGAGGACGCAGAGACGACGCGGAGAAAATTCAATCAGGTCACTACTACCGTTTCGATCACTTCCTCGTAGGCTGCGGAGCGCCTGGCGGGCTCCTTGCTGGCCAGGTCAGCCGCGAAACGGACGCAGTTTTTGTTGGCGGCCTTCGCCTCATACATGGCGGTGTCCGCACAGGCGATCAGTTGTTGGGGTGATGAAGCGTGTTTCGGAAAAGCTGCGACTCCGAAACTCGCCGTTAACGAGAGTTGGAGACGCCGCCCACCGGTGAAATTGTGACGGAGAATCTTCTGACGAATACGTTCGGCGACTTGTCCTGCGAGCTCGGTTCCGGTGTCGGGCAGAACAATTACAAACTCGTCGCCGCCATAACGCGCGACGGCGTCTGTATCGCGTATTGAAGAGAGAATCACGGCGGCCATTTCCATCAGCACGTGCGAGCCGACGAGATGACCGTGGTAATCGTTGATTTGTTTGAAGTCGTCGAGATCGAGAAACAGCGCCGCCACGCTTGTTTGGTAACGACGCGCGCGCCGGATCTCGTTCAGGAGGAACTGCCGCAGGTAACGCGCGTTGTGAAGCTTCGTGAGGTCGTCGGTCTGCGAGAGTCGCTCGGCTTCGGCGATGCGAACTGCGTTCGCGAGAGCTGAAGCGATTGGAAGTGAGAGTGAATCGAGCAGCTCGACGTCAGTCTTCTTGAATGCATGTGAGCCTTTGCCTTCACGAATGCCTTCGATGACGCCGAGTATCCGCTCCCCACAGATCAGAGGAACGGCAACGACAAACTGTCCGCGTTCTTTACGCTTGATGATTCCCATTCCCGCAGCCGCACGCTTTGCAGCCTTGGTTTCAGAACCGATCGGCAGATCGGGCTCGAGTTGTGACCATTCATCGTCGTTCCGCGCGCCTTCTTCACCGGCTTTTTTGACTGCGATGGCTTCGAGTGTCGAGGTTTCGAAACCTTTCGATTCGGAGAACAGGTAGATGGCCCAGCGATCGGCTTTGATGAGTCCCTGCAAACCGGCGAGCGCCGTGTTTGCCGCGCCGCTTTGATCGCCGCTGAAGTGCAAAGACGAAACGATGTCGTACGCCGCACGCAGGTGATTGAATTTAATCTTCTTTGGCAGCGGGGCTGAGCTGTCGTCAGACGACTGCTCGAACGTGTCCGGAAGTTTCAGCTCGCCGGTCCCACCGTGAGCTTCAATCTCGCGCAGCAGCGCTGGGAGTTGGGCCGACTTGTCCGCGATCGTGAGGAATCCGAGTCGCTTGAGAGTGGGGCCGTCGAGACTGCGCAGGTTGTGACTCTGATAACCGTTAGTCTGCCTGCGACAGGCGACGAGCGGCGCACCGGGCCAGAAAGCCTTCGCGTGATCGATCGCCGTGTGGAGCTCGACCATGTCCGCGCCCGGCACGACTTCGTACAAAACGGCGAGCGGCGGCGGTCCTTCGGAGTCGTGCACGCCCTCGCGTTTCTTTTGCTGGGCCAGCGCCTTCTCGACTTCCACTTCACGGAGTCCCTCGATCAGCGTTTTCACGCCGGCGGCGCGCAGAGCCTCGATCAACTCGTAGGCTGGCGCTTCATGAGCATCCGTTAGCAGTATTACGTGACTCGACATTAGGATCTGCGGGCTGCGCGTGCGTTAAGTGAAACTTTGTATTGACTCATGTTGCCTCTCGAATCCTGGGCTTCGAGAATGAGGTCGCGTGTAGTTGCCGCGGCAGTGACCTGAATCTGAAATCCGCCATCAGCCGCCGCGATCGTTTCGCGACCGCTGCATTTAATAGTCACCCCCGGATCGGCCTTGCCGCGAATCAGATAAATATTGCCACCGAGAAGCTCACTGCTGAGATCCGAAACATTGACTTGCGCGCTGCCACGTGGCGTCACAACAAACTTCAGCGGATCGCTCCAGTCACTCGCCTGGCCGCTCGCCGCGGTAGCTCGCACGCGCCAGAAGTAAACGCCGGGACGCAAATCGCTCGCGCCGAACTCAGTCGCCACGAGCTGATCGCGCTCGATGACTTTTCCGTCCGCAACAAAGAAAGGCGAAGTCGCGACTTCAACGCGATAGTAAGAAGGCGTGCCTGACTGTGGGCGCTGCCACTTTAAGTCCACACTCGCGGCGCCATTCGGACCGACAAAAACCTGTTCGCGATCGTGTGGCCGGGCGGGTTGCGGCACGTCCAACAACTTCTGCGCGGGCGAAAGGCGACCGGAGTTGTTAACCGAAACGTACTCACCGCCGGTGATCGAAGTTTTTTCCCCAGCGCGGTTGGTCGTCTCGATCGCGCCAGTTGCAACGCGAATTTCTTCAGTGCCTTCAGGATTGACACCGAAGCTCGCGTTCGTCTTCTCGCCGACTGCGCTCTTGGTTTGAGGAGTTTCGACGACGTTTGTGGTGCCGTCCGCCTGTTGCTCGGTGCGGACCGACAACTGGCCGCTGTCGACACGAACGTGGACGTTCGTCTTCTTGCCGTCGTCAGCGCGGGCGTTGTCACGCACGACGATGGTGCTGTTTGGCTTGATAAGGAGCGTGGAGCCGTCGGCGAGGGCGACACGGGCGCGGCCGTTCGCCTGTGTTTGCACCGTGTCGCCGGGGTAAAGCTCGGTATCAGAGTTAGCCGGAATCATCTCGCGCGTGGCGGCGCGAATCACCCGCACGTCGCCCTCGAAAGAGACGAACCGCGCGCCGGCGGGCTGATTCACCACGGCTACGTTCCGAAACGGATTGCCGTACAGGTGCACGTAGACAGCCGCGCCAGCAGCGAGCCCGCAAAAGATGAAGATGGCGATTATCAGATAGACGAAACGCTTCTGAATAATCCACCAATCATAAGCAAAACGACTGGTTTTATTCGCAACCATTGGTTAATCGATGGGGAAGGAACTAGGTGTGAGTCCGTCGGCAGCAACAACTACCGACTGAGGAATTTAGCACACGGCCACGAGTTTTTAAACAAGATTTACAAGATTTTTACAGGATTAGCAAAATTCTTCCTGTAAATCCTGTGAAATCCTTGTAAATCCTATCTACTCGTCCCGCGGCAGGTCGAAATCCGGTGGCAGGTCGACTGTGATAGTCTTTTCGCCTTCCGCTGAGACGACCAGCGACGCGACTACCGACCCAACCAGCACGAGGGCGACGAAAACGAGCGAAATCTTTATCGGAATGTGGAACCCGATGGCTCCGGCGAGCATTTTCAGGCCGATAAAGGTGAGAACGATGGCGAGGCCGAACCGGAGATAGCGAAACTTCTCCACCACGCCCGCCAGCAGAAAGTACATCGAGCGCAGACCGAGAATCGCAAACACATTCGACGTGTAAACAATGAACGTGTTGGTCGTGACCGCAAAAATCGCCGGAATCGAATCGACTGCAAACACCAGGTCAGTGACTTCAACGACCATCAGGACAAGTAGAAGAAGCGTACCGGTCCGTTTCCCGTTTGTTTTGGTGAAAAACTTCTCCTCTTCATAATGGCGGGAGATCGGAAGAAATCGCGTGACTAGCCGGACCAGTGGGTTTTTCTCAGGTTGGACATCGATCTCTTCCTGCCTGAACATCTTGATTCCGGTGTAAACGAGGAAGGCGCCGAAGATATAAATGATCCAGTGAAAGCGATTGATGAGCGTCGCGCCGACGAAGATCATCGTCAGGCGCATAAAGAGCGCTCCCATCACACCCCAGAAGAGTACGCGGTGCTGAAACTTCGCAGGGACTTTGAAGTAAGAGAAGATTAGCAGGAAAACGAATAGATTATCGACTGAGAGCGATAACTCGATGATGTAGCCGGTGAGAAACTCGAACCCGGGCTGCGATCCGAGATAGTAAAAAACTATCCCGGCGAACATCATCGCGAGCGTCACCCAGACGCCGCTCCAGAGCCACGCTTCTCGATATTTAATTGAGTGAGCTTTGCGGTTGAAGAGCCCCAGATCGAGGCTCAGCATCGTGAAAATGAATAGACTGAATCCGATCCACAACCACTTTGAGCCGCCAATTGCGTCCATGAAGTGGATTAAAATAGCATCAGGATCGTATTCCGGCAAACCAGAGAAGAAAGGCCGAGTTCTGAACCTTCGGCAGTTGCAGCCGCTCGCGTCTCTCACATACAATCCGCAGTTTCTGAAAGGTAATAACAATGCTCAAACAACTCGCCAAATGGGAACGAACCAGCAAATACATCGTCATAATATTTGCGGCCCTGATGGCTATCAGTCTCGTGATTTTCTACGCCCCCGGCCGCAACTCCACGAACAATATCGACCCGACCAAAAACACGGAAGTGGTAGCGAAAGTGGGTTCGGCCAGTATCACCATCGCGGACGTGGCGCGCATCAGGGAAAACTACGCGCAGATGTTCGGTAACCGCATCAACCTGGCCCAACTGGGCGGCAACAAGCGCTTCCTCGACGGCCTGATCAGCAAACAGGTGATCTCCCAGGAAGCAGCGCGGCTCGGCCTCGGCGCCAGCGATGGCGAGCTCCGCGAGAAGATCCGCAAACAGTTTTCCGATCCGGCAGGAAACTTTATCGGCTTCGACAGGTACAAGGAATCTGTCACGGCGCGCTACGGCGACATCGAGAAGTTTGAGAACGATATTCGCGACGAGATTGCACAGGAAAAACTGCGTGCTTTCGTCAGCGCAAGCGTCAACGTTTCCGATAGTGAAGTCGAAGAAGAGTACAAACGCCGTAACACTTCGTTCGACGTGAGCTACGTGGCCCTTACGACCGACAAGGTCGCGACGAAGATTCAGCCCAGCGATGACGAGCTGCGCGCTTATTACGACAGTCATAAGACGGACTATCGCTATCTCGAGCCACAGCGGAAAATTCGCTATGTTTTTATCAACACGGAAAAGATCGGCTCGAAGCTTCAGATTCCTGAGGCGGATCTAAAGGCCGAGTACGACCAACTCGATGCGCAGCACAAGGAAGCGGGTGTTGAGATCCAGCAGATTCTTTTGAAAGTAGCGCGCAAGGATCTGGATGCGCAGGTTGAACAGAAAGCGAAGGACCTCATCACCAAGTTGCGCGGCACGACGGGCCAGACCACCAGGGAAGCATTCGCCGAAGTCGCCAAAGGAAACTCAGAAGATCCGGCGACGGCCCGAAATGGCGGAATGCTCGAGAAGCCGTTCAAGAAGAACGAAAACAAAGTTAACGGCCTCTACGATAGAGCGGTTGACATGAAACCGGGAGACGTCAGCGACATCCCGATTCGTTATGCCGGAAACTGGTACATCCTCCGTCGCGGCGAGAGTGTTCCGAAGACTTTTGCGGAAGCGAAGCCCGACATCCTCGTCTCTTTGCGCAACCGCAAGGCGTACGGCGAAGCATTCAAGCTCGCGCAGAAGGCCCAATTGCGTTTAAACGAAACCAAGGATCCGCAAAAAGTCGCGGAGGAGTTGGCGGCACAAGCCAACATGACTCCGGCGGAGATGGTGCGTGAAACTCCGTTTGTGAAACCCGGCGACGATGTGCCCGAGATCGGGGCGAATCAGCAATTTGAGCAAGCCATCGAAGCGTTGAACAACCCGAATGACGTCGGTACCGTGACCGGTATCAAAAACGGTTTTGCGATTCCGATGCTGGCTGAAAAGAAAGAGCCGCGTATTCCTGATTTCGATGAAGTGAAGACGAAGGTCGCCGACGAGATCAAGAAGCAGCGTGCAAAGGATCAGTTGGAACAGAAAGCAAAAGACCTCGTGGCCAGTCTGAGTGGTCCGGACGGCATCAAGGCCGCGGGCGAGAAAGAAGGTTATGAAGCCGGCACGGAAGAGTCGTTCAAACTCGGCTCATCGCTCGGCAAAGCCGGCACGAGTGCAGCGCTCGACGATCTGATCTACAGCTTGAAATCCGGCAAGTTTAGCAAGACGCCGATCAAGGTTGACGATAAGTGGGTGATAGTCGGCGTCACGAAGAGAAACGACGCTGACATGAACGCACTTGCCGCCCAGCGCGATACCTTGAAAACGTCGATGATGAGCGAACGCCAGGAACAGGTATTTGATGATTACGTTACCGGCGTGGAACAGCAGATGAAGAAGGACGGCAAGATTAAGATCTACCAGGACGTGTTAGCGCAGTTGCAGGAGGACGAACCGGAAGCCGGACCGGGCCTTCCTCCTGGATTAAATTTTCCAACGAAATAGATCCGCGTTCTAATTACCAAGCAGTGGCCCAACCTCAGCCTGGGCCACGCTCGTTCTGATTTGCAGTTCGTTCGCGGCCGAGCTGATCTTCATATTCGACAACGCGCTCTTCGCCAGCACGCCTTTCGCTCCGGATAAACGTCCCACAAACAACGCGCCGAGCTGTTTCAATGCTTCAAGCGTGTCTCCAAAGTTTTTCGCAGCCTCGGCATTGACTGCGCGCGCCGCGAGAAACAACTGTAGATCGGTTTCCGTTGTGCTGACCGAGCCGTAAGCCTGTCGGAGCGTTCGCAAGTCAGCGCCGATCGGAGCGTTGCCGATGTCGAGATTTGCCACGAGCTGTTCGGTGATGTTGCTGCCGAAGCCGATCACGGCATTAGGATCGCGATTGGCGAGGGCGATCAGCTCTGCATTCGCTCGTTTGCGTGAGCGACTCGCGTCGATGACACTGCGCACGCCTGCGAGATCTCCGAGCGCGAGGGTTTTTGTGTCGAGCGGGGCGGCGGCGAGCTCGCCGATTTTCACGTCGAATAGACCAAGCAGTTTTATGTTTTCATCAATGGAGAAAATGTAAATCGTCTTGTCCTGGTATTTTTCTTCACGATACTTTCCATTCGAAGCCACTCGACCGGCGGCGACCATTCCCGCGGCGCTGAACGTTCCGTCTGCGAGTGCGACGGTTTGCACTTTGGTTACGCCTTCGGATGGATACGTGAAACGAATACCAAGCGCCACCTGATCAAACATGCGCGGATCGAGACCGGTGCGATCTTTGAAGCGATCGAGGCTGGCGTTGACTTCGCTGAGCTTCGTGGGATTGCCCGCGAGTATGCGTGGCATCGCTTCGCTCAAAAGTTGTTTAACTTTCACTTGCGCGACCGCGTCGGATTGCGGCAGTGAGGACATCAGCGTCGGAGCTGCGGGCGCGGTATTGCGGCCGCGCTGTTGCGCCATGGCTTCGAGTTGGAAAAATGCGATCAGAATAATCGCTGGGGTTAAAAGTCGTGTTTTCACTACAAACAGCCTTTCTGCGAAATTTTGAGAGAGTTAGTGGATGCCTCGATGTTTCAGTGGGTTGTTTTCAGCAGGGGCTTGCCCCCGCTGCCTGGATCATTCAGGTGTCAGCCGTTTCCGAAGCTCAGTAAAAGTCACCTTTTTATAATCCTGGGGAATTACAAATAACGTCTTATCTACTTCGAGTTTTATTTCCGAAATCTCCATTGTGACGCGCATGCCGTCAGACTTTGTCTCGGATCTGATGGGCATCTGCAACGCTTCGTCAATCCACATAAACGTCTCACTCTGGCTGACGTTCGCAGGCGCCGGACCGTTAACAACGATGCGATATTTGTTTGTATTGCGACCGGCAATCACTTCATTCCCCAGCTTCTGATAACTCGTTGCGCTTGTGTCCGTGTGCAGCAGTGCATCCGGCGAAGATTCCAATCCCTCTTCGTTCGGATCCGCGGAAATCTGGCTTTGATCCGTGACATCCGCGTACAGCTTCTCGTCCGGTAGCAAGAAAAACTTGCCTTCTGCAGTTGAGAGATAAATGGTGTTCTTCGGTGTGCCTGTTGATTCGTAGCGGCTCGACTCGCCGTCACGCGCGACGTACGCCTTTGTCACGGAGCTCCGACCTTCGGCGCTGACGGACGTAATGGTGCGGACCGCGCTGTAATGCTCAGGCTCTTTTGTTTGAAACGGTGGAGTTGACGAGACAACTGTGTCCGGCGATGGGGTTGCACTCGTGAGGGTTTTATTTTGCGAGCTACAGGCAGCGAGGACGAGCAGGACCATACAGACTGCAACCAGCCGCAAAATGATCATACTCGCTCCAGCAGAAGCGCGAGTCCCATGCCGCCGCTGACGCAAAGTGTCGCGAGTCCGAATTTGGCTTGTCGCTTTTGCATCTCGTAAAGCAGCGTCGTGGTGATGCGAACACCGGTGCAGCCGATCGGATGGCCCAATGCGATCGAGCCGCCGTTGACGTTCAAACGATCGGCAGCGAAGCCGAGCTCGCGATCGCACGCGATCACCTGCGCCGCGAAAGCTTCATTTAGCTCGATAAGATCGATCTCGGAAAGCGAAAGCTTCTGTCGTTCCAGCAGCGCACGCACAGCGGGGACAGGACCAATACCCATGATCTCCGGATCGACTCCCGTGATCTCGTAATCGACGATCCTCGCTTGCGGCGTCGACCCGAACCGTTTGAGTCCTTCGTCGCCCAACACGACAACGGCCGCCGCGCCGTCAGTGATACCTGATGAGTTTCCGGCGGTGACAGTGCCGTCTTTGTAGAACACCGGCGCGAGCTTCGCGAGATCTGCGAGCGTCGTTCCGGCGCGGCAGTGTTCGTCTTTCGCGAAGCTGGTGGTCTCGCCTTTCTTGCCGCTGATCTCGAGCGACATCACTTCATCGTTGAATCGTCCCGACGCGATAGCTGCTTCCGCTTTCTGTTGCGAACTTAAAGCGAACTCGTCCTGCTCCGCGCGCGAGATTTCATACTGGCGCGCAAGCTTCTCAGCCGTTTGGCCCATCAGCAGTCCTGAAAGCGGATCGCTGAAGCCGTCGCGATACATGCCGTCGACGAGTTGCATGTTGCCGAGGCGCGCGCCCCAACGAGCGCCGTCGGCGAAGTAAGGCACGCGCGACATGCTTTCCGTGCCGCCTGCGAGAACCGCGTCCGAGCGGCCGAGCATGATCTCCTGCGCCGCGAGAATGATTGCTTTCAGTCCTGAGCCGCACGCCTGGTTGATGGTGGCGGCAGGTGTCGTTTGCGGAACGCCCGCGCGAAAAGTGATCTGCCGCGCCACGTTTGGACCACCGCCGGCCTGGCGCGCGCAACCCCAGATTGAGTCGGTGATTTGATCGGCTGCGACATTCGCGCGGTGCAGGCTTTCTTTCGCCACTGCCACGCCGAGATCCGCTGCGGACAGCGATGCGAGCGTGCCGCCAAACTTGCCGATGGGTGTTCTGACTGCTCCAGCGAGATAAATGTTCTTCATAATTCAGTTGACCAAAAATGTAGCACAATGTAGAAGTAGGCCACAAAAAGGCACAAAATTCGCAAAAAGAGTTACCTCACATGCTTCGAAGCCTCACAACGCCGGCACAAGTTATATCTGCGCACAATCAGATTCTCCTGCTTTTGCGGGAGTATGCGGAGTGGCTGTTTGTGTCTGACTCTGTGTCTGAGTCGCTGCGCCGGGACGAGATTGAGGTAGTGGTGGCGCAGGAGCGGTTGCTGCTTTCGTGTTGGACGGAGAAGGGGACACGGCTGTGGCGCGTCGTTGCGTGGGATTGGAATGGCCAGTTGCTCGAGTTGGAATTGTCGCGCCGGATGCGGCTTCAGTTGATCCCGCGTACCTCAGCGAAAGCGATCACGGCGACGATTCGCGCAGCGCGTCAGATGCGTTGTGAGCGCCTGGCCCAGTTGGCAGCGCATGTGCACTTCGGAAGCGTTGTCGAACGGTCAGGGTTGAGTCGTGGAACAAAGCCAGGTCAACCGGGACGCTACGCGCAAGTTCTGCTCAAGACGCGGCGAGGGCGAATTGCCGTTACTGGTCCGGTTGTCTCGAGCAAGCCTGGGGCGGTCGACGCGTTTCTGTCGTCGTCGTTGCTGTGGTTTCGTCGCAAGTCTGTCCAGCAGCTTTGGCTGATAGTCTCGCCCGAGCTTTTGAAGCCGCTGCTATACCGTCTTGTGCTTTTGCGTCCGGCTTTGAAAGAGAGCATCAAGGTGTTGACGGTAGATGACGACTTAACGTTATTGACTGAAGCGCCATGTTTTGAAAAAGAAGATCTGTGGCGAAAGAAGCTCGCGCGATTTCCGCCTGTAGCAGCCGCGACGGCAAGCGAGCTTAGTCGCGCAATCGTTGCTGAAGCGCCTGACGCAATCGACATCGTCCATTCGCGTCATGGCGAGACGTTGCGTTATTTCGGACTTCCGTTTGCCCGCGTGCGTTCGCTGCTAGGGCGCGAAAAAGTCTGGTTCGGCATCGGCCGTATGAATCGTCGCTTGCTAGATTCATCAACGAGCAACGACTGGAATAACCTGCTTAGCGATCTGCGTGAGCATCGATCGGCGTCAGCTCTCGATCATCGTCATGCGTTTTACCGTGCGGCTCCGGAAGCGTGGCTCGAGTCGTTGCTGCGACGAGACATCACCAAACTCGATCCCGGTTTGATCATCGCGCCACTGCACGCACAGTTTCGCACTGCACGCGGCGCGAAGCTCGGCATCAGGCCGATCGATCTGCTGGCCTTGCGACAGGATGGGCGACTGGTCGTGATCGAGTTGAAAGTCTCAGAAGACCGCGAGCACGTATTGCAGGGAAGCGATTACTGGCGGCGCGTCGAAGCCCATCGCCGCCGCGGTCACATCGCGCGTGCGAAACTCTTCGGCGCACGAACGATCAGAGACGAAGCGCCGCTTGTGTATCTCGTCGCGCCGACGTTGCGCGTCCATCCGGCATTTCAAACACTGGCCTACTGCATCTCCTCCGACATCGAAATCTATCGCTTCGACATCAACGAAGACTGGCGCACGGGCGTCCGAGTCATGCGCCGGGAAAGAGTTAATTAGCCTTTTTGCGGCTACTAATGCTTGACGAAGATGCTGTCGGGTTCGTGGCTGGGTGGCGGTGGGGGGACTTTTGCTGTGGCTGGTGTGGTCATGTGTGAGAGGGTGTCGTCTTTCGAGTAGATACCCGACACACGCATCTTGAACTCATCCGGATTCGTCGCGTTGTGCAGCGCCTCTTCCTGCGTGATGAGACTCGCCTGAAGTAAATGAAACAACGACTGATCGAACGTCTGCATGCCGTACTGCGAAGTGCCGGCAGCAATCGCCTCGCGAATCAGATAGGTCTTCTCTTCGTTGATGATGTGATCGCGAATGAACGCGGTCGAGACGAGCACTTCAATCGCCGGTACGCGGCCCGCGCCCTTTGCTGCACGCACGAGTCGCATCGAAATCACCGCCTTCAAAATTCCGGCGAGCTGAATACGCACAGACTTCTGCTGGTGCGCTGGAAACGACGAGACGATACGCGTGATCGTTTCCGTCGCGTCGAGTGTGTGGAGCGTTGAGAGCACGAGGTGTCCGGTTTCGGCGGCAGTCAGCGCGGTCTCGATTGTTTCGTGATCACGCATTTCACCGACAAGTATTACGTCCGGATCCTGGCGCAATGCGCCCCGCAGCGCTTCCGCAAACGAACGCGTATCCACGTCAACTTCACGCTGCGTAACAAACGACTGCTTATCGCGATGTAGAAACTCGATCGGATCTTCGATCGTGACGATGTGTCCACTGCGCGTCGAGTTGATGCAATCGATCATCGATGCGAGTGTGGTTGATTTACCGGAGCCGGTCGCCCCCGTGACGAGGATGAGCCCACGTCGCTCTTCGGCGATCTTTTCGATCACGGGCGGCAGGCCGAGTTGCGCGACAGACTTGTTGTGATCGGGAATTACGCGCAACACGATACTGACCGTGCCGCGTTGCTGAAAGATGTTTGCCCTGAAGCGTCCGAGGCCGGAAACGCCGTAACCGATGTCGACTTCCGAGACTTCCTTGAATCGCTGCTTTTGCCGGTTCGACATCATTGAGAAGGCCATGTCGAGCGTGTCTTCCGGCTTCAGGCGCGGCGCATTTTCGACGGGATGGAGCTCGCCGCCGATACGCATCACCGGGAAAGCCCCCACCTTCAGGTGGAGGTCGGAGGCGTTATGACTGCACGCAACTCGAAGTAAATCGTCGATCTTTAGGGCCATAGTTTGAAGATTTAGGTGGGGTTAGCGCGAGATGTCGCGCTTGGGCCTTTTGAATATAGCTTGACGGTGTGAGGTCCGTCAATAAATTCTGTTTCTCTGCGTAATCTCTGCGTCCTCTGCGTCTCTGCGGTAAATAAAGCAGGTTAACCGCAGAGGCGCAGAGGACACAGAGACTACGCAGAGAATTATTTCACTGTAATAACGGCCGTATCGGCTTCGAGCGCCGCCGTTGAGAAGCCGTTGTTATCGGCTGAGGCGGCCTTGCCCGAGTTGACGTAAGTGAGCCAGTTGCCGGGCGCGGGTCGCTCGCCCTTGGTGATCTCGAAGAACGCTTTCTGGATCTTCGCCGTGATCGGACCACGACCGCCGGCGCCGACCGGAATGCGATCCACCGAACGAATCGGCGTAACTTCCGCAGCCGTGCCTGAGAAGAAGAGCTCGTCGGCAACGTAGAGGGCCGCACGCTGGATCGTCCGCTCCTTAACCGTGATACCGAGCTCCTGGCAGATCTGGATCACGCTGTCGCGGGTGATGCCGGGCAGAATCGACGATGAAAGTGGCGGCGTCAAAACGATGTCGCCGGTGACGAGGAAGATATTCTCGCCCGAGCCTTCCGAGACGTAGCCGCGATCGTCGAGCGCGATACCTTCCGCAAATCCATTCAGCAGCGCTTCCATCTTGATTAGCTGCGAGTTCATGTAGTTTGCGCCGCTCTTTGCCATCGCCGGCATCGAGTTCGGAGTCAGCCTGTTCCAGGTGGAAACACAAACGTCGACGCCTTGCTCGATCGCTTCGTCGCCGAGATACTTGCCCCAGTCCCACGCGCCGATGTAGCAAGCGAGCGGGTTCGGAAACGGATTGACGCCAAATGCCGGATGTTCTTCATCGAGACTGCGGAACAGTATGGGCCGGATGTAGCACTGATCCATCCCGCTGCGCTTGACGAGCTCAATAGACGCGTCGCACAACTGCTCGATCGTCCAAGGGTGGTCCATGCGATAAATTTTTGCCGAGTTAAGAAGACGCTGTATATGTTCGCGCAGGCGGAAAATGGCTGGTCCCTGTTTGGTGGAATAACATCGGATGCCTTCAAAAATACTGGAGCCGTAATGCAAAACGTGCGACATCACGTGTACCCGCGCGTCGTTCCATTTAATAAACTCGCCATCGTGCCAAACAACGTCGCAGATGCGTGGTGTTTTAATGTCCTTGTGTTTGCTGTCTTTTGAAAACATGTTGTTTACTCCTTAAGGCATTACTGAGATAGAGGGGGAAGGCCCTCATCTTCGCCGCGTAGTTACACACTTCGAACAAAAAGGTACTTCTGGACATGGGTTAAGTGGGTTAGTCAACAAGGCACAATACAGTAGTTTTGAGCCGGTTGGCAAGAACGCTTGCCTGCTGTAAACATGCTTGCGTAACATGAAACTTGCGACACCTTAATTTAGAGATTACTAATTCGTGGGCTTACCCAAAAATCGTTCGAAAACACTCACAATTACTGCCGTATTTACCATTCTGCACTCAATATTTATTCCTGGCTGTACGCAAAAAAACATGAATCACGAAAACCAGAATACTTCCACAGCGGAAACGTCCGCCGCGGACCCGCTTTCAATCCACCAAAAGGCCATCGCGGTGGATATGCACGTCGACACGGCGCAGCGATTGCTCGACGAGCACGTCGATATCGAACAACAGCTAAGCGACGGCCACTTTGACGCCGTGCGCGCGAAAGCCGGCGGCCTTGATGCGCAGTTTTTCTCGATCTGGGTCGAGCCGCAGTTGTTTGGCGGCGGCGGCGCGAAGTGCGTGAAGCGAGCCGACGATCAGATTGCGGCAGTGCGCGCACTCGCGGAGCAACATCCGGAGACGTGGGTGCTCGCGACTTCCGCCGCCGACATCCGGCGTGCTGCCGGTGAGGGGAAAATCGCGGCGTTGATGGGGCTTGAAGGTGGCTATGCGATCGACGAGCGGCTCGAGAATGTGAAGCGCTACCACGATCTCGGGGTGCGATACATGTCACCGGCATGGAGCGTGAGCACGAGCTGGGCGGGATCGTCCGGCGACGATGTGGGCGCGACGCGCGGGTTGAATGAGTTTGGAAAAGATGTCGTGCGCGAGATGAATCGTCTGGGAATGATGATCGACGTTTCGCACGTTTCCGATCAGACTTTCTGGGATATCGTGCAGACATCTACGGCGCCTGTTGTGGCGACGCATTCGGCGTGCAGGGCCATTGCCGATGTCCCACGCAATTTAACTGACGATATGATTCGTGCACTGGCGAAGACTGGCGGCGTCGTCAACGTGATCTTTTATCCCGAGCATCTCGAGCCTGGTTGGAGTCAGAAGAAGAAACAGGTTGATGCGGAGATCGCGACAATGGTGCAGGACGCGTCGGCCGCTGAGCCGGGCGATGCGGTGCACAAGAAGCTTGCGCGTGATCGAGTGCGGCAGCGGGAGTATGTGTTGCGACTACCGCCGGTGAAGGTCGCGCGGATCGTGGACCACATCGATCACATCGTGAAACTCGTCGGTGTGGATCATGTCGGTATCGGATCTGATTTTGATGGCGTGCAGATCACCACCGCCGATCTCGCGACCGTGGCTGACTTGCCGAACTTAACGAAGGAACTCTTGCGCCGTGGGTATAGCGAGAGCGATGTGAGTAAGATACTTGGCGGAAACATGTTGAGAGTGATGGAGGCAATGCAGAAGTAGTAGACAGGATTTACATGTCAATCCTGAAAAATCTTGTAAATCCTGTCTAAAACCATCGTCGTAATCATGCCCAAAATTGGTTTTCATGCTCCTATCAAAGGAGGCGTTCACAACGCGCTGATCGTTGCGAAGGACACTGGTTGCGATACGGTGCAGCTCTTCTCGCGTAATCCGCGCGGCTGGATGGCGAAGCCCCTCACCGCCGAAGATGTTCTCCTCTTTAAAAAGACACGGAGGCAAACAAAGATCTCCCCAGTACTAATCCACTGTAATTACCTCGTGAACCTCGCGGCCGTGGATGACGTGTTTTTACAAAAATCGCGCGCCTCGTTTCGCGAGGAGGTCGAGCGCGCGCTGCTGTTGGGCGTCGATTATCTAGTTGTGCATCCGGGAAGTGCGCGTGGCGCGTGTGAAGCGGACGGCATCGGGTTGTGCGCTGCGAGTTTGCAGATCGCGTGCAAAGGTTTGAGGTTTGGCAAACTCAAAATCCTCCTTGAAAACACTGCCGGCCAGGGCGACTGCATCGGCCATCGTTTCGAACATCTTCAGGAGCTCATGCGCGCTTGTCCCAAGCTCCCGCTCGGTGTTTGTCTCGACACCGCGCACGCCTTCACCGCCGGCTACGATATCCGCGAAGAAGACGGCCTTCAAGCGTTGATACAAAGAGTGCAAAAGACAGTGAAGACGAAAAACGTCCACGCGATTCACTTCAACGACTCGCGCGCGGCGTACAACTCGCGCGTCGATCGCCACTGGCACATCGGCGAGGGCCACATCGGCGCCGACGCCCTGCGCCGCGTCGCCCGCCACCCAAAACTGAAACACGCAGCCTTCATCCTTGAAACTCCCTACGACGATCCCCGCGCGGATCTAAAAAATCTCGAGATGCTTCGTTCGTTTGTTTCATAGTGTTGATGTAGTTACAATCCGTGTAACTACATCCTCACATGAAACCTCACGTACGCTATGAATGGGACGAGGCGAAACGCCGCTCTAATCTGTGGCGTCATAGAATTGATTTTGCCAAGCTTCATGAAGTGTTCGAAGGAGCTCCGGTCACTTATAGGGATGATCGGTATGATTATGGAGAGGAGCGGTTAATCACATTGGGTCTGCTAAAGGGGTGTGTTGTTGCTATAGTGCATACAGAATCGGATGATGTGATTCGAATCATTTCTGCCAGGAAAGCTGAACGACATGAAGAGATTAAATACTTCAAAGAAAGATGAGACTGATTATGATCGGCTAGATGCGATGAGGGACGAAGATATTGATTTTTCTGAAATCCCGCCGATTACGGACGAGATGTTCGGTCGCGGAGTCGTTCGGCCCCCATTAAGCGTAACTCACCCCCGAGAGGAATTTACGCTAAAACTCGATCGCGACCTGGCGAAGTGGTATCGGGATATGGGGCCAAGCTCTTGCGGGCTGATTAATTTTGTTCTCCGCCGTTACATGCAGGAAGAGTTGCGCAAACCACCACGGCCGAAACCACCTCCAGAAATCTAGACGCGCTTAACAATTTCCCCTACAATGCCCCACATGTTCTCGTGGCAGTCACTTGCTAACCTCGTCCTAACGGTGCCGCTTCTGCGCCGCGCTTGAGGCGCGTGTCCCAGCGGAGCGGCGATTCCAACCCCAAATCGATCAATTCCCAGGCAAAGCTCGATATCGCTTTGTGCGGTTTACTGAAAACATGTTACCTCTATGATTGGATAACGTTATGGACGAAAAATACTTTCCCGAACAGATAGAAAGTAAGTGGCAGGAGCGCTGGAACAACACCGGCGTTTTTCAAGCGAAAGACGACGATCCGCGCGAGAAATTCTACTGCCTCGAGATGTTGCCCTACCCGTCAGGCTTCCTGCACATGGGGCACGTGCGCAACTACGCCATCGGCGACGCGCTCTCGTGGTTCAAGCGCCTGCAAGGCTTCAACGTGCTGCATCCCATCGGCTGGGACAGCTTTGGACAGCCTGCGGAACAGGCCGCCATCAAGCGCGGCGTGAACCCGCGCGACTGGACCGAAGACAACATCGTGCACATGCGCGGACAGATGCAGCGCCTCGGCATCAGTTACGACTGGTCGCGCGAGATCGCCGCGCATCGTCCCGAGTTTTACCAATGGGACCAGTGGTTCTTTCTGAAGATGTTGGACCGCGACCTGGCTTATAAAAAGGTCTCGCAGGTCAACTGGTGCCCTAAAGAAGAGACGGTGCTGTCGAATGAACAGTCGTCGGGCGGGATCTGCTGGCGCTGCGGTACGGCTGTCGAGAAGCGCGACCTGGAACAGTGGTTCCTGCGCATCACTGCCTACGCCGAGCAGCTCGTCGCCGACATAAAACAGATCGAAGACGGCTGGCCCGAGAAAGTCCTGAAGCGACAGAGTGACTGGGTCGGTCGCAGCGAAGGCGCGTACATCGACTTCGGCGTTAAAGAGAGCAAGCAGAAGATTCGTGTGTTCACCACGCGCATCGACACTATTTACGGCGCGACTGCGATCGTGATGTCGCCCGAGCACCCGTTGCTCAATGAGTTACTGGAAGGGTCGGCGCTGAAGCAGGATGTAGAAACATTTGCGCAAAGAGTTCGGAGCCAGCGAGCGTCCGGTCGTGAAGAAGAAGAGAAAGAAGGAGTCAACACCGGCGTGCTTGCGATCAATCCGTTCAGCGGCGAGTCACTGCCCGTGTGGGTGGCGAACTACGTCCTGATGGAATATGGCACCGGCGCGATCATGAGTGTTCCGGCCCACGACGAGCGCGACATGGAATTCGCGCAGAAATACTCGTTGCCGATCAGACAGGTTATCGCTCCCGTGACGCACGATCAGATCGCCGCTGAGCCGCCGCCGACTACGGCGGGTGACGCATCGGCTGAGATCAAACAGGCGTTCACCGATTACGGCATCCTGATCAATAGCGGCGACTGGGGCGCGAAGCTGTCGTCAGTCGCGATACCGGAGATGTCTGCGTACGCGAAGCAACACGGTTTCGGTGAAGCAGCAGTGACGTATCGCATTCGGGACTGGGGTGTCTCGCGACAACGTTTCTGGGGCGCGCCGGTGCCGGTGGTCTATTGCGACAAAGACGGCATGGTGCCGGTGCCTTACGATCAGTTGCCGGTGGTGTTACCGCAAACGGCGGAATTCACGGGAACAGGCGAGTCGCCGCTCGCGGGTGTGCCGGGGTTTGTCAACACGGAATGTCCGAAGTGCCATGGCCCAGCGCGTCGTGACACTGACACGATGGACACGTTTGTCGATTCGTCGTGGTACTTCTTCCGCTACCTCGATCCGCGTAACGAGACAGCGGCATTTGATCCGAATATCGCCAAACAATGGACGCCGGTGGACCAGTACATCGGCGGCGACTCACACGCGGTGATGCACCTGATCTACACGCGCTTCTGGACCAAGTTCATGCGCGACATTGGTCTCGTCGATTTTGACGAGCCGGTGAAGCGATTGTTGACGCAGGGCATGGTGACGAATCGCGTCGAAGGGACTGACGAATATAAAGCGATGTCGAAGAGTCTCGGCAACGGCGTCGATCCCGACGAGATGATCAAAGCGTTCGGCGCTGACGCGACGCGGCTGTTCGTCTTGTTCGCGGCGCCGGTTGAAAACGAGTTGCGCTGGTCTGAAACAGGAATCGAAGGCGCGTTCCGATTTCCGCGACGCGTCTACACGACGATCTGGCGCTGGCAGGAAAGACTGTCGAATCCGAGCCCGACGGGCGCGATGGAGTTCAGTCCGGAAGCGCGAGCGTTACGCAGAAAGACGCACCAGACGATTGCGAAGATCACGAGCGACCTCGAGCAGTTGCACTTGAATACGAGTGTGGCGGCGTTGATGGAGTTGTTCAACGAGATCACCGATTTCAACGCCGATCCTGCGAAGGCGTCGGAAGCAGATGTGTTTGCGATGCGAGAAGCGTTGGAGTCGTTAGTGATCATGCTGACGCCTTTTGCGCCCCACGTTGCGGAAGAGATGTGGGAAGGACTCGGTCATGCGGGTGGCTTGTTGA
>DASYFE010000109.1:0-34767 GCA_036498585.1 Pyrinomonadaceae bacterium | reverse complement strand
ACACACACGATTCTCGCGATCGTGATCGTTCCACTCATCATCATCACGTTCTATCGCGCTCTCCGCCAGGACTTCGCGCGACATCGACGCATCGCGCGCATCACCCTCCCGCTGTGGCTCTACGTGTCGATCACGGGCGTGATCGTTTATCTTATGCTTTACCAGATTTATCCTTCCTGAAATGACTGGCAAGGGCAACCGTCCGATCCTGATTTTAGCCGCGCTATTCGTCGTCGCGAGTTCTCTCGCGTGGTACTTTTCGTGGTTCGGTCGTGAATTGTCTGACGCTGATATCTCGAAATACCTTGCGGATGAGAAGAACCCGCGGCACGTGCAGCATGCCCTCTTGCAGATTCAGCAGCGCATGGAGAAGGGTGACGGCAGTGCGAAGAACTGGTACCCACAGTTAATCAAGCTGAGCGGCAATTTGGAGCCGGAATATCGACTGACGGTGGCGTGGCTGATGGGTTTTGATAACACGTCGCCGGAGTTTCACGAGGCGCTTTTGAAACTCGTGCAAGACCAACAGCCGATCGTTCGCCGCAACGCCGCCCTCGCGCTCGTCAGGTTTGACGACGCCCGTGGCCGTGAAGAGATTGTTGCGGTGTTGAAGCCATTCGTGTTGAAGTCGCCGGCTGATGGCGTAGTCGCGAGCAGTATGCATGAAGGCACGACAGTTACCCGTGGAACGCCGCTGGCGCGGATTCAGCAGAGTGATGGGAACATGGCGGGATTGCGCTCGCCGTTGCCGGGCCGGGTGAATAAGATCTTCAAGCCCAACGGTTCTCAGATCACACGCGACGAAGATTTGATCAGTTTGAATTCAGATGAGGACAGTGTTTGGGAAGCTTTGCGCGCCCTCGCGTTCATCGGAACTAAAGACGATCTGCCCCTGATCGAAACCTACGCCTCCTCAACCGACGCTTCCGCCCGAGTGAAGGAACAAGCATCCCTCACAGCGAAAGCAATTCGTCAAAAATCCGTGTAAATCTGTGGCTAATTACGCTGGAGGAGCGGGCGGTGCATCCGGAAGTGTGATCCCGTGCACGCCTTCCCAGTCATCGGTCGGAACCATCTCGATCGCGTCCCACGGGCAGCCATCGAGAAACGCCCCATCAGGACCTTTGCTCGTACACTTCTGACACCCGATGCACAGGTAAGGATCGACTTCGATGCGCCCAAACGGAGGATGATCTTCGTCAGGCACCCAGAACATGCATGCTTCAATCGGACAGTACTCGATACACGCCGGTGATCCGGAGCAGCCGGTGCAACAATCGGTCGTGATCGCAAGTATGCGCGGGCGCTTCTTGCGGGTGGCCTTTCCGTCGCCCTCCGACATAGGCCAGTGTTTGTCTACAATGTCGTACATCCGCTATTTGAGCCTCGTGAACTGGGGTTGATCGCCCTTCGACTCTAACATAGCTTTGCGGAAATCCTCAACGATTTGTGTCGGTCGCGTTCTTTGCTTGCCGCGGAATGTCAGTCGCTTTAAAGAATGTGATCGAAACCAATTCGGGAGGAATAAACATGCAGGCAGTTACCGGAGTATTCAAATCACAGGACGAAGCGGACAATGCAGTCAAACAGTTAAAAAGTCTTGGTATACCGGACAAAAGGATAGGAATCGTAAGGCCAGGCACTGCGCCGGAGCGACTCGAAGCGGGTGTACCGGTCAGCGACACGGAAGAGCCGGGTATGGGCAAAGCCATGGGCGCTGCGGTCGGCGGAGCGATGGGAGCTGCGGGTGGCGCCACCGCTGGCTTGGCGGTCGCAAGTCTGGTGGTCCCGGGCATTGGACCGTTGCTGGCGTTTGGAATGCTTGGCGCAGCGTTGCTGGGCACAGTCGGCGCGGCGGCGGGTTCGGCAGTCGGCGATCAGGTAGAAGAAGAACTGGGCGAAGGCATTCCTCACGAAGACGTTTATCTTTACGAAGACGCTCTGCGACATGGGCATACGGTGCTGATCGCGTATGCGGATGAAGGCGATCAGTCTGACAATGCGTCTGAAGCGATGCGCCAGGCCGGCGCGGAAGACCTCGACGTGTTGCGCGAAAACTGGTGGAACGAGCAGCGTGAAGGCGAGCGCACTAACTACACCGGCAACTTCGATGAGGACGAGGAAAGTTATCGTCGTGGGTACACGGCGGCGCTGCACCCTCAACGCAGAGATAAGGCATATTCGGATGTGGAAGATGAGTTAAGGACGCAGTATGCGAACACAGTGCTTGACAGGCCGTTCCAGTCCGGGTATGAACGCGGTCTCAATCATCGGTCCAGAGGAGCGGAGTGAAGGATTTTCTGTTGAACGCAGCTGTCCTTGTAGGGATATTGGGGGTCAGTGCGATCATCACGGGTTGGTTCACGCGAGTGATGTACATTCGTTGTTCAGCATGCGGCACTCTGAATGCGCGCCGGCGCTCGGAGTGCCGCTCGTGTAGTACAACTCTTTAAGCGTCTAATATCAAGAGTCAGTTTTTTACAGGATTACATGATTTTCAGGATTATCATGTAAATCCTGTTCATCCTGTAATCCTGTCTAAAACTATGTTTACAACAAACATACCCCCGGAGTGGCGTACGCACGCCGAAAGCACCGACTACCGCGAAACACCGAGCTATTCAGACACTGTCGCCTTCGCGCGTCGGCTCGCGCACGCGTCCCCATCGATTGAATACCAGTACTTCGGTTTCAGCGGTGAGGGCAGGGAATTACCACTGGTCATCGCCTCAGAAACACACACGTTCTCGCCGCAGGCCGCCAAAGCACAGAACAAAGCAGTCGTAATGATCCAGGCCTGCATTCACTCCGGCGAGCCCGACGGCAAAGACGCCGGCTTCGCCCTGCTGCGCGACATCGCGATCACGCAAACGGCCGCCGGCATATTGAACAATGTCGTCCTGCTGTTCATCCCGATCTACAACACTGACGGTCACGAGCGCTCCAGTCCTTACAATCGCATCAACCAGAACGGTCCAACCGACATGGGCTGGCGCACGACGAGCACGTACCAGAACCTCAATCGCGACTACATGAAAGCCGACACGCCGGAGACGCGCGCGTGGCTGGAGCTCTGGGACGAGTGGCAACCGGATCTCTTCATCGACTGTCACGTCACAGACGGCGCAGACTATCGCTGCAACATAACGTATCATCACGAACATCACGACGGCGTCGACAATGCTGTGCTGGCATGGGAGCGCGAAGTGTTCGGCGGGAAAGTCGCACCTGCAACTGAAGCTGCCGGCAATATCATCTCGTGGTATCTCGAGTTCGTCGATAATCGCGATCTCGAGCTGGGTACGAGAGACTTCAACGGCTCGCCTCGTTTTTCAACCGGCTACGTGCCGCTCAGAAATCGTCCGGGTATTCTGATCGAAACGCACATGCTCAAAGACTATCGCTCGCGTGTCATCGGAACGTACGATTTTCTGCGCGCCGCGCTGACTGAGGTCAATCGCGATCCGCAACGACTGAAAACAATTGGCCGGGAAGCTGATCAGCGCACGCTCGCGATGGGCAACGCTTACCACCCGGACAAACTTTTTCCAATCGATTTTGAATTGACTGACGAAGCTACGCCGTTCGAGTTGAAAGCTTTTACTTACGAGACGGAGCAGAGCGAGGTCTCGGGAGATCTGCGTGTGATTTACGGTCGCGAGCCGCTCGACTTGACGATCCCGATGTATCAAACGTTGCGAGTCAAGACAGCAGTGCCTCCGCCGCTTTATTACATCGTGCCCGCGCAATGGACCGCAGTGATCGACGTGTTGAAAGCGCACGGCATACAGATGAAGACTCTCGCGGAGTTTCATCCAGTAGAGATCGAGAGTTATCGCTTCACAAACGTGAGCTGGCCTGACAGTCCATTCGAGGGCCGGCACATGCCACGCTTTAACGCTAAGAAAACAATTGAAACGCGAGTCTTTCCGCCGGGCTCGGCTGTGGTGGCAGTGGCCCAGACGAAAGCGAAAGTGATACTTAATCTACTCGAGCCCGAAGCGCCCGACTCCCTGGCCCACTGGGGCTTCTTCAATGCGATCTTTGAAGAGAAGGAGTACGCAGAACACTACGTGCTAGAAGATCTCGCTCGCGAAATGATGGAGAAAGATCCAGCGGTCGAGCAGGAGTTTCGACAACTCCTTGCGCTGGATCCTGAATTTGCCGCCAGTCCTTCAGCGCGACTTCGCTTCTTCTACAAGCGTTCGCCCTACTGGGATCCGCAAATGAATCTGTATCCAGTAGGGCGAATCATTAGTGTAGTCGATCTACCACTTGCCTGATTTCATAGACGCCCGACTCACCAGCGCGGTGTCGGGCGTCGGGCAGGGCAAACAGTGTGCGAGTTTGCCTTTATACGACTGTGCGACGTCCGCCGATTATGTTGATAAGCAGCACCACCAGTGCTAACACGAGTAGAATATGGATGAACCCACCAACCGTGTAGCTACTTACCACGCCGAGTAACCACAGGACCAAAAGAATTACAAAAATCGTCCAAAGCATTTCTTCTTCCTCCTTTTGTCAACCACGCCCAATTTTCGTTGGTACAAAAGCTATCGCCCGTCCTTGAGCAATGACCATGCCGTTTCTGTTTCTTGGAATTTAGGCGAAATTGACTTGTGCGGGCGTATTGAAATAAAGCAGTTCGAGAAAGAGCGATATGAATCTAGTTCATCGGAATAGGTCCTATAGGCTCTATCGGTCCTATATTTCACAAATCTGTTCTGGACTTCACATATTAGTCACTGGTAAAGTGCCATTAGCTGTTTCTAGCGGGTCCTTCCTTGAAGTTCCGTCGCTGTTCCAATCCCGATTGTTTTTAATTTTTTGGAGGTCTTGTTTTTTTATGCCCACCCCCACGCCGAGGGTCTCTGTTCGAACACGCAGAGTCGCTCTCGCATGTCTGGCAATCATAACTTTCTCCCTTGTCATTGCCGCAGCTATCGCTACTTATCAACGGCATCAGCCGTCTGTTCAAAAGATCAACTACTCTCAACTCTATAATCTCGCCCAAACCGGTGGCGCCACGGCGCTCGCCGTTGAAGGTGAGACGCTGACAGTCACGAAGGCTGACGGCTCGCTTCAGGAAGCGACCGTGACTGGCGAGACCACGCAGGCCGAAATCGTCCAGCTATTCCGAAAGCAGAACGTGCCGGTTGAATTTCGGCCGCTGCAACCGGGAATGTTGTCGAGCATTGTGAGCTGGGCGTTGCCGATATTGACGCTCGGGCTAATTGGATTTGCCGGCTGGCGAATCTACTCGAGCATGAGCGGCCGCGGATCGTTCGAGCTCGAGAATCACAATGGCAAACAGAACGTCGGTTTCGAGGACGTGGCTGGTGTTGACGAGGCGCGCGCGGAGTTGACGGAGACGATCGAGTTTCTGCGCAATCCTGAGAAGTTTAGCCGACTTGGTGGTCGAGTCCCGCGAGGCATCCTGCTTTACGGACCGCCGGGAACTGGCAAGACGCTGCTCGCGCGAGCTGCCGCGAAGGAAGCGGGCGTTGCGTTTTTAGCTGCGTCCGGATCGAGCTTCCAGGAGAAGTTTGCCGGACTTGGCGCTGCGCGTGTCAGACATCTCTTCGCCAAGGGAAGAAAGCTTTCGCCCTGCATCATCTTCATCGACGAGATCGACGCTCTCGGACGCAAGCGCGGCCGTGGCGGCGACTCCGCTACCGCCGACCAGGATCAGACGCTCAATCAGTTGCTCGTCGAGATGGATGGTTTCGATCAGTCGAGCGCGGTTGTGGTTATCGCTTCGACTAACCGTCCTGACATTCTCGACAAGGCGCTGACGCGTCCCGGTCGATTCGATCGTGAGATCGCCGTGAATCTCGCTGACGTGACTGGTCGTGAGGCGATTCTGAAGGTCCACTCGCGTAACCTGAAACTCGAGGGGGGTCTCGATCTGACGTGGATTGCGCGCGGAACTCCGGGTTTCTCAGGCGCGGAACTCGCAAACCTGATGAACGAAGCTGCAATCGCTGCAACTCGCGACGACGCGACTGGAATTGCCCGCAAGCACGTCGAGTTTGCGCGTGACCGAATTCTCATGGGCGCCGAGCGACAAGGGTTCATGATGGACGAGGACGAGCGCTACGCGACCGCAGTTCACGAAGCGGGGCACGTTGCAGTTGGTCTCGCGGTGGAGAATGGCGATCCGATACACAAGGTGTCGATCCTGCCGCGTGGACGTGCTCTTGGTGTGACGCAGTCATTGCCTGAGCGCGATCGGTTTATGAAGAAGCGCGAGTATCTCGAAGATCAGATCGCGTTGTTGCTTGGTGGTCGTGCTGCAGAGCAGGTTTTGTTATCGACGATGACTGCGGGCGCTTCGAACGACATCGAGCGTGCGGTTGAGATTGCGCGGGCGATGGTGAGCGAGTTTGGTATGAGCCGTCTCGGGCCGATTCACCTCGGACAGCCGGATCAGCAGCGCAGTCAGAGCTTGCTTGATAAGGTCGAGGAGTGTACGACCGAGTTGATTAACGAGCAGCTCGAGCGTGCCTGTGCGATCGTGACTGCTGAGCGTGATTCGATTGGACATCTCGTCGAGATGCTGATGGAACGCGACACGCTCGATGCTGAGGAGATTGCGAGCTGCTTTAAACGCGAGACGGTTCGGGCGGCTTAGACAGTTGTTTATAGGATTTACAAAATTATTCAGGATTAACATGTAAATCCTGTTAGATCTTGTAAATCCTGTCTAAAAACTGCCTCACACAACCAGGTACAGCGGATTTTCTAAGATCTTCTTGAACGTCTGCAAGAACTTCGCGCCGGTGGCGCCGTCAATCACCCGGTGATCGCACGACATCGTCACGCGCATCATCTGCCTGATCACGATCTCGTTATTACGCACGACAGGCTTCGCACTCATCGCGCCGATAGCCAATATCGCGCCCTCGGGCGGATTAATCACCGCCGTAAACTCATCAATCCCAAACATCCCCAGATTGCTGACCGAGAATGTCGCGCCCGTGTACTCCTCGGGCTTCAATCTCTTCGATCGCGCACGTTCCGCCAGCTCGCGAACTTCCGCCGCGATCTGGCTCAGCGATTTCTGATCAGCCGCGCGAACAACCGGCGTGATCAGTCCATCCTCAATCGCCACCGCCACGCCGACGTCAGCACGCTCGTAGTAGCGCACGACTTTTTCCTGGAACGACGCATTCACTTGCGGATGTTGAATCAGCGCTGCTGCGGCAACTTTGATGATGATGTCGTTGATACTGATCTTCAGATCGGGATCGAGCGCGTTGATGCCCTTGCGCATCTCGGCCGCGCGATCCATCTCGATCTCGGTGGTAAGAAAGAAGTGCGGCACGGGGCCGAGCGACGTGACGAGTCGCTTCGCAATCGTTTGTCGAATTTGACTGGCCGGCTCGTCTCGATAAGCAGACGCGCCTGCCTGCTGCACGTATGAAGGCGCCGGCGCGGCTTTAGGCTTGCTGATTACTGCTTCGATGTCTCGCTTAATGATGCGTCCGCCAGGTCCACTGCCTTGCAGCGAGCGTAGATCGATGCCCGCCTCAGCAGCCATGCGCGCAGCCAGCGGAGAAACGATCATGCGACCTGAACCGGAGGCTGAACTTGATGCTTGCGGCTGGCGACCATTTGCAGGAGCCAGATTAGGCGCAGTGGGTGGTCGATCGGCTTCCTTCTGGTCCTGTAGCTGTGGCTGAGTCGCATCAGGTGCAGGTGGCGGTGAGTCTGTTTCCTTCTGTTCCTGGACCTGCGGCTGAGCTGGCGCTTCAGACAACACCGCTGCGATGTCTTCATCCGGCTCGCCAATAACAGCGATCAATTGCCCCAGCGGCGCTGACTGTCCTTCGCCGATAAGGATCTTTCGCAGCACGCCGTTGCCGAGCGCCTGCATTTCCATTGTCGCTTTGTCGGTGTCGATTTCGGCGAGCGGCTCGCCCATGGAGACCTTGTCTCCCTCTTTCTTCAACCAACGCGAGATCTGTCCCTCCTCCATCGTTGGGGAGAGCTTCGGCATGATTACTTTGGTTGCCATAATCTGTGCAATCTGTGGAAAGGACTAATCCAAATACGCGACTTCGCGCACTGCAGCGACGATGCGATTCACATCCGGAATCGCGAGATTCTCGAGGTTCTTCGCGTACGGCATCGGCACGTCAACGCCCGAAACCCGCTTCACCGGCGCGTCGAGATAATCAAACGCGCACTCCATGATCTCCGCGCTGATCTCCGCGCCCACGCCGCAGATCGGATGCGACTCCTCCGCAATCACGACGCGGTTCGTCTTCTTCACTGACGCGACAATCGTATCGATATCGAGGGGCCGAATAGTTCGCGGATCGATCACTTCGCACGAAACACCTTGCTCCTGAAGTTGTTCCGCGGCTTTCAACGCGAGTGGCACCGTCAACGAGCGCGCCACGATCGTAACGTCTGTTCCTTCTCGTTTGACATCAGCCACGCCGAGCGGAATCGTGAAATCGGGATCGTCGGGTACTTCGCCCTTTTGCCCGTACATCCGCTCCTGCTCCATAAAGATCACGGGATCGTCATCGCGAATCGCAGACTTCAACAAGCCCTTCGCGTCAGCCGGCGTCGAAGGCATCACGACTTTTAGTCCGGGAAAGTATGCGTACCACGACTCGATCGCCTGCGAGTGCTGCGATGAAACCTGATACGCCGACCCACTCGGACCACGAAACACTATCGGAATGTTGAACTGCCCGCCTGACATGTAAAGCATCTTCGCAGCGGAGTTGATGATCTGGTCGGTGGCAAGGATCGAGAAGTTGAACGTCATGAACTCGACGACCGGCCTCAGCCCAGCCATCGCTGCGCCGACACCTAAGCCAGCGAAGCCGAGCTCCGTGATCGGTGTGTCTATGACTCGCTTGTTGCCAAACTCATGCAGGAGGCCCTTGGTGACTTTGTAAGCGCCGTCGTACTCGGCGACTTCCTCGCCCATGAGAAAAACTTTTTCGTCTCGGGCCAGCTCCTCACGGAGAGCCTGGTTAAGTGCTTCGCGGATTGTGATTATTGCCATGTTCGGGTTCTATTTGCGGCCTGGTTCGATTGGGTTCGCGTAGACGTCTGTGTAGAGCTCTTTCGGATCGGGCAGCGGGCTCTCCTCAGCAAAACGCAGTGAATCCTCGACCTCTTCGTGTATCTTGCGGTCGATCTCGTCCAACTCTTTCTGATCGACGATCTTTTCTTCAAGCAGGCTCGCAGAGAAAAGCTTGATTGGATCGCGCTCCTGGTACTTCTCGATCTCAGCTCGCGTCCGGTAGTTACCGGGGTCAGACATCGAGTGTCCCATGAAGCGATAAGTGCGAATTTCGAGCAGCGTCGGCAGGTATTCCTTGCGAGCGCGTTCGACTGCGCGCAACGTCGCCTCGCGCACGGCAAGTACGTCCATACCATCGACAAACTCAGAAGCCATGTTGTAAGCGCAGGCCTTTTGGGCGATGTTTTGCAGCGACATCGCCCGGGCGAGGGAAGTGCCCATGCCGTACTGGTTGTTCTCGCAGATGTAGATGCACGGCAGTTTCCAGAGCTGCGCCATGTTCAGTGATTCGTGAAACGCACCCTGGTTGACGGCTGCTTCACCGAAGTAACAGAGCGTTACCTGATCCGTTCCCTGGTATTTCGTCGCGAAAGCAGTTCCGGTTGCGAGTGGAATCTGGCCGCCGACGATCGCGTGGCCGCCGAGAAAGCCGAGGCTCTTGTCGAACATGTGCATCGAGCCGCCTTTGCCTTTCGAGCAGCCGGTCGCTTTACCAAAGAGCTCGGCCATGATTGCTCGGGCTGACATTCCCTTGGCGAGCGCGAGACCGTGTTCGCGATAGCTGGTGAGCACATAATCGTCTTTTCTGATAGCGGAGATGGTGCCCACGCCGACTGCTTCCTGGCCGATGTAGAGATGACAGAAGCCGCCGATCTTGCCGGCGACATAAACTTCCGCCGATTTCTCTTCGAAGCGACGGATCAGAAGCATCTGGCGATACAGCTCGACGAGTTGATCCTTGTCGAGACCGCTGAGACGGTCTTTCTGTCGTTCTTTCGCCTGGTCTCGTTCCTTTTTAAGGAGTTGTGGGTCTGCTTGCGGAGGTGCGACTGTTTGTTTGCTCATGAATCGTCGGATTATAAGGGAAAATATCTTTAGCCACAAAAAGGCACAAAAAGCACAAAAACTTTAAAGAATTCGTTTGTGCTTTTTGTGCCTTTTGCGGCCTATGTCATCATGTCGATTGAGCTGACGCCGGCGCCTGCGACCGTGACAATAGCTTTGCGACTGTTCTTATCGGTTTGCATCCGGCGTCCAGCCGCGCTCAGGAGTTCTTCGCTCGTCTCGCCATCGTCCGGGAAACAGGCGACTCCAAGGCTCACGCCCAGACCGACCATCGTGCCCGTGCGTACTGAGAAGAGTTGTTCCTCAACCGCACTCCGCATTCGCTCGCTAATCGACACCGCCATCTTGCTCGACGCCATCGGCATGATCGCGACAAACTCATCGCCGGCATAGCGAGTCAGTATGTCCATCTGCCTTAGCTCGCGACGGACAACGCCCGCCACGCTCGCCAGCAAGCGATCGCCAATCGAATGACCGTACGTATCATTCACGATCTTGAAGTCGTCAATGTCCATGCAGACAACCGCCACCGGCTCACGATTCATTCGCTGACATTCTGCTAGACGCTGCTCGAGCATCATGTAGAAGCCCCGCGCGTTTGGCAGCTCGGTCAACGGATCGATCAAAGCGCTGTCGCGCGTCTTCTCATAAGTCAAAGCATTGTTGAGCGCGCTCGAAGCGTGCTGGCAAACCGACTCCAGCAAACGCACGTGCTCGGTCGTGTATGACGTGCGACTCTGCGAGTAGAGCGAGATCGCGCCGAAAGCGCCGTCTTCGCGCTGCAACGGCGACACAAGCACGCCGCGATAGCGCTTCACGATCTCATCGGGAATGCCTATCAGATCGAGATCCGGCGATGCGTTACACATCGAACGCGCGTTGGCGATCACCCAACCTGTAATGCCGTCGCCGATGTTGATTCGGCGACGCTTGAACACCTCGACTTCTTCACCGAGAACGTGCGCCGCAATCGCTTTCCCAGACGGATCGTCGACGAGATAAATCACGCACGTGTCAAACGGCACGATCGCGCGCAACTTGTTCGCGACTAGGGTGACGGTATCACTAAGATTGAGCGACGAGCCGATCGTCTGCGCGATCTCGTGTAAAGCAAAAACTTCTCTCTGCGCGTCGCTGATCGAGCGGAACGGCGATCCTTCTTCGGCGACGCCGAGAATGTCCGGCGCAAGGCCAGCGTCAGGTTTCGTGGCTGTTTGCGTGTCTTCCGTCGCCGCGGATGCGACCTGCTCCTTGATGTCCTGCGCGCCGATCATTCGATCAAACTCTTCGACGTGCTGCACAAACATGTCGACCACCTTCGGATCGAACGCATTTCCAACCATGCTCCGCAGGAGGGCGAGCGACTCTTCGCGTTTCATACCCTTGCGATACGGACGATCGCAACGTGTCGCATCGTAGAAATCGACTACCGAGATGATGCGCGCGACGAGTGGAATTCCTTCGGCTTTGAGACCTTTGGGATAGCCGCTGCCGTCCCACTTCTCGTGGTGATAACGAACGATGTCTTCAACTGGATACGTGAAGTTGACGCGTTTGAGAATATCGCCGCCGACAGTCGGATGGATCTTCATCTTCGCAAACTCGGCTTCGGTGAGTTTACCCGGCTTATTCAGGATGTACTCAGGCACCGCGAGTTTGCCGATGTCGTGTAGCAACGCTCCGGCATGTAGCGCGCGCAGCTCTGATTCGGAGACGTTGAAGAGCTTGCCCATCTGCGTTGCGTAAAGCTGTGTGCGGCGAACGTGGCCGTGCGTCGTCTGGTCCTTGGCGTCGATCGCAATCGCGAGCGACTCGATCGTGTTCATGTGAATCTCCGCCATCTCTTCGACGTGACGGCGTCGCTCAGCTTCAGCATCGCGGATCTGTTCGAGGCGTCGCTCGTTGAAGCGATAGAGAAGATAGACGAGTAGGGAGATCAACAATCCGAGAACAGCGTATGCAAGTGTCTTGTTCAGAACGGCCGCATAGAAGAGGGAAGCCGACGCTGCGCCGGCGAGTTTTGTAGTAAGAGTCCAAACGACTGTTTCCGGAGTGGGAACGAGCGTGAACTTACCGGCTTCGAAACTGATAAACCACGCGGTGGCGATCGTGCTGAGCGCGTATTGTAGAGCGGCGACGACGAATAGCGGTATCAGATAGACGTTCAATGGCAACGCGCCCTGTACCGGCAACTCACTCTGTCCTGCAAACAGATCGATGAGAGCGCCGTACAGCGAGGCGGCGATAAATGTGGAGACCACGGCCATGCCGGTCTTGAGCACGACTTCGCGATTTGTGGCGATGCGATAAGTGGAAACAAAAGCGACGACCGCGGTGAGCAGCACTGCTGGTCCAGCGGTGTTTGATGGCGGCACGGCGTAGAGCATGACCGCGAGCAACACGAACGAGTCGGCGATCGATTCGCGGCTGCGAAGTATGCCGTCGTCGCTAGCCACACGGACGGTAAGCGGGCTCGAGGCGATCGCGATCGCGAGCAGCAGTAGCCAGGATCCAATACCGATATTTGTGAACAATGCGAGGTCGACGGTGGCGACTGCGGCTGACAAAAGCAAAAGAGCGCTCACAGCCGAGATTCCGGCCATGAGCGCGGTGCTCTTCCAGTTGGTTTGCAGCATTGCTGGGGCCCAATCCTTCTTCGTACGAATTGTGAGTGATTAGCGCGCTTGGTATGGTGCCAACACTGTTGGCACAGATGTAAATATAGAGGAAAAACGCCCGATCTGCAACGGAAGTTTTCCTCTCTAAAGCTGTTCTCGTAAAGCAGCTACATCGGTGACTGGCTGTTTACAGGCGAAATGTTCGCAAACATATGCAGTCGGCAGGCCATTTATCGGCGCGCGGCCCTCCAAGAGTGGGATTATCTCGATACCAAAACTCGCGGCGACGACCTTGTTTGGCAGATAGCGGCTCCAAACTTCGCTGAGCATTGGCTGGATATCCACCGGCGTATTTCCGACGATCACCACTTCCTTCGGCGTTGAGAGAAGGAAATCCACGGCGGAAAGAGCATATCCAAAGCCGGAAGGATACCGGCGAATCTGATCGGCCATCTCGCGAAGCGTCGCCATCGCCAGATTGCGGTACTGCTCCTTCCCGTCGAGGATTGCGAGTCTGAGCAAGACCATCGCAGCAACCGAATTGCCGGACGGCGTCGCATTATCGAAGAAATCCTTGGAACGCACGATCAGGTTTTCGTGAGACTTACCCGTGAAAAAGAACGCACCGGCTTGCTCATCCCAGAACTCGGCGACCATCTGCACCGTCAAGGCCAGAGACTTCGTGAGCCAGCGAAATTCTCCAGTGGTTTCAAACAGGGTTAGTAAGCCTTCAGCGAGGAATGCGTAGTCTTCCAAATAGGCATTGAACTTCGCCTGCCCATCTTTCCAGGTGCGCAAAAGCATTCCATCCTGCTGCAGGCTCGAAAGTACAAACTGTGCGTTTCTCCTCGCCGCGGTGGTGTAATCCGGACGATTCAAGACGATGCCTGCCTCGGCAAAGCTCGCCATCATCAATCCGTTCCACGCGGTAATGATTTTTTCATCACGATCAGGTTTGACGCGCCTTTCTCGACGCTCGAAAAGTATTCGCTTGCTATCGTTCAACGACGCTTGCAACTCGCCGACGGAAATCCTGTGTGCGACAGCGACGTCTTCGAGCGTGCGCGTGACGTTAGGAATGTTTTTGCCTTCGAAGTTCCCCCCTTCTGTGATGTCGTAGTAATCACAAAAACGGGAAGCCGCAGTCTCACCGAGCACGTCGCGGATCTCCTGAATGTCCCAGACGAAAAACTTTCCTTCGTGACCTTCCGAATCGGCGTCCTGAGTCGAATAAAAGCCGCCCTCGGGATGAGTCATCTCGCGCAGCACGTAATCGAGAATGCCTTCGACCGTCGCGCGTGCCTGCTCGTCGCCGCTTACCTGGAAATAGTGAAGATAAAAACGCGAGAGCAGGGCGTTGTCGTAGAGCATCTTCTCGAAGTGCGGCACGAGCCAGCGGGAGTCAGTCGAGTAGCGATGGAAACCGCCGCCGAGCTGATCGTACATGCCGCCATTCGCCATCTTGCTGCACGTATGGCTAATCATCTGGAGCGTGTCGGGGTTTCCTGTGCGCGCGTAGGTGCGCAAAAGAAACTCGAGTGACATGGCAGGTGGAAATTTTGGCGCGCCGCCGAAACCGCCGTTAACCGAGTCGTAATTTTTTATCATGCCGGTGTAAGCGGCGTCGAGCAACTCCGGCTCGATCGGATGATCGGAGCCGCCTGTTTCACTCAACCGGCGCAGCTCGGTGATTAGCGAATCTCCTGTTTGTTGAATATCTTCCTTACGGTCTCGATAAGCCTCAGCAACGCCCATCAAAATCCTTGGAAAACCGGGAATGTTGTAACGATCCTGCGGTGGGAAATACGTGCCGCCGTAAAACGGAACTGCATCGGGAGTGAGAAAAACCGTCATCGGCCAGCCGCCGTGATGCGTCATCATCTGCACGGCGTTCATGTAGATTTGATCGAGATCCGGGCGCTCCTCACGATCGACCTTGATGTTCACGAAGTTCTCGTTCATGAGCTGCGCGATGTCTTCGTTCTCAAACGACTCGTGCGCCATCACGTGACACCAGTGACACGCCGAATAACCGATGCTGAGCAGGACGGGCCGGTTCTCGCGCCGCGCCTTTTCAAACGCTTCGTCGCCCCACGGGTACCAATCAACCGGGTTATGCGCGTGCTGCAAAAGATAAGGACTGGTCTCATTAATAAGATGATTTGGCATACGAACAGATTACCCCTGTTTCGCGAATTGAACCAACCGGCGTGTTCTGTGTAATCTGTGGATATGGAACGAGAAACGTTAGAGTTTGATGTCGTGTTTGTAGGCGCAGGCCCGGCCAATCTGAGCGGTGCGCTACACCTTGCACGACTGGTCAAAGAAGACAAATCCCTCGGCGACGTCGAGATCGCAGTGATCGAAAAGGGCGCGGCGGTCGGCGCGCACATTCTTTCGGGCGCGGTGATGGATCCGCGGGCGTTGCGTGAGCTGATTCCGGATTTCGAGGAACAGGGCGCGCCGCTCGAGTCGCCAGTAAAAGAAGATTACTTTCTTTATCTCACTCCGAAACTCGCGCTGCGATCGCCGATCACGCCGCCCCCGCTCAAGAACCACGGCTACTACATCGTCTCACTCAATCGTTTGACTGCATGGCTCGGCGAGAAGGCTGAAGAAGCGGGCGTCAACATTTTTCCGGAGTTTCCCGGCGCGGATTTGCTCTACGACGACGACGATCGCGTGCTCGGTGTTCGCACCGGCGACAAAGGCATCGACAAGGAAGGGAAGCGCAAAGCCAATTACGAGCCGGGCGTCGATCTGCGCGCTAAGGTGACTGTGCTCGGCGAAGGACCACGTGGCTCGCTCACGAAACAACTCGTGGAGCGTCTCGGACTGGATGAAGGATGCGAGCCACAAACCTACAGCGTCGGTGTGAAAGAGCTTTGGGAATTGCCGGACGGTCGCTATCCGGCCGGTCGCGTCACACACACGCTCGGCTTTCCCTCCGACACGTCGACGTATGGCGGTGGCTGGATCTACGGCATGCAAAACAATGTCGTGAACATCGGCTACGTCACCGGTCTCGATTACAAAGATCCGTTGATCGATCCGCATGCTGAGTTTCAGCGTTACAAGACTCATCCATACATCGCGAAGATGCTCGAAGGCGGAAAGATGATTCGCTATGGCGCAAAGACCGTCACGGCCGGTGGTTACTTCGCGATGCCGCGCATGTACGCCGATGGAGTGCTGCTGGCCGGCGACTGCGCCGGACTTCTCAACCCACAACGGTTGAAGGGAATTCACTCCGCGATCAAGAGCGGCATGCTCGCGGCTGAAGTGATCTTCGAGGCGTTGAAAACCGGTGATTACTCAGCCAACCAGTTACAGAAATACGAACAGGTTGTGAACGACAGTTTTATCGTCCCCGAGCTGCACAAGGTGCGAAACTTCCACGCAGCGTTCAAACATGGACGCTGGCTCGGTTTGTTCAATGCGGGTTTGCAATTCGTAACCGGCGGGCGCGCCTGGGGAATCTTCGATCGCGACGCGGCTGTCGCTGGTCACGAAGAGATGAAGAAGTTGTCGGCGTACGGGTATCGCGGCGACCGGATCGAGCAGCGTTACAAGGACCTGCGTTTCGACGGCAAGCTGACGTTCAATAAAGTGACAGACGTCTATCACGCGGCGGTGGGCCATGACGAGGACCAGCCGGCCCACCTGCACGTGCTCGACACGAATATCTGTTCGACGCGTTGTGCGGAGGAATACGGAAACCCGTGTCAGCGGTTTTGTCCGGCTGCGGTGTACGAGATGGTTGAAGACGGTGGAAACGGCAAGCGGCGTTTGCAGATCAACTTCTCAAACTGCGTTCACTGCAAGACCTGCGACATCATGGACCCGTACCAGATTATTAACTGGGTGACGCCGGAAGGCGGTGGCGGGCCAGACTATAAAGGCATGTAGCCTGCGAAGCAGGCGACAGCATAAAGCCTGGGGCTTGCGCCCCAGGCTTTATGCTGTCGCCTGCTTCGCAGGCTCTACTCGTCGCCATCCTCTTTCTGTTTAATGTCAAACTGCACGCGGCCGCGCATCACCTCTTCCAGCGCGATGCGCGTCGGTTTGTGCTTCTGCGGATCGATCTCAATTCTGGGTGACGCGCCACGCTGCAACTGCTTGCTGCGTTTCGCGGCGAGGATGATCAAACGGTACTTCGAATCAACTTCCGGCCCGTTACTTCCGTCAACGTCCGTATCAACCAAATCTGTCGGTGTAGGCACTCTGGCGCTCCTTCAGTCTAATGAATCTATTTTAAATTTCTGGATGACTTCCCGCACCAGCGGCTCCTGGCGCATGCAACGCGCGCGCTCGGCGTAAATGATCGAAGCAAGCTGCGCGGCGGCCCGGTCGATCTCATCGTTAATGATTACGTAATCAAAAGCTGAATACTGTTTCAACTCTTCGGGTGCATTGCGCAAACGCACTTCCAACTGTTCTGGCGAGTCTGTTCCACGCGCAATCAGGCGTTGCCGCAGCACCTCATAAGAAGGCGGCAGGATAAAGATGCTCACCGAATCCATTAGCAACTCGCGTACGCTCGCCGCGCCCTGCACGTCGACTTCGAGAATGATGTCGGCGCCGGCGGCAGTCTCTTCGAGAACTTGCTTCTTCGACGTACCGTAGAAATTTCCGTGTACGCAGGCCGATTCGAGAAACTCACGCGCTGCTACCATCTCGTCGAAAGTTTCAAGGCTGACAAAGAAATACTCACGGCCATCGACTTCAGTCTGCCGTGGCGCACGAGTCGTGAACGAGACAGAATAGCTAAGATTCTCCACACAATCCAGCACGTGTCGAATGAGGGTGCCTTTGCCGCCGCCCGATGGTGAGCTGACGACGAAGAGAGTTCCTCTTGAAGGAGCGTGGTTGACTGGTCCAGCCAGTTGCACTTCTTTCACTTTACTCGACATTCTGAACCTGCTCGCGAAGTTTCTCCACTTCTGCTTTGATCGCCAAACCCGCCTCTTTGATCACGAGGTCCGTGGATTTCGAAAGTGTCGTATTGGCCTCGCGATTGAGCTCCTGCAAGAGGAAATCGAGCATCTTTCCCGCCTCGCCGGGAGCATTGAGGGCTTCCTGAAACTGCGACAGATGGCTGCGCAAGCGCACCATCTCTTCACTGACGTCACTACGATCCGCGAGATAAGCAACTTCCTGGGCCAGTCGCACCGGATCGATCTCGACGACCTGTCCACCGCGGTTCAGCAGCTCACCGATTCGTTTTTGCAATCGCAGACGATAGGCGTCGGCGAGTCCCGCAGCCGACGACTCGATAATCGGCACGAGTGTTTCGATCTTCTGTACTCGTTCGCGTAATTCGTTCTTGAGCGCTTCGCCTTCCTGCTCGCGCATTCTCTCGAGCTCGTCGAGCGCCTGGTCCATGGCGCGCTCGAGCGCGGCGGTCATTCTTTCATCGATGCCGTTGCGAGCGGGCTGTAGCGCGCCGGGGATACGTGCGATGACGTTGATGTCGAGCTCGCCGCCGATATCGAAGTCCTGCTGCAGCTGCTTCAACGCGCTAACGTAACCGGCGATTAGCGGTCGATTGATCTCGTACGCGATTTGCGACACGCGTTCCATGCTGACGGTGACGTCGACGCGGCCGCGCGAGAGTCTCGAAGAGATGCGTTTTTTGATCGACGGTTCGAGAGAAGCCAGCTCGGATCCGACGCGAAGATGTATATCGAGAAATCGATTGTTAACGGTCTTGAGATCGACAGAGACGGAGAAGTCGTCTCCCGCCACCATCGCCTTGCCGTATCCGGTCATTGATTTCATGGTTGTTAGAATCGGGCCCTATGAAATTGTTGCTAGCTCTTCTTCTTCGTCCGCGAATTGCAGCTCGTAAAGCTTTCGATATTGCCCGCCTTTGGCAAGCAATTCGGCGTGTGTTCCGATCTCGATGATTCGTCCGGCTTCCATGACGACGATTACATTAGCGCGCCGCACAGTCGACAATCGGTGCGCGATTACGATCGTGGTGCGATTTCGGACCAGGTTGCTGAGCGCACTTTGGACCAGTCGCTCCGATTCAGCATCTAGCGCTGACGTAGCTTCGTCCAGGATCAGAACTGGCGCATTTACCAGAATTGCACGGGCGATAGCGAGCCGTTGGCGCTGGCCGCCGGAAAGAAAAATGCCGCGCTCGCCGACAATCGTATCGTAACCATCAGGTAATTCGCGAATAAAGTCGTGCGCAAATGCGATCAGCGCTGCTTCTTCGACCTCGGTATCAGTCGCCTCGGGCTTACCATAAGCGATGTTGTGACGAACGGTGTCGTTGAAGAGAACTGTCTCCTGCGTGACGAGCGCGATCTGTTTTCTCAAGCTGGAGATCGTCGCATCGCGTATGTCTATGCCGTCCCACAAGACTGCGCCGGAGCTCGGATCGTGAAAACGAGGCAGCAGCTTTGTCAGCGTCGACTTGCCACCACCTGACTGTCCCACGAGGGCCACCATCGTGCCGGCTTTAACCTTCAAACTCACATCGCGCAGCACCGATTTCGTCTCATTCGAATAGCCAAACGAAACATTCCGCAGCTCGATCTCTTTCTTCAAGGGCGGCAGCTCGGTCGCGCCGGGTTTCTCCTTGATCGTGGAATGCTCGTCCATCACTTCCCACACGTGATGCGCAGCGGCGAGCGCCTGCTCCATGCTGTTTTGCAGTCGCGAGAGCTTGCGCATCGGGTCGTAACTGCGGAACAGGAAGAAGAGGAACGTGACGAACTGCGCCGTGTTCATCCGGCCTGCGATGATCTCACGCTGTCCGAAGAACAACAGCAGCACGACGAAGAGGATTCCGATCATCTCGATCGTCGGCGGTGAAGCGCCCGCGATACTCGCGCTCCGCAGGTTAGCTCGCACAATCTTTTTCGCCACGTGGGTAAAGCGTTCTGATTCGCGCTTCTCCGCGCGATACGCTTTCACGATTCCCTGGTTGGCAAGCGCTTCCTGTGCGGTGTCAGTCAGTTGTTTGCTGCCTTCAAAACTCTCACGCGCAAGATTGCGCAACGCTCGTCCAAACTTCGCCGTCAACACTGCGATCACAGGCGCAATCAGGAGCGATCCGAGCGCGAGTCGCCAACTGTAATAAAAGGACGCGCCGAGAAAAAAGATGAGCGTGAAACTCTCGCGCAGCATGTCGCGGAGCGTGCTCGTGACTGCCGTTTCGATCGCGGCCGCGCTGGAGACGAGACGTGAAACAAGGTAGTTCGTTCGATGGCGTTCAAAGAAAGTGGCCGACTGCGCGAGCAAGTGGCTATAAAGATCCTGGCGCAATTTGAGCACGGCCGACTGGCCGATTCGCGCCATCAGGTAAGTCGAGAAGTACTCCGCGATGCCCTTGGCGAGCGTGAAAACGATCAGCAGGATCGAGATCATTTTCCAGGCGCCGAGCGGGGCCTCGGGAATTAATCGTTGCAGGCCGAAAATCGTCGGGGTACGCTGGCCAGCGCCTTGAACGAACGCCTGATCGAAGATTGGCACTATCAAACTGCCGGTGGCGGTCTCGAGTAAACCAACGAGCAGCATCGCGAAAGTGGCCAGCGTGAAGATTGGCCAGTGAGGTCTCAAATACTTTAACAGGCGGCGAAGATCACGCATCTCTGGTTGCGAAAATCTCTAATCAGTTGCTATAAGGGAGGTAGAAAAATTGCCCCAAATCTGTAAGAAAGAACTATACTTACCCCCACTTATTTGCGTCAAGGCTGACTGATTTGCTCGATTTATTTCTGGGCGTGAATCATGCAAATCTTTTCCCCGCATGAGACTGCCTCAATTTAGGTTATAATTCGTCCGCTAAAAACGCGGGTGATATTAAGATCCCCTCCGACAGGATCAGACATTTGGCACAGCAAGCGACACCAAACACTAAGCACGCAGGTAAACGTCTTCTCATCGCAGATGACGATACCGATATGAGACTTCTCCTGGCCGAGTACTTTCGCCGGCTGGGTTTTCATGTGGAAGAACGCGAAAGCGGCATGGCGGCGCTCGAAGCCACCATCGCGGGACGATTCGATTGTTTCATCTTCGACGTATCGATGCCCGGCATGTCAGGCATCGAGCTACTCAAACGAGTTCGCGATCGCGGGATTCAAACGCCGGCGCTATTCCTGACTGCACATGACGCGCTTTCAGACAAAGTCGCAGGCTTCGAAGCTGGAGCGGACGATTATCTCGCGAAGCCGTTTAGTCCGCGCGAGCTGGAGTACAGAGTCGAGGCGTTGTTACGACGCGGCGGCCAGGCGCCACAGGAACCGGATGGCGAACGCATCGAAGTCGGCGATCTAGTAATCGATAAGCGTCGTCATGAAGTGATGCGAAACGGCTTTCGTGTCGATCTAACGCCGCTCGAGTTTCAGATTCTCGAGCTGCTCGCGTCTGAGCCGGGACGAGCATGGTCCAGAAACGCTCTCCTCGATCGTGTCTGGAGTACGGATTACGAAGGCTACCAGCGCAACATCGATCCGCACATCAATCGGCTTCGTAAGAAGCTCGAGACCGATCCGAAAAATCCGCGATACGTCCTGACCGTTCGTGGCGTCGGTTACAAGCTGAACGAGATTCCCTGATGCTTTGGTGGGTCGGATCGGGGCTGATACTTGCCTGGCTAATCCTGCGGTTCGTCAAACCGATGGGCTGGATCCCGATGTTGCTACTCTCCGGGATCTGCGTCCTAATCATCCAAATTGCCGCCTACCGGAAAACAAGAATCCATAGATTACGCAGATAAATCTGCGTAATCTGTGGATAGATTGTCTTGACCTCATCACGTCCTTCGGCAACAATGCCCGTGTTTATGGCATCAAGAGCATTGTTAGGTCTAGCCAACTTTCCCAGATTTAAGTACCAGGAGTTGTTTAGCCATGAATTTTAGCCGCGTCGTTTGTGCACTCAGCGCTTGTCTACTCGTTGCTTCTCTCGCAATTGCCCAACAGGACGTCGAACGTAAGACCGTAGCCATCACTTATCCTCTGGACGAAACGGTTACAGTCAAGTTTCGCGGGACGACTCTGTTGCCGCGCCTGAAAGGTGAGGCGAAGGTGAAACGCGCCGGGCGCCGCGGCACCCGCGTCGAGTTGAGCGTCGAGGATCTTCCACGCGCGTCCGAGCTGGGCGGCATTTATACCACTTACGTTCTGTGGGCCATCTCGCCCGACGGGCACGTCGACAACCTTGGAGAGATCAAACGCGGCGGCAGTGTCTTCGTTGATTCCAAGATCGACGTCACCACACCGCTGCAAACATTCGCTCTCATCCTGACCGCCGAGCCGCACTTCCTGATGAAAGTGCCGAGCCGGATGGTCGTGATGGAGAACCTCCCGCCGCAGAAACCGAATGGCAGTCAGGTTGAGACTGTTGATGTGCGCTACATCGGTAATTCGAGTGACTACTTCCGCACGGCGCGCGTTCCGGAGATTGCCGATGCCGATTATCGCCAGACTCCCGTTTCACTACTCGGCGCGCGACAGGCAATCAGTCTCGCGAAGTATGCGGGCGCATCGTCGGACGCACCGAACGAATTACAGACTGCTGAAGATCATTTGCAGGCGGCGGAGAAAGCATGGCGAATGAATCAGCCGGTTGCCGAGATTGATCTAGAAGCGCGCAAAGCAACCTCGGCGGGGCAACATGCTGAAGAGGTTGCCGCGGCGCGCAAGGCTGCACGAATGAATCGTGAAGAGATTCGCCGTCGTGATGAGGCTGTGCGAACCGCGGAAGAGAGTGCTGAGAGTTCGCAACGTGAAGTGGCCAGGCTCCGTGCGGCGCTCGACAAAGAAACACGCGCCCGCGAGCTCGCCGAGCGTGATTCAGGCACGGCAAACGATCAGCTTCGTGAGAAGCGAGTCGAGATCGCGCAACTGCGTGATGAGGTCGCGACCTTGCGCGCGGACAGTGACGCCGCGAAGTTGAAACTCGCGCGGCTCGAAGGTGAGAAGCAGGCCGAGACAGCACGCGTCGAAGCGGAACGACGGACAGTAGAAAAGCGCGCCGCGGAAGCGAACCTGAAAGAGACGCTCGCAAAATACGGCTCGTTGAAAGAGACTGCCACCGGTTTCCGGTTAGTACTGCCGGAAACGATCTGGACCAACACGCGCGCCGCAACACTGTCTGCTGCGTCGTCGGCGAAACTTGAGCCCCTCGCAGCGTTGCTCGCGAGCAATCCTGATTATCAAATTCTGATCGAGGCTTACACTGATAGCAAAGGCAACGAAGTGGCGCTCCAGCAGTTGACGCAGGAACGTGCGCGGGTGTTGTCAGATCGATTTCAGACGGCGGGTGTAGATCCGGTCCGCATTCAGGCGAACGGCATGGGCGCCTCGAATCCACTCGCGCCAAACACGACGGTCGCAGGTCAAAGGAAGAACCGCCGCGTCGAGATCACGTTTACCTCGCCGGTGGGACGGACCGCGACGAATTAGGTCAGTGATCAATATAGGCCCTATCCGTCCTATAGGGCCTATATTGATCAATTGCCATGTCCCCACTTGATCCCCTCGAGATTCTTCAGATCATCGGTTACAGCATCGGCGCGCTGCTGCCGCTCTGGATGCTGTTTCAGCTCATCACGCATCGCAGCAAGCTGAGCAACATTGAGCGTCTTCTCGCGTTACTCGCCCTCACGATGGGCGGGTGGCATACGAGCAATCTCGTAATCACGTTGCACGGTCTCTTCGATTTAGGCCCCGACACCTGGACCACCTTGCTGCGCGTCGCTGATACCGTCGCCGTCGTCAGCATCACTTTCGCCTACTCGTTCCTGCTGCACGTCCACCTTCATCTCTGGGCGAATGCACACGGCCGCTCACTCAATCGCGGCGAAGAGTTACGCGTTTATCTTTCTTACATCCCCACAGTCTTCCTGATCATCGCCATGCCTGCCCTCTGGACCGGCGACTACGAACCGATGTTCACGAAGCTCTCGTTCTTCGTGATTCCTTTCGCGTTCTGGATTGCGTACGTGCTGGGGCTGATCGCGTTGACGGAGCTATTGATTGCGCGAAAAAGTAAGAACCGCAGCGAGAGACGCATCATGCAGACACTCGCGGCGTCGTTCATCGGTGTGGGCGTCGTGATCTTTGCTGCGCTCGCGGCCGGCGTCGGCGAGGGCACGACCGCGGGGCTATATCTCAAGACGATCGCAAACCTCGGCTCTCTCCTGCCGTCGGTCCTGCTGGCTTACTACATCTATCGTTATCGCTATCTCGAGATCATCATCGAAGAGAGCCTGGTCGTCGTCACTTTTGCGACAGTCGTGTTGACGGTTTATGTCTTCGGCATCCGGACGATTGGCGACTGGATGACGCAGCGATACGGAGTCAGACCGGGACTCGTCGAGGCCTTGCTGATTCTTGCCCTCGCCTTGTTGGCGGCGCCTTTGCGCGGCTTCCTGGCCCAACGATTTCACAAACTGTTCGAGCGTGAAGCAGCGCTCTACAAAGAGATCGTGGCTCGGATCGGCTCGTACGCCGGCCAGTACAAAGACCTTTCGGATCTATTGCACTTCGTGGAGGAGCGCACGACTGAAGCGCTCGGTTTGCGACAGCTCAAGATCTTTGTTGAAGATTCTGAGCCGTGGGTGCAAGAAGTACTTGAAAAATCAAAGGAGAGTGGCTGGCTGCCGGTTGAAGATGAAGCTGTGTTGAATGATCAGAGCTTCAAGATCGCTTACCCGTTGCGTCGTGAAGATAAGGTACAAGGCTTGTTGGCGGTAGATGCGGCGTCAGCGAGTTTGACGCCTGACGCGCGTTCAATACTCGGCCTCCTGGCAGACCAGGTGGCGCTCGCGATCGATGATTCACGACTGCTCGAAGAAAACTTGAGACTCGAACGCGAGCTTGCGGAACGCGAGCGCCTCGCGGCGCTTGGTCGCATGGCGGCGACGGTGGCCCATGAGATCAAGAATCCGCTGTCGGCGATTAAATCGATCGCGCAGGTGATGCGTGAAGATGAAAGCTTGCGCAATGAGTACGAACGCGATCTCGGGTTGATTGTTGGTGAGACTGATCGACTGAGCCAGAGCGTGACGCAGTTATTGAGTTTTGCGAGGAAGGAGAGTCCGGCGGGGCAGCCGCTGAGCGTTGATGAGCTCGTGCGATCTGTCGTCGATCTCTTCCGGGCAAGTGCGAGGGAGCAGGAAATCGTTCTCGACCTCCAAGTGAAAGTTGAGGCGGAGCTGGCAGGCAAATCGGTTTCGGCTTTGCGAGATGCGTTGTCGAATCTGTTACTCAATGCGCTACAGGCGACACCTGCGGGTGGAAGAGTGGAGCTGATGGCGACTCAGTCGGACGGCGAGCTCGTGATAAGCGTACAGGACAGCGGCTCGGGCGTCCCGGCCGATTTGCGTGAGAGGATTTGGGAGCCGTTCTTCACAACGCGCCAACGCGGAACTGGTCTAGGATTGGCGATCGTGCGCAAGCGTGTGCAGGAGGTTGGTGGCGCCGCGACGCTTGTTAGTGGTAATGGCGGTGGCGCGTTGTTTCAGTTGCGCGTCCGGATATAGAGACAGTTGTAGACAGGATTTACAAGATTTTTCATGATTGACATGTCTATCTTGAAACATCTTGTTAATCCTGTCTCTAAACGGAACTTAATCAACGGGCGTGCGTGTTATCGGTACTTTCGCTCGAAGGAGAACGACCCGAATGAAGATCAAAAACTTTCTCACCGCGATGCTGCTCGTACTGTGCGCTGCGGTATTCTTAAATGTGCAAGCACAGGATCCCGCAGACGACGCTAATCTCGACACCCAACTCTATCTTATCGTCGGCACAAACCAGGAAGTCGATGATGCAAAACTGCCTGCTGCGCTCGATCCTGTAGTGAAGCAGTTGCGCTCGACGCTACCATTCAAGAACTATCGTCTCGCCGCCACGCTAATCAATCGCGTAAAGAACGAAGGCCGTTTGGACTTGAGCTGGATCGGTGGTCCACTGGCGTCGGTATCGCCAACCGGCGCAGCATCGAACGTCACGCCGAGCTTCAGTCAATTCAAAGTGCGGCAAGTGAAACTCATCCGCAACGCTGAAAACCACCAAGTCGTGCAAATGCTTGGCTTCAATTTCGGCGCTCGCATCCCCATCCAAACACCCGGCCCGATCGCTGCAAACGGCGCTGTTGCTCCAATGGTCGCCTACGAGACCACCGGCGTTTCGACCGACATCAGCATGCGCGAATCCGAGCCGGTAATTGTCGGCACACTCAACATTGGTCCATCAGGCGACGCGATCATCCTCGTCGTCTCCGCCAAGAGAACGCAAAAGTAACTGTGGCACGCAACACGCTAGGAGTTTAGGGCCGCACGGCCCTAAACTACTCAGGAAGTGAGAAAAGACGCGTTGCGATTGATGATTGTTGACGACGAGGAAGCCGCCCGCTACGGCATGCGGCGCGCCCTCTCCACCTTTGGCTATAACATCACTGAAGCAGGTTCCGCCGAGGCCGCCCGCGCCTTACTCAAACAAAACGACCCTGACCTGCTCCTTCTCGACGTTAATCTTCCCGGACTCAGCGGACTCGATTTTCTCCGCGAGCTCAAGAGCGCAAACGGCAATGCACCGCTCGTGATCATCGTCACCGCGCACGGCTCCGAACGCATGGCCGTCGAAGCCGTGAAAGCCGGCGCACACGATTACATTTCCAAACCTTTCGAGCTCGACGATCTGCGACTCGTAATCAAAAACGCCGCCGAGACAGTTCAACTGCGTCGCGAGAATTATTCACTGCGACGCCGGATCGAAGTCGAGCGCACACAGCGTGGCGCACTCATCGGCAACTCCGACGCAATGCAGAAAGTGCGCGCGATGATCGACAAGGTCGCGGAGACTGATGCCACCGTGCTTGTGCGTGGCGAGTCAGGCACTGGCAAGGAACTCGTCGCGCGTGAACTACACGAGCGCAACAGCGTGCGCCGCAATGCTTCCTTCGTTGCTGTTAACTGCGCTGCACTGCCTTCCGAGTTAATCGAATCGGAGCTCTTCGGTCATGAAAAAGGCGCGTTTACAGGCGCTGCAGCACGCCGCGAAGGGAAGTTTGAACAGGCCGATCACGGCACGTTGTTCCTCGACGAGATCGGCGATATGAGCTCAAACGTGCAGGCAAAACTGCTGCGTGCTTTGGAAGAACGACGCATCGAGCGTCTCGGCGCAAACGATTCGATCCCTGTCGACGTGAGAATCGTGAGCGCAACCCATCGCCCACTCGAGCAGGAGATCGCTAACGGCAACTTCCGCGCGGATCTCTTCTATCGTTTGCGTGTTGTTACAGTCGATATTGCACCGCTACGCGAGCGTCGCGAAGACATTCCGCTCCTGATCGAAACCTTCACGCGCATTGCCGCCGAGCGCTATGAGTTGCCGCAGCGCTCGTTGAGCCAGGGTGCATTACGACGCTTAATGGAGTACAACTGGCCGGGCAATGTGCGTGAGCTGAAAAACACGATCGACCGCGCCGTGATCATGGCCGACGGTGACGAGATCGCGCCGAAAGATCTGCCCGACGAGATAACCGCGGGCATTTCCAAAGATGGCATTGTCGAGAATAGCGATGCTGAAATCGACGGCCTGCGAGTGCCGTTCACGGCTGATTTTCGGGAAGACCGGCGCGAGTTTGAGCGTCGTTACATCAGTCGCTGCCTCGAGTATACTCAGGGAAACGTGACGCGCGCAGCCGAGATTCTGGACATGCACCGGCAGTCACTACAACATAAATTGAGACAGCTCGGCCTCGGCCGCCGCTACGTCTCAGTCTCGGGCGACGCGCAAGATAATCCTGACAGTTGACGGAATATTATGAAAGCAAGAGTAGACGCAATCATTCAACGAGAACAAGCTGAGTATCTGGACCAACTCCTGACCCAGGGCGATCCTTTGCTCGCCGAGATGGAGGCTTATGCCGCCGAACATCGCGTGCCGATCGCTGACCGTGAGGTCGCACGGTTCGTAGAGATCAGTGCGCGCATTTCAGGTGCGCGCAAGGCGCTCGAGATCGGAATGGCGATCGGGTATACGGTGATCCATCTCGCGCGTGGCATGGGTGAGAATGGCCGGGTGGTGACGATCGATCCAAGCGACGAGATGATTAGCGCGGCCACTGGCTATCTCAAACGCGCCGGCGTGTTGAATCAGGTTGAGATTGAGCGCGGCAAGGCTTTGGAAGTGATGCCGAATCTCGAAGAGACTTTCGATCTGTTGTTCATCGACGCGATGAAGGAAGAATACTCACAATATCTCGATCTCGGTTTGCCGCGTCTGCGCACTGGCGGCGTCGTTATCGTCGACAATCTGCTGTGGGGCGGAAAAGTCGCGACCGGCGACACTGAAAGCTCGACAGTCGCGCTACGTGAGTTCAATCCTTACTTCATGAACCATCCGCAATTGATTGCCGAAGTCTTAGCTGTAGGCGACGGGCTCGGCTACGCGGTGAAGTTGTAGACTTCTCTGCGTAACCTCGGCGTTCTCTGCGCCTCTGCGGTTAACTAGTTCACAGCAATAACTCACCGCAGAGACGCAGAGAACGCCGAGGTTACGCAGAGAAGAGCGACAACTTCCTTGATTAAAGCTTTCTTTGCGTGCTAACTTCCACCCGTCTCTACTTGCGGGTTTCCTCATAACTCGCACTTGAACACAACGTGATCGGTATTTTGAGTCGGAGGTGCACCGATGAGCAGTCGCAAGTTTAGACAAATTGTTGGACTCGTCTTGCTGGCGTCGCTGGCATTCTCGACTTATTCATGCACCGTCGCCTCCAGTAACGAAGAGTTCTTTGGAACCACGACTCCTCCCACGCGCAACATCTTTCGTTACGTCACCGGCGACGAACCCGCGTCGCTCGATCCCGCAATCAGCAACGGCCAGCCTGAAGCACGAATCTACATGGCCATGTACGAAGGTCTCGTTGAATACAACGCAAAGACTCTCGAGCCAGAGCCGGCCCTGGCAGAGCGCTGGCATATCAACAACGATTCATCTGAGTTTACTTTTCACCTCCGGACTACAGGTCGCTGGTCCAACGGCGATCCAATCGACGCGAACGACTTCGTCTACAGCTTCAGGCGTGCGGTTGATAAAAAGACGGCTTCTCAGAACGCCTACCTGGCTTCATACCTGAAAAACGCCGAGGCTTTCAATCAGCAACGCGTCTTCGTACGTGATCCGAAAACGGGCCAGTTTCTAATAGAAAGGGATTTTCAGGAAAACCCGCCACCGGAATCGATCGGCAACAGTCCGATCGATCCAGCAAAGCACGAGTATCCCACCGACCCGAATGAGTCGACGCCCGATCCGGACACGGCCTTTCACCATCAAATGCATGCCCCAGTGCGATTGACGCTTCCGGGCTCTGAGAAGGCTCGCACAAAGCAAATCGAAGGAGATCCAAAACTCAAGGCCGCGGTGCCGGGCAAAGAGTTTGTGCCAGTGAAGGCGGAAGATCTCGGGATTGAAGCCGTTGACAAATACACAGTGCGAATCTACCTGAAGCAACCCGGGGTATTCTTTTTACGGTTGCTTGCCCACCAGGTCTTTCGGCTCGTGCCGCGTAAAGTCGTTGAGCAATGGGGCGCGCAATGGACGCAGCCCGAACACATCGTCACTTGTGGTCCATTCAAAATGAAGGAGTGGGTGCCGTACGACAGGCTCGTGCTCGAACGCGATCCGATGTATTGGGACGCAAAGACAGTGGGGCTCGACGAGCTGCATTTCTATCCGATTATCGACAACGCCACCGCAATGAATCTCTACAAGGTGGGTGAGCTTGATGCGGTTTTCAACCACGCTGTGCCGACCCCGTGGCTTCATATCATGAAGCAGAAGAAAGACTACATGGACCAGGCAGAGGCTGCGAATGATTACCTGATCATGAACACCACAAAACCTCCACTTGATAATCCGAAGGTTAGAAAGGCGTTCAATCTCTCGATCGATAAAGAAGCATACGCAAGCTGGCGGCAGATTGTAAGACCACTCACCGCATTCATGCCGGAGGGAACGTTTGCTGATTACCCAAGACCCAATGGCGCGACCTTCAATCCAGCAGAAGCGCGCAGACTGCTCGGCGAGGCGGGTTATCCAGTAGAGGAAAACTCGGACGGCACTTTCTCGTGTCCGAAGTTTCCGGTGGACCAGGTCGAGTTTATATACAACAGCCAGGCAGCAAATAAATCCGTCACCGAATGGATGCAGGCGCAGTGGAAACAGAATCTCGGCATCACTGTCGGCCTCCGAAACATGGAGTGGAAGACTTTTCTGGATGCCCGGAGCAAGCTCGAGTACAAGGGCTTCGCGCGCGGCGCATATGGCGCCGATTACATGGACCCATTCACGTTTCTGAGTGTTTTCTACACGGCAGACGAAAGCGGCACGGGCTGGTTCGATCCGAAATACGTCGCGATGCTGGATGAAGCCAATCGCATTCTCGACCACAAAAAGCGATATGAGTTGCTTGCTAAAGCGGAAGCTTACATGCTCGACAACCAGCCGATCATTCCGATTGACACACCGTCGGTGAATTGGCTGAAGAAACCTTACGTGAAAGGCATGTATCCGAATCCAGCCTCTTTATTCGCGTGGAAATATGTTTACATCGAGCGCGACCGGGCGAAATGGGATTATGGCACGCCGAGTTTGACCGCTGAGTAGCGCGGTGAACGCGGATCTGTAACTAACGAATGTTTCGGTTCATTGTCAGACGCCTCCTGGTAACCATTCCCACGATACTCGTCGTGATCTCGATCACCTGGGTATTGATCAAACTCGCCCCCGGCAACTTTTATTCGGGTGAGAAACCTCTGCCTCCCGCCATCGAGAAAATCATAAGAGAAAAATACGGCCTCGATAAACCCTGGTACCAGCAATATGGGAAGGCGATGTGGGGCATTATTCGTCATCTCGACTTTGGCACGTCGTTGAGATATCAGGGACAGTCAGTAAATACAATCATCAAACGCTCATTGCCGGTTTCAGCCGCCGTCGGTCTTCTAGCTTACCTGTTAGCGCTAATCGTAGGCGTGACTGTCGGTTCGATTGCGGCGCTGAAACAGAATTCGAAGTGGGACTACGGTTCGATGGCGCTCGCGATGCTCGGGATCTCGGTGCCGAACTTTGTGCTTGGTCCAATCCTGATCCTCGTCTTTTCTCTTGGGCTTTACTGGCTGCCGCCGTCTCGCTGGGGTGGCTTTCCGAGTCGAAACCTCGTCTTGCCGGTACTGACTCTGTCTGCGCTTTACATGGCTTACATCGCGAGACTCACGCGCGCGGGAATGCTCGAAGTGCTGCGTTCAGATTACATCCGCACGGCGCGTGCGAAAGGATTGAGCGAGCGTGATGTGGTGCTTCGTCATGCATTGCGCGGCGGTCTGATGCCGGTGGTTTCGTACACCGGACCGGCGCTGGCGTTCCTGTTAACGGGAACAGTCGTGGTCGAGCGGATCTTTGCGCTGCCGGGTTTGGGAAACTACTTCATACAGGCGTCACTGAATCGTGACGAGCCATTGATCATCGGCATCGTCGCGTTCATCGCTATAACACTCTTGTTGATGAATCTGCTGGTTGATATCGCATACGCGTATCTCGATCCGCGCGTGCGATACCAGTAAAGGACGATTGGATTTCTCTGTGCCACCTCTGTGTTCTCTGTGTCTCTGTGGTTAAAGATTTTCAGAGAGAGAAACCACAGAGACACAGTGAACACAGAGGTTGCACAGAGAAGAAGTTGGTTGCGATTGCGAATGGCTACCGAAAAGAAACCAGAACCAGACGAGCTCATTCACATCGGGCCGGAGATGGCTGTGGCTGAGGCCGACCTGATGCCCGGTGAAGTGGGCCGGTTTGTACAAGGCACGTCGCTGTGGCGCGATGCGTGGCGTCGTCTGCTCAAGAACAAGCTCGCGGTTTTTGGTCTCGTCGTCGTGGTCATCGTTACGATCTCTTCGATCATCGGGCCGACAGTGATCCAGCGCGTCTTCGGTTTCACACCTGACTACATTCCCTCGAACGATCCGAGACTGACGCGATCGTTTCCGCCTTTCACAGGTCCGAACGGCGAGTTTTCGTGGGCGCATCCGATGGGAACCGACAACGCCGGACGCGATCAGTTCGCGCGAGTGTTACAGGGCGGACAGATCTCGCTGTTTGTAGGAATTCTGGCAACGCTCATTTCGTTGCTGATCGGCGTCAGTTATGGAGCGATCGCCGGTTACGTTGGAGGACGCGTTGACAACGTGATGATGCGCATCGTCGATGTGCTGTATTCACTGCCGTACGTGATCGTAGTGATCGTGCTGTTGTCGATGTTTCGCAGCCAGACGCCGCGTGGTCAGTTGATACTGCTCTTTGTCGCGATTGGAACTGTGTCGTGGCTGACGATGGCGCGGATCGTTCGCGGGCAGGTGCTTTCGTTGAAGAACCAGGAGTTTGTACTCGCGGCGCGAGCGACGGGCGTTTCGAATACGCGCATCATCTTTCGACATATAGTGCCGAACACGCTGGGCCCCGTGATCGTCTACGCGACGCTGGAGATTCCACAGATCATGTTGACGGAGGCGTTTCTCTCGTTCCTCGGTTTTGGTGTGCAAGCTCCGCTCGCCTCGTGGGGCAGTCTGGCGGCGGATGGGATTCAGAACATCGCCGTGTTTCCGTGGCAACTGATCTTTCCCGGCGTGACGATGGCCTTGACGCTCTTCTCGTTGAACTTCCTTGGTGACGGCCTGCGCGACGCGCTCGATCCGCAGATGAGGACGGTATGAAGTTCGATGACAAAACCGTCTCTGCGGCTCTCTGCGTACCTCTGCGTTCTCTGCGTCTAAAAAAGCGATTTCAACGCAGAGGCCGCAGAGGTACGCAGAGGGCCGCAGAGAAAACGAATCTACACTTATGACCACTGCTGACGGCAATCTTCTCGAAGTAAAAAACCTTCGCACTTACTTCGAAACCGACGACGGAATCGTCAAAGCCGTCGACGACATCTCTTTCCAGCTCAAGCGTGGTGAGACGCTCGGCATCGTGGGCGAGTCGGGCTCGGGCAAGTCAGTCACAAACCTCTCGATCATCCGACTCGTCCCTACACCGCCAGGAAAGATCGTCTCGGGTCAGGTCGTCTTCAATGGTAACGATCTGCTGCTGCTCTCAAGCGACGCGATTCGCAAGATCCGGGGCCGCCGCATCGCGATGATCTTTCAGGATCCGATGACGTCACTCAATCCGTTCATGAAGATCTCCAAACAACTGATGGAGATGACCGAGCTGCACCTGGGCCACACGAAAGCACAGGCGCACGCACACGCGATCCGCATGTTGGAGACAGTCGGCATTCCCGACGCACGTGAGCGCGCCGACAGCTACCCGCACGAGTTTTCCGGCGGCATGCGCCAGCGCGCGATGATCGCAATGGCGCTCTCGTGCGAACCCGAGCTGCTAATCGCGGACGAGCCGACGACAGCGCTCGACGTCACGATCCAGGCGCAAATCCTCGAGCTGATAAAGAAACTAAAACGCGAAACAGGCACGAGCGTGATCTTGATCACTCACGATCTCGGCGTCGTCGCGGGCATGACCGATCACGTGATCGTGATGTACGCGGGGAAGATCTTCGAGCAGGCGCCAACAAAGAAGTTGTTTGCCGTTCCCGGCAACCCATATACGAAAGGACTGCTTCGTTCAGTACCCGATCCAACAGCCGAACAGGGCAAGCTCTATCAAATACCCGGACTGCCGCCAGACGTCGCACACCTGAAACCCGGCTGTCCTTTTGCACAGCGTTGCGACTACACGCAGGACATCTGCAGGCGCGAGTTTCCGCCGTTCGTGCAACTCAACGCAGATCACTATTCGCTTTGCCATTTCGCGCGCGAAGTCTACAGCGAATCGGGCGGTACACCAGTATGAACTCAACCCTGCTCTCGATCAGAGATCTAAAAGTGCACTTCGATCTCGGCGGTGGTGGACCACTCAACAAGTTGTTCGGCACGAATCCCGAGAAGCGCGTCGTGAAGGCAGTTGACGGCGTATCACTCGACATCTTCGAACAGGAAACACTCGGCCTCGTCGGCGAATCAGGTTGCGGCAAGTCGACACTCGGGCGCGCGATTCTTCGGCTGACGGAACCGACCGAAGGCCAGGTGTTTTATCGCGATCGCGACCTCGCACACTTGTCGCAAAGACAGCTACGCGAACAACGCCGCCACCTGCAGATCATCTTTCAGGATCCTTACGCGTCGCTAAATCCGCGCATGACAATCGGCCAGATCGTCGGTGAACCACTCGAAACGTTTCGACTAGCGCGAGGCAGGGAAGCAGAGCAACGCGTGCAGGAGCTGCTGGAAACAGTCGGTCTCAGCAAGCGTTTCATCAAACGATACCCGCACGAGTTTTCCGGCGGTCAACGCCAGCGCATCGGCATCGCACGTGCGCTCGCAGTCGATCCCGATTTCATCGTCGCTGACGAACCGATCTCCGCGCTCGATGTTTCGATCCAGGCGCAGATCATGAACCTGCTCGAGAAACTTCGTCGCGAGAAGAACCTTACATATCTGTTTATCTCACACGACCTGCGCGCAATCAGGCACGTCTCGGATCGTGTTGCGGTGATGTATCTTGGCAAGCTCGTCGAGATCGCCGAGGCGAAGACGATCTACAAAGAACCTTTGATGCCTTACACGAAGGCGCTCATCTCGGCGGTGCCTGTACCCGATCCTCAAGTCGAAGCCACGCGGCAGCGGATAATGCTGGAAGGCGACGTTCCTTCGCCGATCAATCCCCCTTCCGGTTGTCCTTTTCACACGCGCTGCCCCTACGCGATCGACGTATGCAAGGAGGTGGTTCCTCAACTAGTCGAAATCAAACCGGCACATTTTGCTGCTTGTATTAGAATCAGTCCGGCGCAACCTCATATCGAGAACGTTGCTCCAGGAGCGGCACCAGGCCTCGAGTGAGCCACAAAAGGCGCAAAAACGCATAACCCCGAAAGTGTTTTAGTCCTCCAGGCAGGGAATATTTTGTCCATTTTGTGCCCTTTTGTGGCTATTAACCGTTT
>DASYFE010000108.1:0-13166 GCA_036498585.1 Pyrinomonadaceae bacterium | reverse complement strand
GGATTCAGACGTAAGAGTTGGATCTCACCATATCGCCGCCCAGGAGATGCCTAAGTGAGTGGAGGAGAACTATGGCAGATATCCTGGTCGTCGATGACGACGACGTGATCCGCGATACGCTCTGCGAGTTGTTGTCGACGGACTACTCCTGTCAAACCGCAAACACTGCAGAAGACGCGTTGGCAAAGTTGGAAGCGCAAGGTTTCGATGTTGTGCTGACGGACATCTCTATGCCGGGTTTGAATGGCAAGGAGTTGCTGCAGAAGGTGGTGGAGTTGTATCCGGGCACGCCGGTGATCGTCGTTTCCGGGCACAGCGATCAAGGGCAGGCGGAGAGCCTCCTGAATCATGGTGCGTTTGATTATCTGTTGAAGCCCTTCCGGCTCGAGATCGTGGAGGAGAGTGTTAAGCGCGCGCTGATTTCTAAAGGACATTAGACAGGATTTACAAGATTCTTCAGGATTGACATGTAAATCCTGAAGAATCTTGTGAATCCTGTCGACCTTTGATCAGGCGGCCGCGGTCGCAACGGACGTCTGGCGCGCTGAATCAATCTCGCGCACGAGCTCGGCAATCCTATCAGCCGTAAACGGCTTCGCGATGACCCAATCGACACCCGCGGCTTTCTGCTCATGCGATCCGACCGCTTCGCCCCAGCCCGTAATCACGGCGATCGGGATGCTCGCATTGGTCTGCTTGATCTCACGCGCGAGCTCCCAGCCGCTCATCCCCGGCATGCCGACGTCTGTGAACACGGCGTCAAATTCCATGTCTCTAAACATCGACAACGCCGCGCTGCCACTCTCCGCGACGTAGACATCGCAGTGCTCGCCCTGGAGAATCTCGCTGAGTAGATCGCGCACAAAATCTTCGTCATCGACCACGAGCAGTCTAGTACGTGGCCGTTCAATCGACGGCAGCGGAGGCGCACTATGTGTAACTGCCGGCGCAACAGTCTCAACTCGTTCAACCTGCGGCACGGTTTTCTGGCCCATCTTTGCGACCGGCAAGGTGATGCAAAACTCAGTACCTTTCCCATATTGAGATTCGACCTCGATGTTGCCGCCGTGTCGCCTGATAATTCCGAAACTGACTGCCAATCCGAGCCCGAGACCAGCTTTGCCCTTCGTCGTGAAGAACGGATCGAAGATCTTCGAACGAACCTCCGGATACATGCCAACACCGGTATCGACAACCTTGATGATCACCGAGTCGCCGGCTACGCGAGTCGTCAATGACAACTTTCCACCTTCCGGCATCGCGTCGATCGCGTTGAAAACCATGTTGACGAGCACTTCGCGCAGCTCGGAATCGTCACCCATCACCATCGCATTCGATTCGATGTGCAACTGAAGCGTGATGTGAATGTTCGACGCTTCGGCGCAGTTCTTCCAGCGTGGCCGCGTGATCTCGCTCGCATCCATCAGAATCTGATCGATCGAAACGAGCTCGAAGTTATGATCGCGACGCTGCCGCGCGAAGTCCTGAATGCGTTTGACTGTCTTCGCGCCATCTTCAGCAGTCTTGATGATGATCTCGAGACCGCGACTGATTTTTTCCGGATCGTCAGTGCGTTGCAGCAACTGCGCTCGACCGAGAATACCGGAGAGCGTGTTGTTGAAGTCATGCGCGACGCCTGAAGCAAGCTCGCCGAGCGCTGAGAGTTTTTCCATCTGCGAAAACTGCTCGCGAATCCGCTCCTGCTCGGTGATGTAGTGCGACAGCTCCTTGACGTGCGTCTCAGCTTGCGCCGCCTGTGCGGCCGATGTTTCGACGTTCTTCAGGTAAGTGCGATAAGTGAGAAAGATGATGGCGATGATCGGCAGCGTGATAACGAACGCATAGACGCCGATGAAATAAACCAGCCCGGCAATCACGCCAGCCGCACACGCGCCTGCAAAGTAAGTGAGTGAAGACCAGAGATAATGCCTGCGCCATGTTTGCCAGACCGGCTGATCGATTTTTAGTGCACCGCCGATGCCGACGATACCGGAGTTGGCGACGAAGTGTGTCAGCGCCATCGTGCATATCGCCGCTACAAACGTCACCGTGAGAGGATTCGAGCGCAGATCGAGTACGTTGCCGTAGACCAATCGCATCACACTATTCGTTATCAAGATTGAGGCGGCGGAGGAGCCAAAGTTGAACGCGACGGTCCTCAGACGCCGACTGAAGCGCAGTGACGACACAACCGCCTCGAGCGCGCCCATCACTACTGCCGCTGGGCCACCGTAAAGCAATAAAACCAGAAAGACGAACGTGTCAGAGACTGAAATTTGCGAGCTGAAACGCGGAATCGGAATCGTGATGCGCGACGTGAGCAGCAAAGCCATCGCGACCAACACCGCGAAGTGAGAATCAAACTGGTGGAAGTCGATCTGAAGCGCGGAATAAACAAACGCGAGGCTACCGCTTGTAACTACCACGAGGAGGAATGGCCGGAAGAATTTATTTTCCATGGCGCTGGGATGACATGAATGTCGATGACATTGATGTCATGTCTGATGAGGGGGGAAATGTGCCTTTATCAGGCTAGATCGGGCGATGAAAGAGTTAGTTCTGCACTGGCTCCTTCCTGGGTAGGAAGATGGTTTCATAAGTGGCGCGGAAGTGAAATCCGCATTTGCGATAAAAGCCCTGGGCCCACTCATTCGTTTCGTTTACCAGCAGGCAGACTGATCTGGTATTTTCCAACAGCCGTCGCATCAGCTCTGACATGAAGCGCGTCCCCAGATTCTTATTGCGACGATCTTCACGCAGCCAGATGCCTTCGAGATAGTTGACTTCGGGAGTCTTCGAAATGACGTCTGCTTTGAAAACCAGGAGGTTGTTTTCAACTACTACCCATGTTCTTCCTTGTTCGATACGTCGCAAGCAACGCTCGCGAAAACCTTTTGGATCGACTTCCAACGGATTGACTCCGCTTTCCATATAAGCAAGCTTGGCCTGAACCGGCATCACGAGCTCCAACTCATCGACAGTCGCCGGCCTGAGGTCGTCAGCTTCTCCACGAGCCTCCACCGGACGGCTTAGCTCAAATAACCACTCGCGACAAGCCGAACGCTGGCGGCGACCGGTGTCTGCATAGTGATTCCAGAAGTCGGCAATGCGTTCCTTCTCGCCCATGATCATGTGCGTGCCGGGGCATTCGCGCGCGACTTGCGCAAGGGCTGCGAGTGCTCGATCTGAAACCGTTTCAATCAACGTTGCATGGCCCACGAGCGCTACGCCCTCGAGCTGGCCGTTCAAGTCGCGACAGCCGTAGAACGCGCCGCGATTGAATGGACTGACGATTCCGTTGTCGTGGATCATTCCCATCATCGTAATCGTGTGAATCGGGCGCTGCGCTAAGAACTCAAGAACTTCCGCTGTGTCGCTGTTCGTCAGCCGTGCGACTGAAACTGACTTGTTCATCTCAAGTGTGCTCGTCTGCAACATTGGTTATCTCTGTTTAGTAACCGAGGTAATCCGTTAAGTCGTCGGGCACAATCGCCATGGAAGTAGTAGCGTCGCCACTCGTGAGCGCGTTGAACGCCTGGAGAATCGCGTCGCTGACAAGAACGCCATCGCTAACGAGCACGCCGTCGCTAACCAGGACGCCGTCACCAACCAGCACGCCATCGCCGACGAGTACGCCGTTGACGGCCAGCAGGTTGGTCGAGAATAACTTTTGGCCCATACCTAGTATGGCGCCGTTGCTTACGATGATGCTGTCGCCAACAAGAACGCCTCTGGTCATCATCGCGGAATTCGCAACCAATACGCTGTCGGAGACAAGGACACCATCAGAAACCAGCACGCCATCGGAGACCAGAACGCCATCGGAGACCAGGACGCCGTCAGAAACCAGAACGCCATCACCGACTAACACGCCATCGTTAATCAACACGCCCTTCGCATAGACCTTCTGGTATTCATTGATGAGCGCCGGGCCGGTTGCAAAGGTCTGGCCGATGATCGCGCCCTGCGACCACTGGAACGTGTAAACGCCACCCGGGACCGCGATGCTGGTTTGCGGCGCTGGCGCCGGACCAGTCAACAGCGATGATCCAAGCGTAGTCGAGCTGTTGATAGTGGTGCGAACAAGCTTCGCGAGACGAATTGCGCCATCGACGTTGAGCTCGCCTGCGCCCTGCTCGAGCATGTTGTAGTTGGGAAGCTGTTGCGCGGAGTACATCAACAGCACTTTGATCAAATTTGGGGTGAGAGTCGGATTGGCTTCAAACATCAGAGCCGCAGCTCCTGCCACGAGCGGAGAAGCCATCGAGGTGCCGCTGAGCATCATCTGCCTGCGCGTCGCAACGCCGCTGACTTTGACGTCCAGTGCCGGGTTCTGCGTGAGCAGGTAACTATTGGGCGACTCGGCGAATACAGTCTTGTTACCGGGAGCTGCGATTTCCGGTTTGATGAGGTTGTCGTAATGATTGACGCCGTTGACGTCGGTCCAGAAGCTGCGCGTCGGACCACGCGAGCTGTAAGTCGCAATCGTATCGTCGCCGCGCTGGTCGGTTCCGCGCGTGTCGACTGCGCCGACCGTAATCACCGACGGCTCGTTGCCGGGTGAGTGAACCTGTCCATAAACCTTCTGGCCCGCGCTGTTCTTTCCGTTATTACCGGACGCTGCGACAACGACGATGCCGCGATCGACAAGCGCGCGCGCCGCAACGCAGAGCGGGTCAAACTTATATGAGTTGACTGCCGGCATGCCGAGGCTGAGATTAACTACGCGAACGTTGTAAGCGGCTGCATTCGAAAGCAGCCAGTTGAACGCCGCGAGAATACTCGAGACTGAGCCGACGCCCTGCGAATTCAAAACGCGCAGGTTGACGATCCTGGCTCGCGGAGCGATGCCGATGTATTGGCCTTGAGCGACGATTCCGTTTCCGGCTGCCGCCGCTGCGACGTGGGTTCCGTGACCGTAGGGATCATCCGTGCGGCCTTCACCAGTGAAATCCTGGCTAACAACGATTCGTGACTGGCCGGTTTGTGTATCGGTGAAAGAAGTGTGTGCAGCGTAGATACCGGAGTCGACGATCGCGATTCCGATTCCGTTGCCGTCGAGTGCGCCGTCGGCGGCCATCGAGCGCACGTTATTAGTGCCGGTGGTGGTGGCGATATGGCCACCGAGAGTCATAACTTCGCTGTCGAGTGATATGAAAGCAACTTCAGGAAAATTAACGAGAGCATCAACTACGTTAGAGGGCAATTCGAGGGCAAAAGAGTTGAGGTTGTTGAAATGTCTTCTGATCTTGACACCGTTGGCGCTCAGCAGGGCGTTGAGTTGGCCACTGGGCTTGTCGCTGAGCTGGAGGATTACTTTAACCAGGCTACCGTTGTTCTTGCCGGCGAGCATTTCGCTGAGGTTTGAGGCGACCTTGACCGGCTTTGCACCCTTGCTTCCGCGGGACTCGTTGCCTTTCGCGTAGGCGGTGAAGACGTTGCCGCCCAGCAGGCTTGGTCCCAGTGTGAGGCTTGCCAGCAAGGCCAGCACCAGGAAGCGTTTTGTTCTTTGAATCGATGTCACGATGTTCGTAATCTCCGTACCGAGGTTTTGCCGGTTCTGGACAAACAACCGGCGCACCCGCCTGTGCGAAGACCGTGCCATGCTCGCTCAATTGACGTAGAACGTTGTGTAGCAACCACTTAACTGCTTTTACATGAAGATCGGCCATGGACCAACCGCTGACCGATCTGCTCAGGTTGACTGGTCCCTTAATTCACTTTGATAGAATCGGGCCATGGTTCAAGTGCTTCCTGATGAGATCGAGGTCCATCGCGATCGCATGTGGCGACGCGATCCTGAAAACCGTGTCGACGACGTTTACACCGCCGAGCGCTTCATTGAAGAAGTCGGATTCTGTGAGACTTTGACCGACTCGCGGCGTCCCGGACCATCGCTTTACGTGGCTGTCTGTGGCCGGCGCGACGCGCACATGCCGCGCAACGTGCAGAAGGATCCGGAGAGTCGTATGGCCTGGAGCATCAAGGACGATGTGATGCGACGTGGGAAGTGCTTTTACGGAAAGCTGCTCCGTGGTCGCTCGACGTTTATCGCGCCGCGTTTGCTTCCGTGCTTCAATGCGCTCTGGGGAATGCCGCGCAAGCTGGAGAAGAAGATGCTGTCGGCGGATGCCCAGACGATACTCAAGATCATGCGGCGTGAGTGGGAAATGGCCTCGCGCGACTTGCGTGAGGAGAGTGGTGTTCGCGAGCGGGCTCGCTTTGATAAGGCGATGACTGAGTTACAACGGTCGTTGAAGTTAATTCCGACGGAAGTTTTGTATGAGCCGACTTTTACCTACATCTGGTCGATTCCCGAGGCGCGTTTTGCGGACCAGCTTAAAGAGAATGTGGGAAGGGACGAGGCGTTGAAAGAGATCGCGCGTTCTTATCTGGTCGGAGCCGGGATGACTTTGCGCGGGGAGTTGGCGCGCGTCACTGGCCTCCGCTCACCCGAAGCCGGACTAGGAAATTGGGGACTCGTTGACGAAGGCTTCGCTGATCGCCTCGCGCCCGGCGTTTACCGTCTAGTCAGCCTTAGACAGGATTTACAAGATTTTTCATGATTTACAGGATGATCTTGTCAGTCATGAAAAATCTTGTAAATCCTGTCTAAGGCTGACTAGTGACGCTTTCATCAGTGGCTTCGCGTAGTGCTTGTTGTTCCAGTTGGGCAATCTCCAGCACCAACGGCAATTGGTCCTGCGCACTCCCCAAGCGCTGCATCATTATGTCCGTTTCACCTTCGGTTAACCTGCGTCGCGCCGTCGCCTCGATCGTCTGGAGACGCGTCTTGGCCTTTGCAAGGTGATCGGTAGCCTGTTGTTTCAGGTGTTGCAGCCGCTCGTGGTCGTCCGCTAACTCCTTCTGTAACGAAGCAGACTCGGGCGTATGGAGCGTCCGCGCCCGGTTGATTTGCCGCTCCACTCGCAACATTTCCCGCTTAGACCGCGAAATAATGCGGGACGCCATCAGCCGGTTTGCCAGCGTTTCGGCATAAGCATCGGCCAGGAGCGGGTTACTCTGCTCGATTTCAGCCAGCGCCGCCCGCTCAGCCGACGTCAATTCCGAACGGAACCATACAACCTCACTCGCCGTGATTCCATCCGATGCTAACCGGTCTCGTAATTTGGAGAGCCATCGCTTGCGATACAGGAACAGAAGCAACGCGATTACTAATCCCAGCGCAAATCCGAGTGTCAAAGAGAGACCGGCCAGCAAGAGATAGACGGCAGCCGTGTCTGTGGCCGTCGCGCTAAGAAATAGGACAAGGAATACCAGCGGGGCCGGAAGCGAAGTCGCTGCCATGGCAATCCAGGGCGCAACTTTCAGCAATCGTGCCGTCGTGGCATCTTTGCCGGAAAGTTTCCCTTTCGACTGGCTCGTCACAAGCGCTTCCTTCATAACATCAGTATAATGTCGCCCGTACCATAGAGGAAATTCAATGAAGACGCTCCGACGACTCCACCTGACCGTTTTGCAGTTGTCCATCGCCGTTGGCTTTGTCGTGTTCGCCTCGTCAGCCTTTGGCCAGCCTCAAAGCGTTACGGGCGACGGCGCCACGCACGGTCCCGGCAAACCAGTCACCGTTCCGGTTACGATCCGGGTCAAAGAGGAAACTGAATTACAGAACATCGATTTATCGATTCACGAGGACGGCGAGCCGCAGACCATCATCTCGCTCAGAGGTATCGGCACCAATTCACCGATCACACTCGTGGTGTTGATTCAGGAAGATCTTGTGCCGTCTGTCGGAAATGAGATCAAGGATATGGCGGATTTCATTCGCAAACTGCCGAAGGGTTCGCGCGTAATGGTGGGTTACCTCCGCACTGGAAGTCTGCAAGTCAAACAGCGATTTACGACCGATCTAGAGAAAGCGGCGAGCGTACTGCGACCACCGACAGGCTCCGCCGTTAACAGTCCATATAATCCTTACGTTGAAGTTATTGAAGCGCTGAAACGATTTGAAGGGCAGCCACTCGGCCGCCGTGCGATATTGCTCGTATCTGATGGTTTGGACATCTCGCGTGGCATTGATTCGTCGTCACCAACGCAGAGTGTAGACCTGCAGCGAGCAATAAATGAGTCGCAGCGACGCGGCGTTGCGATCTACAGCTTCTACTCGCCGACGATCGTGGCGGCGGCGAACCCGGTGCTGATTAGTAATGCGCAGAGCTCGTTGCAGCGGTTGTCGGATGAGACTGGCGGCATACCTTTCTTCCAGGGTACGGGCGCGCCCGTGAGTTTTGTGCCTTTTATACGCGAGCTGGATACCTCATTACAGAAACAGGCCGCGCTGACTTTTCTTTCGACGCATCTGGGCAAGGGATTCCATAAAATCGAAGTGAAATCTTCGACTCAGGGTGTGCGCGTCGCGTATCCGTCAGGATATGTGAGGTAGGAGCTACTGAACCGTCGCAGCCAGAAGCGATCCACGTCGATCGCTTGCGATAGCCCAGCCGTCAGCCAATTGTCCAATCATGCCGTGAAAGTGAATCTCACTGCCGCTTAGCACCACGAGTACGTCACCCGCGTGATAGCGCGGATCGTCCAGCCGGAAACGAATCACCGTCGCCTGCCCGTTTGCCTGTTCCATTGTTTCAAACTGAAAAGTGTCGGCGTCAGCGACGTAGGTTTGTGAATTATTAGCGACTCTTTGCTCGTCCGGCATCGATTGATCCTCTCGTTAATCTTCAGCGCTCATTAAATAACGCCGCGCCTTCTCTGTGCAACCTCTGTGTCCTCTGTGTCTCTGTGGTGAGTTTATTGCTGAATAATTAACCACAGAGACACAAAGAACACAGAGGTTGCGCAGAGAAGAGCAATCTTGTGAGTTTTGCAAGCACGGATTGCAAGAAAACCCCATTATTCTCACAAGAACACTACAAGGTGTTCTCCAACATTTCGTTACGATTTCCCTTTAAACCACCTTCTGCAGTTTGCATTACTCGTACCCGACACCCGTACCCCACAAGCGGTAAAACATTGGAGCCCCCGACGATACGACGAACGATAGTTTGTCGTGGCTCCGTTGATGCGAGGAAAAGCAGATGACCCGTCAAAATAATCCCAAGCTACAGAGGAATATTATATGGCGCGCTTTGATAGCAGTTGGTTTCATTCTCGCGCTACTTACAATTGCGCTGCCCGGGCTCAACAGCACGCGCGCATCCAACCCGACCGGCGGAACTATTAATCCGACGGCCACCACAGCTCTTACCTGGACAGGCACCGCCGTCGCAGGTGGAGCTCTCAACGCACCTTTGCTTATTGGTAGCGAGGATCTGTGTCAGGAAGGTTTAACCTGCGACACGTTCACTTTAACAGTCGGTGGAACAACGGCAGACTGGGCCGGCAAGCTGATTCACATAAAGATTGAATGGCAGCTTCCAGTCACGGATTACGATCTCTACATTCACAAAGACTCGAACTCCGGACCTGTCGTCGCCAACTCCGGACGTGGCGCGACGTCGCCGACCGATCCGCTGACGTGGGAAGACACGACGATCGATCCGTCGGTCAGCGGCACGGGCGTCTACACGGTTCATGCAGTTTACTATTTAGCGACAGCGGTCGATCAGTATCACGGCAGCGCGACGATCGAGAACAAAGCGGCGCCGCAGCCAACGCCGACGCCATCAACAGAAACTGCGCCACATTACACAAACTACGCAGCGCCACCGGCGTTGGGTAACTCGGCAGGCGAGCCAACCATCGGCGTGAACTGGAACACCGGCGCCGCCATGTTTGTCTCTTCGTTGCAAACGTTGCGCATCAAGTGGGACGACACGGCGTCACCAGCGGCGGCAACGTGGGAAGACGTCAGCGCACCAACCACCTCGATCACCACACTTGACCCGATTCTTTTCACGGACAGCGATGCAGGACCAAACCGCACCAATCGCACCTTTGTTTCTCAACTGCTTGGTAAAGCGAGTGCGGTGGCCTTCACCGATAATGACGGAGCAAGCTGGAACATCAGTCAGGGCTCTGGCATCAACTCGGGCGTCGACCACCAGACGATCGGCGGCGGTCCTTACGCAAAGAATCCCGACGGCAGTCTCAAAGGCGGTGCGATTCAGCTACCCGGACTAAGCGGACAGCTCTATCCGAACGCAATCTATTACGCCTCGCAGGACGTCGGTCTCTCGGAGATCGCGCGTAGCGACAATGGTGGTTTGACGTTCGGTGTTGCGATTCCGATGTGGACGCTCGCGCAGTGCGATGGACTGCACGGTCACATCAAAGTCGCGCCCGATGGCACTGTTTACGTGCCGAACAAATCCTGCGGCGGCAAACAGGGCGTCGCCGTTTCAGAAGACAACGGTCTTTCGTGGACCATTCGCACGGTCGACGGAAGCACCGCGGGTGACACTGATCCTTCAGTCGGCATCGGCGCGGACGGCACAGTCTATTTAGGCTTCGCTGATGGCGATGGACATGCTCGCGTTGCCGTCTCACACGATCGTGGTGCGACGTGGCAAAACGTGCAGGACGTCGGCGCTTCGCAAGGCGTTCAGAACACGGTCTTCCCAGCAGTGGTCGGCGGCGACAGCAATCGCGCTGCTTTCTTCTTCCTTGGCACGAGCACGCCGGGCGCGAGTGGTAGAGGAACTGATCTGACGTTCCCCGGGACCTGGTATGGCTATATAGCCACGACTTACGACGGCGGTGCGACCTGGGTGACGGCCAACGCGACGCCAAATGATCCCGTTCAGCGCGGTGTTGTTTGTACGCAGGGCACGACCTGTCCGTCAGGCACGCGCAATCTTCTCGATTTCAACGATGTTACGGTTGATAAACAAGGCCGCGTGCTCGCAGGGTTTGCTGACGGCTGTGTAACTGCCGAATGCATTCGCGGAGTCGATCGCAATGGCGACGGCAAGATCGATAGTCTCGATAACGACGGCGCGGACAAAGCGACCATCATTCGTCAGACAGGCGGCAAGCGCTTGTACGCAGCATTTGATCCGCCGGGGAACGCGACGCCGGAATCGCCGCTGCTCGTCGCAATGAGAGATGGCGATGCGGTGGACCTGGCGTGGTCCGTACCGGAAGATGGTGGCTCGCCAATCACAGGCTATCGTCTGTATCGAGGCGTCGAAGGTGGCGCGGAGAGTCTGTTGTCGAGTTTTAGCGCGGACGTTAACTCTTACATCGACAACGATGCAGGAAGCGGAAACTTTTACTATCGCGTGACGGCGTCGAATGCCAATGGCGAAGGCGCCTCGTCGCCTCATATAACACCGGCCACGAACGAAACTCCGTGCAGTGGCTTAGGTGTCACGATAATGACTGACCCGGCAGGTGACGCACTGGATCAGATCGGTGGCCACGATATTCGCTCGCTGTCGATCGCGGAGCCTTATTCCGCAGACGGCTCGCAGAAGCTCGTGTTCAGTTTGAAGATGGGCGATCTCGCGGATCCGCTCACTCCAAACACGCAGTGGCGCGTGTATTTCACCGGCGCTGATAACAACGGATACTTTGTCGATATGAGAACTGACCTGCTCGGAGCGGTCACGTTCAAGTACGGCACTTACATCCACAATACAGACAACACTGCGGGCACGGCGACGACTGTCGGTAATCTCGACGCGGGCAGTAACTACAACACGCAGACAGACACGATCACGCTCGTCGTATCGAATAACAAAATCGGCAATCCGCAGGCAGGTGGCAGGCTGTCGCGTATGTTCGTGCGTGTGCCGGTGGTTGCCCTCGTGCCGGACAATGCGAACTACGGCAGTCCGAGTACGGCAGTTGGTTACACGTTGATCGGAAATGCGGCGTGCCAGTCACGTCCGGCAGCGCCGTCATCGTTGGCAGTGACGAGCGGTGGCAAAGGCTCGGCGAGTTTGAGCTGGGCTGACAATTCAAACAACGAGGAGAGCTTTGCGATCGAGCGCTCGACGTCGATGTCTGGAGGTTATATCCAGGTGGCCACTGTCGCAGCGAACGTGCGGAGCTACACTGACAACACTCTGTTTAGAAAGACAACCTACTTCTACCGCGTCCGGGCAGTGAACAGCGGTGGCAAGTCTGGTTATTCCAACGTTGCGAGTGTGAAGACCAAGTAGCCATGAAAAGTCTATTGAGTCTTTCACTGTTGCTCGTGATCGGTGTTCTCGTGAGCGTGGCCGCTGCCCGGCCACGCCCCGAGATCATGGGCATCAGTCTCGACATGAAACGCGACGACGCTGTCGCTCGTCTGAAATCAATCGGCAGTCTGGAGAAAGAGACACGAAAGCGGCAGGAAGTTTGGGCCGTCAAGGACGTGCGGATCTCGCACTTGCTTGTCGGTTACGACGCCGACAACCGTGTGCGCTACGTCACCGCGATCGCGCGCACAGATGGGCCACGCATTCGTTATCAGGAAGTTGCCGATATGAAGTCAGCGCAGCGCAGCGTCACTCCAGGCAATCACAAATTCACGTGGGAGATTGAGGGACGCCGCGGCCACTCCGGATATATCCTCATCGCCCGCGGCCACGACGCTCAGTATCTCGACACGTACTCGATAAAGAAGAACGATCAGGAAGAGGAAGAAATAGATTAGCCACAAAATGGTTTAATGAGTTAAGGCGCCTAATTCTCGTGTGGGAGAATTCAGCGCCTTAACTTGTTAAAAGATCTTTTGTGCTTTTTTGTGGCTAAAAATTCTTCTGGTGGCGTGGGGCGGCATGTGGGTCTCGAACCCACGACCTCCAGATCCACAATCTGGCGCTCTAACCTACTGAGCTAATGCCGCCACAAACTGGAATGTAAGTGCCCCCGGCAGGACTCGAACCTGCGGCCCTCTGCTTAGCTTCCAGCATCAGGCTTTCCCTGACCGCCCGTCAAAGCTGGGGTTGCTGGCTGGACTATATCTTGGACGTCTCAGTCCCGACCCGTATAGTCTCTGAGGATCCCTCGCCGCCATTGCCGGCAGGTTTCCTGCGGATTACCCAATCCTCACGGCTTGTTACTTGGACCAGAGATCGAAGTACCGGAGGCTCTCAGGGCGTCCCCGCATACAGGGTCGTCCACTCAATGGGTTCCGACCGCACAATTCCCCATTAAGGCTCCAACAAGGCAGATGCTCTATCCGCTGAGCTACAGGGGCACATGCCTGGCGCCGGGATGTTAGCACGTTGACGCGAGCAGCGGTGAATTGTCGGCGC
>DASYFE010000107.1:0-9264 GCA_036498585.1 Pyrinomonadaceae bacterium | reverse complement strand
AAGTCTGATTTCTCTGTGCAACCTCTGTGTCCTCTGTGTCTCTGTGGTTGTTTTTCCTAAGCAATCGTCAACCACAGAGACACAGAGGACACAGAGGTTGCACAGAGAAGGACATGTATGACGACTTTTCGGGCAAAGCATGTTCATCTTGAAACATCTTGTTAATCCTGTCTAAAAACTAACTTCACCGCATCGACGTTCCAATCAGCAAGACTCTTCGTCACGACGTCAGCGCCGGCGGCACGTAACGCTTCTTCTGAGACAGTATTCGTTACGCCGAGCGTCCGCATCCCCGCGGCGCGCGCGGATTGAATTCCGGGCGGCGAGTCTTCAATCGCCAGACATTCCGATGCGAGTAGCGGCAACTCGCGCTCTTGCTGTCGCAACTCGTTAAGCTTCAACAGTCCCGTTAGGTAACAATCAGGCGCAGGCTTGCACACCGACGCGTCTTCCGCCGTGACAATCACCGAAAACAGCGGCGTGAGATTCGCGCGCTGAAACACGTAACTAACTTCGGTCAAATTCGCCATACTCACCAGTCCAAGCTGAAACTCGCGCGAAGCCGACTTCAGAAACTTCAACACACCTGGAAACAGCGGCAACTCTTCGATCATCTGCCGGTGCAAGTCGGTCTTCGCACCGAGCACTTCCTCCAGCAACGGATCGCTCAGAGGCTTCTTCGCGTGCTCAAACATCGAGCGGACAAACGTCCTGTCGTCCATACCGAGCGCGCCGAAATACAACTCCTCAGTCAACGCGACCTCGTGGCCGCTCAACACTTCCTGGTAGGCCTTCATCTGAATGGTTTCGTCGTCGATGATGACGCCGTTGAAGTCGAAGAAGATGGCTCTGATCATTTGATTTGTGCTCTCACATCATCAAGCAGTTTCGGCAAGCGTTCACTCTCGAGCACATCCAAACGACGTAACACTTCGGCCAACGAGAGCTCGTTTTTCAAATTAACCTGGTAATCGAGGTCCGCGCGGAGCCGGTCTTTCTCGCCCTGCCGGTTCTGCGACATCATGATGATCGGCGCCTGCATGCCGGCGATTACCGCGAGCACGAGATTAAGCATTGCATACGGCGCCGGGTCGAAACCGCGAATCAGGATGAATGTGTTGAAGATAATCCAGGAGATGATGAGCGCGATCGACAAGATGATAAATTTCCAGCTACCGCCAAACTCCGCGATCAAATCCGCCGCGCGATCGGCGACAGTCAATCGCGCTTTCTGTTCGTCGTTCACGTTACGTGAAACTCTCGAGCGCAACAGCTCGTCAGTTCTTCGCAGCCTGTCAGTGAGGGCGCTCAACATCTCGAGCGCCACATCCGGATTACTACGCACGAACGTGAGAAACACATCGCGCGAGAGAATTGCGAGTTGTGCGTCATCGATGACGTTCGCATCCGCCGATCTCTGACGGCCGTCGATGATCGACATCTCGCCGAAAAAGTCGCCCTGCGCCAGCTCAGCGAGAATAACTTCCTGATCTTCTTCGTCGCGAATGCTGATACGCACGCGCCCGCTCTCGATCAGATACATCGCGTCGCCCTTATCGCCCTGACGAAAGAGACGCGTGTTTTGTGGCACTCGCTTGTCGGAAAGCAGACTGCGCAGATCGCGCGCCGCGTCGTCGTCGAGAGAGGCGAACAGCGGCACTGAGCGCAGCGCCTCGAGCGTCATTTGAGTAACCGGTTCTGACATAGATCCTCCGAAATTTTTGGTCTTCGCCGAATGCACAGAACCGAGCGCGGTAGCGCCGGGTCAAGCGCATCGAGGGCGTCATGTCGGAAGTTGACCCGGCGCTACCGCGCTCGGTTCTGTGCTCGGCGCTCAGACCACACGTCCATCCTTCATAAACACGATGCGGTCGGCGAAGCTGTTTGCCAGCTCGTGATCGTGCGTGACCATCAGGATCGTCAACGAATCCTGATTCACCATGTCGCGCAACAACGACAAAAGCTCGCGCGCGCGAATCGAGTCGAGATTTCCCGTCGGCTCATCCGCCAGCAACACTTTCGGATTGTTCGCGAGCGCGCGCGCAATCGCGACGCGCTGTTGCTCGCCGCCGGAAAGCTCCGAAGGCCGGTGCTCAATCCGATCTGCAAGACCAACACGCGCCAGCAACTCACGCGAGCGTGCACGTCGCTGCTCACCACGCAAGCCACCAAACGCAAGCGCGAGCGAAACGTTCTCGCGCGCAGTCATCGTGGGAATGAGATTGAACTGCTGAAAGATCATCCCGACCGAGAATCGCCGGTAACGCGCCATCTCTTTCTTCGTGAACGGCCCGAGCGGTCTCGACGCAAAATACATTTCACCCTGCGACGGGTGATCGAGTCCTCCAAACATGTTTAGTAATGTCGACTTGCCGGAACCGGACGTTCCCTGGATCGCGACGAACTCGCCTTCGTTGATTTCGAGCGAGACGTTGTCGAGGGCGGTAACATTGTTACTGCCCATCTGGTAGATCTTTGATACTTCCTGAGCAGCCAGGAGAGCGGGCATCAGCGCCTACTGACCCTCCATAGCTCAAAACTTTCGTTCTCGAAACCTTTCAATTTCATATCAAACGGCGCCGCGTCGAATTGATCCTGCGCGATGAGCTCCTGCACTCTCGGATCTTCGTAAACCGAGCGTGAGATTATCACGTCAGAACCGGATGAGAGACATTCGAGACGCGCAGCCATGTTTACGGTAGAGCCAAAATAGTCAAGCCGATCGTTGAGCGTGACGGCGATGCACGGGCCGGTGTTGAGTCCGGCTTTCAGTTGCAATGGTCTGCCGCCGTCGCCGGGCTCGGCGAGCGCTTGCTGCACTTCAAGCATCGCAAGCAAACCGTCGGCAGCGGATCGAAAGACCGCCATCACCGCATCGCCAATCGTTTTGACGAGCGCGCCGTCGTGATCAGCGATCGATTTTCTCACGACGTCGAAGTGACTCATCACGCGCCCGAACGCAGTCGCGTCGCCAATCTCGCGGTAGAGCTGGGTTGAGTTGCGCAGGTCAGTGAAGAGTACAGTCAGGGTGCCGACGGAAATCTGCTCGCCGGGTCGCAACGCTTCAGCCGCGAATAGATCGCGAAACATTTGCAGCGCTGTTACTTCAGCCGCCGTTGTCGCCTGGTCGCTCCATTCGAGCCGTTCGAGGATCACGAGCTGTTCGGCGTCAGTCTCGTTCTGCACGGTTAGGATAAATTGCTCGTTAACCTGCAAAGGTTCCTCGCTCCAACCATTGCGCGAAAGCGTAACGTGCGCAGACTTCTCACCTTCCGGCGACACAGTAACATCCTGCGATCCGGGCAGCTCGAGCGCACGCAGTCGATAACTGCCGGATTCGAGCGGCAACAACACCTCGCGCGTGTTACCTGCCGGCAGAAGTTGCTGTGCGACGACGTGCGGCGTCCAGTTCGGACTGCCAATGCAGTATGGCGAGACGGAGACGCGTCGCACTGACGGATTCGGACGAAACGTTAGCTCCACGTAACGATCGAAGTTGACAGTGAAATCGATCTTGCACGTTTCGCAGTGAACGTCAGTCTTGATGTCTTTTAACGAGAGACCGCTTTCCTGTGGACCACGACACAACGGGCACAGCAGATCCCATTGAAAATCCAGCAACCCGACACGCGTCGCACGCAAGCACACTTCAAGCACGAGTCGCCGGGGCTCACGCCATTCGTCAGCAAGCTTGTACGGTCGAATGCGCGAGACTTCGAAATCGTCACCGCGTTCCAGAAACTCAGCCAAACGCTCGCCCACCGCAAGCTTCTGCTCCGTATCGAGATCCGAAATCAGTTTCTGCTTGAGTGTTGCGAGGCGTTGTAGATCAAACGTTGACTGGGAAGTATTCGGCGCAGCGGCTTCGACTGCAAGACCCTGAAACGCAACGTCGTCATACTTCTGAATGTACTCGCGAAACCGGCGCGCGACGACGAAGTTCAATTGCATCGGTATCGCGACTGCCCCGGGAATGTTTCGCGGCGTCGACCATACTTCATAAATCAAATGCGTGCCGCCGTCCGACTTTGGCGTCAACTCCGCGCGCATTCGCAAACGCGCGAGTGGGCCTTTGCTGTAAACACGCTCGACCCCGAAACGCACAGGCTTCACCCATTCGAATGGCTGCTCTTCCCACTCGACAGGCAGACCGTAGAATCCGAGTCGTAGCTTGCGGCGCGCGTTGCGGAGCTGTTTGTCGGCAGGACCTACGTCGATCTGCGGCACGCCCGTGTCGCGATTGAACCGGTTGGTGTCAGCGATGTAAGGCCAAAGTCTCTCAGGACTCGATTTGAGATCAAACTCCCATCGTTTGTGATACTCGCGGAGAGGCATTCAACAGAGATTCCACAGGTTAGACTTCCTTGTACTCCGAATCGACATCTTCATGCGACTGGGCCACACGGTAGTTCTTCGACTGTAGCTGCTTCGTGATCAGCAGATCGTCTTTCGTCTTGAGGAGATCGGCGCGGCTGTAAACAGAGAGCTCAAAGTTGTAGCCGTGAGTAATCGCGTCCTTCGGGCACGCTTCGACACAGAAGCCGCAGAAGATGCAACGCCCGTAGTCGATGTTGTAGACCTCGGCGTAACGCTCGTCGACACCGATGCGCTGTTCGGGTGGACGCGGATCGTCTGCCGCAACGATGTAGATACATTCCGACGGACACGCCGCCGCACAGAGATAACAGGCGACACACTTCTCGCGCCCGAGCTCGTCGACGTGCAAAAGGTGCTGACCGCGATAACGCGGCTGCAGGGTCACCGGGTCGTCGGGATATTCGACTGTCCACTTGCGTTTGGGTATGTATGACAGAGTCACACCCATTCCCTGAATGATTGCTTTAGTTGATTCGATAACGTCAGTGATAATCGACATAAAAACCTTTGACAGGATTTACAAAATTTTTCAGGATTAACATGTAAATCTTGTACAACGACTCATCTTAGAGATTAGTACCGACAGGCGGTTTTCGCGCCGTCAATTCAGAGCCGGTCGCCTGCCACCTGCCTTCGCGCCAAACAAACTTGTCCTTAAAATCAAAACTTCCTACACGACCATCACGAAGAAAGAACGTTACGATTCCCGCCAACGTCGCGCGATCTCCGGTCAGCGTCAGCTTCTCTTCACTCATCTCCCATTTCTGGATTTGATCATCACGTTCTGTTCTCTTGAGATACTCCGCTTTCGTTTCCAGCCCGCCTTCGGGACCTGACTGGCCGACATAATCATCCGCCAGAATCAGATCGAGTTTCTTCTTGTCGGCGTTGATGTTCGCCACCATCCACTCGTTCTCGAGGTCCTTCAAGTGGGCCAGCACCTGCTCCTGATTCGACGGTGGTGGAGTGTTGACGTTATTACTCGAATTGCTGTTTGCGTTGATGTTGGCAGGAACACTGTTCGAGTTCGACGGGTCGTGGATAGGCGCCGACGTTCGTTGATCCTGCCTCGTCTTTAACCGAGGGACCATAATCAGCGCGGCGACCGAGATCGCCAGCAGGCCAAGAACGAATGCGCCCGCAATGCCGACCACCCACGGCCACACACGCCGGCGCGGTTTTGCCTGAGCGCCAGGCGGAGCGTAAGGAGTCGGCGGCCTGTAAGCAACCGCATTCCACTCGTTATCGTCATTGCCACGAGGTTTTACAACAGTCGTCTCGTCGTCCGGCGCGACTGTTGTCAGCGGTGTGCCGTCGTCGATACAGAAACTAAGATTGGGATCGGTGTATGTCCGGTTACAGGTAGAACAGCGCTTCATCGCAGGAATTCTAAACCACCGCTGACGAATTAACTATTAAGGACGGCGCTGAGAATTATCCAGAGGATCATGCCACACAAAAACAGAATGCTGATTCCGCCCATAATCACACCTGCGGTGGCGTATGGCTTTCCACCAAACTTTTCCGGCGACTTCTTGATCTGCGAGAGAGCGACAAGGCCGAGCACAAACGCGACGACACCCGGAATCGGAAAGAAACAGCCGAACATGAAGATCCCCAGGATGCCCGTAATCATTGACGCGAGAGCCAATCCCTGACTCTTCTGCTGTGTCCTGAAGGGCACGTATGCCGGCGCCGGCGGAGGCGGAGGCGACCACGGGCCGGGACTCATCGGCGGTCGCTCGTCTGGCGCAATCCAGCCACCGGGAAGCGGCGGCTCTCGTGGCAGCCACTGTGTTTCCTGTTCGTCCTGTGTCTTAACTTTCGGCTCGCGGATGCGCGGGTCCCAGTTTGGATCGGCGGGTGGCGTCAACTCCTGAATGAGCGGCGTACCGTCGTCTGAACAAAAGCTCAGCCATGCTTCGTCAAAACGTCTTTTGCAAACAGGACAGTACTTCATTCGCTCAAACGAGTTCTAAACGACTGAAGAAGTATGAGATTTCGATCGCGGCGTTTTCGTCGGAGTCGGAGCCGTGACAGGCGTTCTCGCCGACCGAGCCGCCAAACTCTTTGCGCAGCGTGCCCGGCTCTGCTTTCGCGGGATCGGTAGCGCCCATCAGATCGCGCCACGCTTTGACGGCGCCTTCCTTTTCGAGCGCCATGACGACGCACGGGCCGCTCGACATGAATTCCGTCAGTCCCGCGAAGAACGGTCGCTCGCGGTGAACGGCGTAGAAGCCTTCTGCTTGATTTCGCGTCATGTGGATCAACTTCAATCCACGGATGCCGAAACCGTTGTCGAGAATGCGTTGGATTATTGAGCCGGTGTGATTCGCACGCACAGCGTCAGGTTTGATGATGCCGAAAGTTAAGTTAGACATTTGATTTGCTATTGGTAGTTTTAGACAGGATTTCAGGATTTACAAGATTGACAGGATTTAATCATGTAAATTCTGTAAATCCTGAAAATCCTGTCAAAGGTTTTTCTTCATTGCCTGGCCGATATCAGCCGGCGACTTAACAACATGAATTCCTGCTGCATCGAGCGCCTTCATCTTCTCTGCGGCGGTTCCCTTGCCACCGGCGATGATCGCGCCCGCGTGTCCCATACGCCGTCCGGGCGGCGCTGTCTGGCCTGCAATGAACGCGACGATCGGTTTCGTCACGTTCTCTTTTGCGAACGCCGCGGCCTCTTCCTCTGCTGAGCCACCGATCTCGCCGATCATCACGATGCCTATCGTCTCATCGTCTTCCTGGAACAGTCGGAGGGCGTCGACGTGCGTCGTGCCCACGATCGGATCGCCACCGATTCCGATCGCCGACGATTGTCCGAGACCGAGCGCGGTCAGTTGTCCGACCGCTTCGTACGTCAGCGTTCCGGAGCGCGAGACGACGCCGATGTTTCCCTCGCGATGAATGTGTCCCGGCATGATGCCGATCTTGCACTTGCCGGGCGAGATGATGCCCGGACAGTTTGGACCAATCAGACGAAAAGGCTTGTTCCTCAGATATTCCTTCACCTTCACCATGTCGAGCGTCGGAATACCTTCAGTGATACAAACGATCACGGGAATTCCCGCGTCAGCCGCTTCCATCACGGCGTCGGCGGCGAACGACGGCGGCACGTAGATCACGGAAGCATTCGCGCCCGCTTCGTTCACCGCATCGGAAACTGTATTGAAGACCGGAATTCCCTCGTGCGTAGTGCCGCCTTTTCCGGGCGTGACGCCGGCGACGACGTTCGTTCCATACTCAACCATCTGTTTCGCATGGAAGGTTCCCTCTTTACCGGTCAGGCCCTGCACGACAAGGCGTGTAGATTTATCAACTAGAACGCTCAACGATGAATGCTCCTCCCGTTAGAAATCGGGCAGTATACAAAAACCATCCACAGATTACATATTCTCTGCGGTCCTCAGAGTTAAACCAACTCGACGCGCTCACCATACTGCGGCACGTGTACGTTCCAACCAAATTTCTCTTTGATATGTCCGGCCATCGCGTTTGCCGCTTCGGGCTCGCCGTGCGTCAGAAACGTTGTTCGCGGCACGCTGCCTTCCATACCTTCGAGCCACCGGAGAACTTCTTCCCAGTCAGCATGTGCTGAGAAACCGCCGATCTTCGCCATGCGACAACGGACCGGAACCCACTGCCCGAGAATCTTCACTTCCGGCTCGCCTTCCTGTATGCGACGCCCAAGCGTGCCTGCCGCTTGATAACCGACGAAGACGATCGTCGCATCGGGATCCGGCACGAGTCTGATCGCATGATGCAAGACGCGACCGCCGGTCATCATTCCCGAGGCGCTGATGATCACGCGTGCGCCTTTCAAATTGTTGAGTTGTTTCGACGCCTCGCGTGACGACGCAGTGTTCATCGAGTGTGTTCGCAAAGGGTGGCTCTGTTGTGTGAGCACGCTTGCGTAATCTTCGTCGTGCTCTTCCTTGCGGTTCGCATACGCCTGTGTGGTTGCGGCGGCCATCGGTGAGTCAACCGCGACAGGCAATACTGGAATCGCTTTCTCGTCTTCCAACTCTCGAATCAGGTAAACGATCTCCTGCGTCCGGCCGACAGCGAATGCGGGAATCAAAACTGGCGCTTGACGTTGCGCGGCATCGTTGATGATCCGCGCAAGCGCGACTTTCGGATCTTCCGGGTCGTGTAGACGATCGCCGTAAGTCGATTCGACGAGCAGGTAGTCACACGACGGCGGCGGCACTGGATCGCGAATGATCGGTTGATCGTAGTGGCCCAGGTCGCCTGAAAAAAGCACTCGACGTCCTTCATCCAACTCGAGCAACACGAGACTCGATCCGAGAATATGGCCCGAGATTCTAAAACTCGCGCGAATTCCAGGCGCGGGCTCAAACGTCTCGCCCGTGTTCGGCATAGGCTTCACCAGCTCGAGCGCTGCGTAGGCATTTTTTTCAGTGTAGAGCGGGAGCGCAGGCTTATGCTTGGTCAGGTTGTGCCGATTGCGATAGTCAGCTTCTTCTTCCTGCAAGCGGCCCGCGTCGGGTAATAAAATTTTTAGCAAGTCGCCTGTGCCACGCGAGCAGTAAACTGGCCCACGAAAGCCTTGTTGGACCAGGCGCGGCAGGTAGCCCGTGTGATCGATGTGCGCGTGAGTGATCAGGACCGCGTCGAGCGAGTGCGGGTCAAACGGCGGATCCTGCCAGTTTCGTTCGCGCAGCTCTTTGAGACCCTGAAAGAGTCCGCAGTCGACGAGGACACGCGCCTTGTCTGTTACGACGAGATACTTCGAACCGGTGACAGTGCCGACGCCACCCCAGAATTCAATGCTGGCCAATCAACGACTCCTTCCTTGTTCTTCGATAACCAAACCAAACAACGATCGCAGGCACGAGCAACGCGAGGTTTCTCAAA